>CAIMHT010000001.1 GCA_903840935.1 uncultured Chlorobiaceae bacterium
GGAACATGGCTGGCGTTTTAGTGCCCGGAGAAAAAGATCATTTTTGAGCATGCAATGCAATAATTTGATGGGTTAACAAAACAAGAGGCCTGTCAGATCATCCGGTAATTCCCCGGCTGAGAGCAAAGTAAAAGTGCAAAGTTACGCTTTTTCAGCCTTTTTTAAAACTTTCCCGAAAGATCGTCCACCAAAAAATCAGCCCCTCGACTCCCGAAAGCATCCTCAACAGACGATGTGGCGTTTAATGCCAAGCTGTTTGGCACTATATCCAAGTGCAAGACCGATCATTTCAGAAATATGAAAAACAGGAATAGAACTCTCAACACCTGCATTTTTTAGCGCCTTTGCCTGATAGCCGTCAAGCGAGGTATGGCAGAGCGGACAGGGCGTTACAATAAAATCGGCTTTCGACTCAATCGCCTCCTGGAGAGCCTCTGCCGCCACATTGAGAGACTCTTGCTCGGCAACCAGAAGTGTATGGAATCCGCAACAGCGATTTTTATGGGTATACGGAATGGTTTGTCCACCCAAGGCCTCAATCAACTGGTCAAGTGAGGTTGGATCACGCGGATTATCATGGCCAAGAACCGTTGATGGCCGAAGAATATGGCAGCCATAAAAGGGAGCTATCCGATAATTTTTCAGCGGCACCTTTACCTTCTCCCGGATGGCATCAAGCCCGACATCATCGACCAATACCCAGAGCAGATGCCGTACATCAGACGTGCCGCGATATTCAAGCCCCTCCTTTTTCAGAATTTCATTAATCTCTTTTTTCAGTTCCGGCGATTCATCAAGCTTTTTCTTTGCCGTACGGATCGTCATCAGACAGGTATTGCAGGAGACAATAAGGTCAAGCCCCATCTTTTCGGCAAGTGCAATATTGCGTCCATTGACCAGCGCAAAATGTTTCGGGCTGACATACTCAAGGTTACTCCCCCCGCAGCAAGTACCCTCATGGAGCTTGACAAGCTCGATTCCAAGATCTTTCTGCCAGAGCTCAATTGAACGGTCAACCTCTTTGGTCATGGACTCATTGATACAGCTCAGGTAATATGCATATCGCTTCATCGAGCAGTTCTCCCCTGTTATTTTTTATGAGATTTGTGATCCTGCTTTACATGTTCGGTCATTTCCCTGAACATCGTCCTGAATATCTTTATCCCTTTGACCGATTTTACCAGCGGTGGTGGCGGCGGTGTACGGCGCTTCATGATCATCTTCATGGCCATTGGCAGAAGGTTCTGCACCGTCCAGACCACACCATTGGTGCGTATCGGCAGAGTGGCTTCGACCAGCTTGCCTTTCTTTTCAATATCCGTCATAAAAGCTTCAGCATGTTTGGAACCGCTGGTATCATTCTTCCCCCTGCTTTCGATGGCATCTTCACGTAGTCCATGAATGGCGTCCATAATCGGAATGCTTTTCACACACGACTCCTGACAGCGATAGCAGTGGGTGCAGTCCCAGACTCCATGATCCTTAACCAGTTCGGCCAGTCGCGTTTCATGCATGGAGTCGCGACTGTCTACACTCATGCGGTACGATTTCAGCAGTACGGCAGGAGAGACATACTCCTTGTTCGCCCTTAATATGCTGCATTCGGAAACACAGGAGGCGCAAAGAATACAATCAGTCGCCTTATCATATCGAAGAAACTCCTCTTCGGAAATCAGAAACTCCTTTTTGCCCATCTGGGCCTCAGGCATGGTTGAATCGATCCAGTTCGAGTAATGCACCATCTTGCCAACAAGCGGATCCATATCGACAATCAGATCCTTGATGAGTGGCAGGTTGCGCAATGGCTCAACCTTGATGATGCCTGGTTCACGGCTTTTAGCAAGCACATCCCACACCTGTGTTGTACAGGCAAGCTGGGAGAGCCCGTTCACCCTCATGCCGCAAGAGCCACAGATTCCTGCCTGACAAAAGGCCCTGAAGCTCACCGAGCCATCAATATGCTCTTTGATATAATTCAACGACCTGAGCACCGTAACACCCCTCTCCACCGGAATGGTATAATCGTCAAAATAAGGCTTGCTGTCGACCTGTGGATTGAAGCGAAAAACCCGGAAGGTGACCTCTTTTTTCCCCTCTTTATGCTGATCTGTTGACACCGTCATAAGCAAAATAGTTAATAAGTTCTTTCCTGGAGTTCATAACGTCCCATTGTTACCGGCTTTTCACCAAGGGTGACGTTACCCTTGACCAGGGTAGCCAGTGTATGCTTGTGCCAGTTCGCATCATCCCGTACAGGGAAATCAATCCGGGTATGGGAGCCCCGGCTTTCCTGACGGGCATAGGCTCCGGCAGCAACGGTTTCAGCCAGATCCAGCATATTTTTCAATTCAAGCACCTGCATCAGATTGGTGTTGAAAACATCACTGCTGTCAGAGATACGAACTTTTTTGAAGCGCTCTTTGAGCTCAGCAATATCAGAGATCCCTTTCTGCAACAATGACGACTCCCTGAAAATACCAACGTTGAGTGCCAGCGTCTGTCCAAGTTCCTCGCGCAATTCGCCATACCGCTCATAACGACCGGAAGGATGCATACCACCCCTGATCTCTTCAAACTGTGCGGCAAGCTCAGCTTCAGATATCCTGCCCGGCGTAAATTTTCCCGCCTCCTCAGCCGCCGTACGGCCGGCAATACGCCCAAAGACCAGAATATCAAGCAGAGAATTTCCTCCAAGACGATTTGCACCATGAACGGAAACACAGCCGCACTCACCTGCGGCATAGACGCCCTCCATGACCGTTCTGGTCTGGTTATCGGTATCAATCCCTCCCATGGAGTAATGAGCGGTCGGTCTGACAGGAATCGGCTCTTCAATAGGGTCAACACCTTCAAAGTTCATCGCCATTTCGCGTATCTGGGGAAGACGCGATTTGATAAGATCTGCCCCGAGATGAGTAAGATCAAGATGAAGATATTTGCCAGCCGGGCTGTCAAACCCCCTTCCTTGCAGAATTTCCGTTTCAAGCGATCGGGAAACGAGGTCGCGCGGGCCAAGCTCCATCTTTTCGGGTGCATAGCGTGACATGAAGCGCTCACCATCCTTGTTAAGCAGGTAACCACCTTCACCCCGAGCACCTTCAGTGACCAGGAGACCGCTCTTTCTCAAACCAGTCGGATGAAACTGAACAAATTCCATGTCCTTGAGCGGAATGCCCGCTCGATAGGCAATCGCCTGACCGTCACCAGTATTCCCCGCAGCATTGCTTGACCGGTTCCAGTACATTTTGGCATAACCCCCGGTAGCAAGAATCACCGTTTTGGCCGGGAAAGCTTCGACCTTACCCGTCTTCATATTCATGGCAATCAGCCCGTTCGAACGACTTCCGCCGACCGAGAGGTTCAGTGCAAAATACTCATTGAAAAAAATCACCCCTTTTTTCAGACACTGTTCATAGAGCGTCTGCAGAATGGTATGACCTGTTTTATCAGAACAGTAGCAGCAGCGTGGACGACCGGCTCCACCGAAAGGCCTCTGCGCAATGGTGTTGTCCTCCATCCTTGACCACGGTGTCCCCATATTCTCAAGTTCACGGATGATTTTGGGCGCTTCCGAACACAGCACATCAACAGCGTCCTGATCAGCAAGGTAATCACTCCCCTTGATGGTATCAAAAATATGCATCTCAACCGTATCGTCCTTTGCCTTGTTGCCAAGCGCAGCATTGGCGCCGCCCTGAGCCGCAGAGGTATGAGAGCGATTTGGATAGACTTTGGAGAGAACGGCGATATTCAGTGCCGGATTGGTTTTCATTGCCTCCATGGCGGCATAGAGCCCGGCCCCGCCGCCTCCGACAATAACAATATCAAATGGTTTCATACGCTCATATCTCCTTGTGAAGCTGTAGAGAGGGCCTCACTGATTAAATGGAGGGGCACTGCAACCGCAAGTACCCCGCTCATTGAAATTGGTCTTTCTGGTATTACTGAGGAAAGCTACACAAAGTACCCTTTCGGCTACAGGGCGACATGATTGTCATGAACAGGAAGTTCCTCAACAGCATGAAGCACATCCGTCATGTTGAGGAGACCAAGAATTTTATTGTTTTCCATGACGGTAAGGCGCCTGATATTGCTCCGTTTCATCAGGCGAAGGGCATACTTTATGCGAAGGCTGGGATTGACACTGATAACCGGCTTGCTCATAATCTGAAAAACAGGAGTATTCCAAGGATCACGGTGAACATCCTCACCCGGATCGATCACTTTTTCAAGAATATCTTTCTCAGTCACAATACCGTAGCAATCATCCTCATTACGAGGCTCGACGATAAGACCGCTCTCCTTGCTCCGTTTCATGATCTGCAAAGCCTCGGCTACCGTACAGCTTCCCTTGATTATGTGAAACTCTTTCTGCATGAGAGCAGATACCGGCAGTGTACGTAATGTTATAAGCTGATCCATAGTCATCAGGTTACTTAAAATTAAAAAAACAGATAACACCTATATTTTACTGTTCGGCACAAAAAGCAACACACCGCCGATTTAATATCAGAAAGCTGAAAAAGGGAGGAAAGCCTGACTTCAATCCGAAGAATTGGCATGAAAAGTTAATTTATAAAAAAAAACAACATAATTGCAAGAACTGCTCCCGCCAAAAAGAAAAGTTACGTAATTCCATGTGTTTTTTTATAAGCAACCCAGTTTTGTTTCAGGGCAAGAAAAGAATTGAAATCCTTTTGAAGCAGGAAGGGATTTGACGTTAGCTCTGTGCTGATGGAGGAGACGGGCGACACGCCGTAATCGTGCCCTGGATAAAGCCTTGTCTCTCCATGAAGCAACATGAGTTTGTGCAGCGAGAGGTATTCATCAAGCGCCTGCTCTTCACTGCCGGTTCCCCCCACCTTTCCCGTAAAAAGAGTGTCGCCGGTAAAAAGAGCATCGCCGACATGAATGCAGATAGAATCCCTTGTATGCCCAGGCGTATAGAGAATACGAGCCTCAAGAGAGCCAAGAGGAAAACGCGCACCATCTTCGACAGTAATGCCAGTCCGGGGACAGGTATCACCATAAAGCAGGGGGGAAAGGGCGGTCATCAGCCTGACAGCTTCATTGCCATTGGTGTGATCGTCATGGCCATGGGTTGAAAATATATAACGGATCACAAAACCCCGTTCAACAGCAAAACGGACAATCTTGTCAGGATTGAAAGAGGCGTCAATAATCAGAGCGTCCCGGGAAAGTTCATCGGCGACGAGGTAACCGAAGTTCCTGTCGCCGCCGGTACGAAACTGTTCAACAATCATGCGATTTGAATCCTTTACGGTTTTACTGATTTCTTTAGACCATTATAACAGGCAATCCCTGCACTATTTTTTTCCACCCTCTACAACAAGTTCAGCCGCCGTACAGCAGATATCAGACTGAACCTGACAGAGCATACTTTCTGTGGCCTGCTGCATGATCTGCGACATGACCGCTTCGGTCATGAAGCGGAGTATACCCTCCGGCATAAGGTTCAGGGGAAAAGAGAGATCAAAATCAAGAACAATATTGGTATCAAAATAGACCGATGTCCGGCCATCATGCTGATGCAGCAGGCAAATTTCAGAACTTGCCTGCCCTATGAACGTGTGCGGAGCGGTAGCTTCAAATGCGGGATAATCATGAACCGCTTCCCAGCGAATCCGCTTTCCATGGCCATTGAGGTGTGACCTGTTTTTCACCCTGGCAGCCAACTGCTGGCCATAACTGTCATCAAACGAAAAAGCCTCCTCAAGTTGGCGGACAAAAAACACCGCAGTAATAGGATTGTTTCGGGGATCGTCCACCTGAAAAATCCACTGAAAAATACCAAGATCGACTAAATGCTTGACATTACTGCAATAAGGATTACACTTCAGCAGCTTCTCATGGTCCGAAAAATAGAGAATCGATTCATGAAAACAAGAGTCAAGAACGACATGCGCTTTACTTTTACCAACAACTTCCATTGATTTACGAAAAAAATTGAGGACACGAAATCCAGAAAAGAGTCATGAAACCTTCAAACGCTCATCACGGATTGAGAGTTCCTGAATCATTCGCCTCCGCCCTTTGCTGCATAACTTGTCCCAAATTTTCAGCAAACTTGCCAGCAACCTTGTCCACCACTTTTCCTGCCAGAAAACCACCAAGGCCAGCAAGCAATATCCGTGGCACTCCGCGAACAAAGAACGGAATACCAAACGGTGAGAGAAGAAATGCTCCGCTGACAATTGTTGCTGCTGGCTTGACAACTCCTTCCGGTAAAAGGTGCTGTTGATGATCAGACATAAAAAATCTTGTTTACAGTATTAACAAGCAAGTCATGTACTCCATTAATGCCTTCTCGCCCCCCCCCCGAAGCAGACGATCTACTCTTTAGTTGTAGAACCATCAATAATTTTATTGAGCGAATTGGAAAGCATACCGAGCAGCATCTCAACAACTTTCAACTGCGAAGTACCAATATCAACCAGAGAGCTGCAATAGACATTGAAGGCTTCAACGGTATCAATAAGAGGTTCTGCTGGCTCCTCGACAGACTGCGCAACAGGCTCTGCTTTAGGCGGTGCGACACTCAACATGGCGCTCCTGCTTCCAGATGTCGCGGCAACACTGCGGTTTTGCGCCTGGGATTGCGAAGGTGTCACCGCTTTAATGCCTGACTCTTCTTGAGATGGCGATTCACTTTTTTTGAACCTGGAAAAAAATCCACCTTTTTTTTCATCTTTTGCCATGATCATTCTTCATTTATGGGTTAAAAAATATCTTCTTTTTATAGATTTCAGCGAGAGGGCCCAGCCAATCATATTCTTCATCATACCAATCGATCCATGCAAACCAAGCTTGCTGACCGTCGCCCTTAAAATTCCAGGATAACCGCAGGCAACATGAACACCGACAACAAAGAGATCGGCAAGATCCATTGTATCGCGGAACAGTGATTCACGATAACGGGGCGGAAGACGATCGAGCACTATCATGACTTCATTCATCATTTCATTGACAAAGTTACGGCTATCGGTCTCTTTACAGTAGCACATATACTTCATGAGGTTTGCCATGGTGGCCACATTGGGCTCATAGGCGCTCACCCGCTCAAGACTCCCTTTCTCCAGTTGTCCACTTCGCAAAACATGTTCCAGACCGGTAGTCAATGACTTGATGTTACGAACAAAAGAGCCAAAGCCACAAAAAGTCAACGGTGAACCAAGAGCGGCTGCATCGCCGATCATCAAAATATTGTCAGCGGCAACTTCACGAACCAGGGTAAAACCATCATGGAAATATGCCGGGATAATGCCAAAAACCGGCCGGTGAATCACAAAATCAGCTCCCGGATTTTTATATGAGGGAAGTTTCGTGAAATAAGTCTCAAACAGCCCGAGAAGACTCTTGTCGTTACCCGAATCAAGAGAGTCATAAAAAAAGAGGTAGGTCGTATACTGCTTTTTTCCGGCAGGAAACCCCTCCCAGATTAACTGACGGCCATTTCCGGAACTGTGATCTGCCGGTTCAATGCTGACAAGTATTTCTCCAATCTCTTCATCGACCCCCTCAAGACCGGAGGCAAGAGTACCAACCGTCGGGCATACATGAGTCTGAGGGCGTCCATGATTCAACTGCCTGGCAACAGGAGATGCGACGCCCATGGCATCGGCCAGAAGTCGTGCTTTATAGTAGTATTTTTCATGCTCGCGATTTTCAACTTCAACAACAACATAGCATGGAAACTGAAAGCACCGTTTAAAGGTAAGGCAACTTAAAACCTGATTGCCGGCAACAGCAAGAATTTTCTGTTTCGCAAGATTCAGCAGTTTATCGGCATCAACCGCACAATCAAGCACGTTATTAAGATAGAGTCTTTTTTTTCGGCTATTCTCAACGAAAAACTCGGCCCAGCCGGTTTTATAACGGCAGACGATACTACGCTCTATCTCTTCTGGTGAAAAAACCCCCGTCTCCTCCAGATTTTTCAGCTCACTCCTCGATATATTCCAGTCACGTGTTGACTTTCCGGGAACATTTCTGTCAAAAACAAAAACCGATCGCTGATATTTTTCAACCATAATCGCAGCATGAAAAAGAGCCAGTGCTCCCCCTGCATAAACAATATCATACTCTCCGCTGATCACAACACCTTTCGGCATCATCTCACCATCAAAAACCACGTCATGACAAACGCCACTTTTGACCTGATCCCAATAGCGATCTATTTCAAGGATTTGCTCAAGATGTTTTTGACCATCATCGAGCCTGCTGAAGTGCTTATAAACGAGCGGATGCGTCTGACGTACCTGTTCGAGTCCCATAAGCAGGAAATACCAGTTAAAAGAACCGTTGCCAATAAAAGATAAATTTACACCTTCTTCCTTTTCCGTCAAAACAGCTTAAACTCCCAACGCTCTCCATCTTTCATTCTGAACCTGTTATAATGTAACCAAAAAAAAAAGAGAAGCTCCAAGAGTTCACCCGTCATGAAAAAGCTTTTAAAGCAGACAGAAATTTGTAATTTCACCGACAGATTGCATACCACCAGCAAACGGCAACTCATCGAAAAAGTCATGAGCAGTAAGCCCCTGCTCATTGAAACCTGCCTTTGGTTTAACGACAAACTTGATCATGGGACAAACTGCTCTTCAACACAGGAAGACCTTTAAGCTGCTTTTGATTGCACCCAAGGGTAAAAAAGACTCGAAAAGCAACCAGCAGCCGTTGTTCAATATGGCAATCGGTGTTCTTGTAAGCATAACACCGAAAGAGTATGATATCGAAATTGCTGATGAACACTTCAACGACCAAATAGACTATGACGGAGAGTATGACCTTGTCGGTATAACGTCACGAACCATCGATGCATCGAGAGCATACGAAATTGCCGACCGCTTTCGCCAACAGGGCAAAAAAGTCATACTCGGCGGTCTGCATGTCTCCTTTAACCCGGATGAAGCAAAGGCCCATGCCGACAGCATTGTCTGCGGAGAGGCCGAAAACCTCTGGAGTACCGTTCTGGAAGATGCCTCCGCCAATCGCCTGAAACCACTCTACAACGCTCCTGATTTTCCTCCGGTAACGAAAATAGCCCCTCTTGATTATGTCAGGATTGCAAAATCTTCAAAGCGGGGAAAAATTGACGGAACAAAATCAATACCGATCTATGTCACTCGCGGGTGCCCCTTTGAGTGCTCATTTTGTGTCACGCCGAATTTCACAGGAAAACTCTATCGAACACAGGATACTGAAGAGCTGAAAAAACAGATTGAAACCGCGAAAGAGGTGTTTTTCAAAAAAACACGACGGGCATCAAAACCATGGTTCATGCTTTGCGACGAAAACCTTGGCATCAACAAGAAAAAACTCTGGGAGGCACTTGAACTCCTGAAAGGATGCGACATCAATTACAGTGTGTTCTTCAGCATGAATTTCCTTGAAGACCATGAGACGGTCAGACGACTGGTCGACTCAGGATGCCTCATGGTGCTGGTTGGATTCGAGTCCATAAAACAAAGTTCCCTTGAGGCTTACAATAAAGGCCACGTCAATTCTGCCGATACATTCAAAAGGGTTATTGATGAGTGCCGGAGAGCGGGCCTGAACATACAGGGGAATTTCCTGATAAACCCGGATCTTGACAGTTTTGAAGACATGGATGATCTGGTACAGTTTGTCAGCAAAAACAACGTCTTCATGCCAATATTTCAGATCATCACCCCCTATCCAGGAACAAAAATGTACCAGGAGTACACAAAAAAAGGGCTGATCACCGACTATGACTGGGAAAAATACAACGCATCCAATCTTGTCATCCACTGCGAAAAATATGATGCTGTTGCTTTTCAGCACAAATTCCTGTCGAGTTACTACAAGGCCTATTCATGGAAAAATATTGCAAACAGGGTAAGAAAAAATCCCTATAAATTTCTTAATCTCATCACAAGCCTTGCGTTCAGAAAAAACATCGCCGAACAGCTTGAGACCTTTGAACGCAATCACAACATCAGAAAATAAATATCCATAAACCATCAAGACGAACAGCCATGCAAGAACTCACACGCTACACCTCCCTCTTCGCCCCTGTACTCTTTTTCTTCTCGGGCATTACGATAGTCATTCTCCTGAACAAATTTATAGGAAAACACTCGGCCAATAAAAGTGCAAAATGAGAAAAAATCTCAAAACAATCCTTGTCATTCGGCATTATTGTCGCGGTTGGTTCACCACTATGTGCCGCCAAGGGTATCGCGCGCCTCTTCAAGCACTGCAAGGGTAATCTCCTTATATCCCATATCCTCGGCATACTCTTCAGCCATCGTCCTGAACTTACCCTGCATAAAAGATGGCATGGACTGAAACCATTCCTGGGCCTCGTTGGTCCATTTCGCTGACAACGCTCTGGATTTCAGGCTTTTATTGTACTGATGAAGAACATCTTCGACAAACAGCTCAAGAACATCACCATCGGAAAGAACATCTGGCTGAAAAATTTTTTCAGCCAGAATTTTATTGCGGATCAAGTGAATTTTCAACTGCGGCAGATAAAGCACTGCGGCAGTTGACTGGGAGCTTCCGCAGGTCAGGAAAAGAGCAATCTTTTTTCTTTTTAGATTTTTTTTCAGGTTTCCATGGATCAAAGCCCCCAAAAGCTGCGAAGCAACAACAAAATAGTAAACCGGCGCGCCAAGAATAACAAGATCAAAATCCTTGACAAAACTGTAGTCCGCCGTCGCCCTGCATTTTGCTTTTTCCACATAAAAACCTGCTTCCACCAACCCGAGCCCGATGGCATCGATGACCGCCTCAGTAGAACCATTTGACGATCTGCTATCGTATAAAATTATGGCTTTCATATTTTTATAATTTAAACGGTACAGCAACTCAACCCTTCATCTCTGTTCTTGATTTTTTTCGTATTGAGCTACAGTGGAGATTGATAAAAAAAAATACACAATCACCTGAATCAGAAAAAATAACAACGGCGTTAAAGCGAACGCTATCCCTACAAGCCCAATATATAAGTTTTTTTGCAGACCAATGCGTCGCCAACTCCTTTTAACCAGCACAGCAACAGCTCAGCCACGCCCCGATCTGCAGACCTTTTTTCTATTTGCTCTGCAATGGTAAATGTCTTAAATTAATAGAAATTATACACTGAAAAATAGTGGAATATAATTTATCAACAAGACTCTTTTTTAATAACCCAAAACAAGAACAGCCATGTCAAACGGAACAAGCAATGACGTATCAGGGGCAGTCACCAACCTATTGGAGACACTTGGGAAACTCGCTCAGCAGCAGATTGACTTACTGACCGGTGGAATCAAGACAGCCGCAGGGCTGATTGAGCCTCTTGGCAAAACAGCTACCGATCTTGCCACCAACATTATTGGCGCACTGAATCAGGTGTTGCAGAGCGTTTCTGCCGCTTTTGCTCCCAAGAAGTAAGCATTATATTTTGCAAAAAGAGCACCTTGTACCTTCGGTACTGGGTGCTTTTTTTGTTTTCCGCAAAAGATTTTTCGAAGTTGCCGTATGACCATCCAGAAAAATATCGCGGCTCTCTTCAGCAACTGTTGCAGCAAGCCACTTTCTATTACAAAAATTCAGGGCGATGCTTCAAGCCGTCAGTATTTCAGGGTTACAGGAACGAACGACTCGGCTGTCGCCTGTTATGATCAGGCATTAAACACCTCATCGGCCGACACCTATCCCTTTCTGCTTGTGCACACACTCTTGTCCCGGCACGCTCTTCCTGTTCCGGCAATCATGGCCATTGATGCCGAAAAAAACCTCCTGCTTCTTGAAGATTGCGGAGATCTGCTTTTGCAGAACATCTTCAACTCATCAAGAGAGCAGACTCTTCCTGACCGATACAGGGAGATTATCGATATTCTTGTACAACTTCAGGCAATAAGGGGGCACAACGACCAGATCCCCTTCAGCATCAGTTTTGACAAGGAAAAACTCATGTTTGAATTTGATTTCTTTATCCAATATGGCCTGCTTGACTACTTTGCACCATCGTTTGACAAGGAATTGATCTCGATACTGCGATATGAGTTTGAAACTATTGCAGAACTCCTTGTCAAGCCACAGCACTTTGTGCTTAACCATCGCGATTTTCACAGCCGCAATATCCTTATTCATCATAACAAGCCTGTAATTATTGACTTTCAGGATGCACGCATGGGTCTGCCACAATACGACGCAGTCTCCCTGATAAAAGATTCCTATGTCCAGCTTGATTCGTCGCTGACCGATGAACTGAAAGCACACCACTACCACGCACTCTCCAGCAACGAACTGACCGGCATGAGCTTCGACGAATACCTCTTTTATTTCGATATCATGGCCTTTCAGCGCAACATCAAGGCGATAGGTACCTTTTGTTACCAGACGAGAATAGCAAAAAACCACAACTTCGAGCACTCGATTGCGCCGACATTAGCCTATCTGCCCGATTACATTGACGCAAGAGTCGAACTGAAAAGAGCAGGAAAGCTCCTGCAAACACTTCTTGAAGGGACCGGGCAATGAAAGCATTTGTCCTTGCCGCAGGTCTTGGAACCCGTCTGGCTCCCCTGACCGATCATACTCCAAAACCTCTGATTCCTGTTCTCAATATTCCGAGCCTCTTCTATACCTTTTTTCTGTTGAAACAGGCTGGAATACGAGAGATTATCTGCAATATCCATCATCACGGCAATGCCATCAGGCGAAGTATCGAATCAAGGGAGCTTTCCGGACTGAATATCACTTTTTCAGAAGAGCCAGTTATTCTCGGCACGGGGGGGGGGCTGAAAAAATGTGAGACCCTTCTCGGTGATGATGACTTTATTCTGGTCAACAGCGATATTATTACCGATATTGATTTTAATGCACTCGTGCAGCAGCATCTGGCCTCAGGATGCGGAGGTACACTTGTGCTTTTTAATACACCGGAAGCTGCCACCATAGGGTATGTGGGTGTTGAAAATGGTTTGGTAAAAGACTTCAGAAACCTGCGAAACACCGGTCTTCTCTCCTCATTTATCTATACTGGAGCTGCAATTCTGAGTCCAAAAATATTCCGTTTTATGAAAGCTGAATTTTCAGGAATTGTCGACACCGGCTTTACAGGACTTATTGATAACGGAGGCTTAAGCTTTTTCCAGCATGACGGCCTATGGATGGACATTGGAACCATGCAAAACTACTGGTTTGCAAATATCAATCCAAACTCCAGGATGAATGCCCTTGCAAAACCAATGCATCTCGCATTTGGCTTCTCTCCGCATTCGCTCTCTCCTGATGCATGCATCAGCCCTGACGCCACGCTCTCCCGTTCCGTCATCGGAGCGGGATGCTCCATCGGAGCGGGATGTACCATAATAAATTCAGTCATCCTGCCGGGAGCAACCATCAAACCCGGCAGCACTATTGTCAATGCCATTATCGACACCGACACGATCACCATCATGGAAGAACCGAAACAAAAAAGGAAACAGAGATGATCGCAACAGGACTGGATATCCTGCTCAAAAAGAGCCCGTATTTTCAAAAAAGGAAGATCGGACTGATCGTCAATCAGAGCTCCGTAACCCCTGAGATGAACTACTCATGGAACGCACTCAAAGAGAGGGGTATTGAGGTCAAAATGATTTTTTCTCCTGAACACGGACTCTTCGCAACCGAGCAGGATCAGATTGCCGTGAACTACCAGCCAGAATTGGGCTGTGAAATTGTAAGTCTTTACGGCGATTCTGCGGAGTCACTCCTTCCCGACAAGGCACTGCTCGACAATCTCGACCTTATCCTCTTCGATATTCAGGATGTCGGCTCCCGTTATTACACCTATATCAACACTCTTGCGCTGTTCATGGAAGCCGTAGCCGGCAGGGAGCTTGAAATCATGGTGCTCGACCGTCCGAATCCCCTGGGAGGCACAATCGTTGAGGGGCCAATGCTCGACACTGCATTCCGCTCATTTGTCGGAATTTTTCCGGTACCGGTACGACATGGTTTGACGGCTGGCGAGTTGGCCCTCCTCTACCGCGACTTCAAAAAACTTGATCTCCATCTCAGCATCATCAAGATGGAGGGATGGCAACGCTCCATGCTTTTCCCTGAAACAGGCCTGCCCTGGATTCCTCCCTCACCGAACATGCCGACTTTTGCCACGGCTGAAGTGTATCCCGGTATGTGCCTGTTTGAAGGAATAAACGCTTCCGAAGGAAGAGGAACAACAACCCCCTTCCAACTTTCCGGCGCTCCCTTCATAAAACCTGACGACCTTGCCCGCCGCTGCCGCGAATACGGCCTCGAAGGTATTCTCTTTCGCCCGGTATGGTTCAAGCCGACATTTCACAAATTCTTTGGGGAAGTTATCGGCGGTATCTGGCTTCAGGTAACCGACCACTCCCGCTTTCGCTCCTTCGCCACAGGAGTAGCCATGACTGCTGCGCTCCATGAACTCTATCCTGAAGAATTGCAGTTTTTGAACGGCGTTTACGAATTCAATGATACCATACCTGCGTTCGACCTTCTTGCTGGAAATTCCGGCATCCGCAGATCCATACTGGATGGCTGTGATACCCGCCGCCTCCTCGAGTCATGGAAAGGTGACGAAGCTGAATTTCTGAGACACAAGCATGATTTTCACCTCTATGCATAACAGAGTCCAAAAATCAAGCTGACACAACGAATCAAAGGATATCGCAATACCATTTTTTAACCTCCCTCAATAAGCTCATGCAGACTATCGATCTTGCCATTATCATTCTGTTTCTGGCCGGCAATACCCTCTTCGGTCTCTGGCATGGCAAAAGCAACAAAAGTACCAAAGATTATTTTATTGGCAGCCATACCCTGCCCTGGATAGTCTCCATGCTCTCCATTGTCGCTTCAGAGACCTCGGTACTCACCTTCGTCAGCGTTCCCGGTCTTGCTTTCCGCGGTGACTGGAACTTCCTGCAACTTGCCATGGGCTATATCATCGGCAGGATACTGGTCAGTTTTGTGCTCTTGCCGATGTATTTCAAACATGGCGTCAGCTCTATCTATGAAATCATCGGCATCCGTTTCGGCCCCGCCATGCAGAAACTTGCTGCGGTGATATTTCTTGTTACCCGAACCCTTGGCGATGCCATCAGATTTCTCGCAGCCGGTGTTATTGTGCAGGTGGTCACTGGCTGGTCACTCCCGCTGTCCGTCATGATCATTGGTATGGTCACGCTGGTCTACACCCTCTCAGGCGGCATCAAAGCCGTGGTCTGGCTTGAAAGCTTCCAGTTCGCCCTCTACCTGCTGGGAGGCATTCTTTCCATACTGTTCCTGCTGCATAATATCAACATGGGCATCCCCGAGATTGTGGCCTCGCTTGCAAATGCCGGCAAACTCAAGATCATCAATCCAGATCCGAATATTTTAACCAACCCGTTCGCCTTTTTCAGCGCATTTATCGGAGGCGTCCTGCTTTCACTCTCGTCGCACGGAGTCGATCACATGATGGTACAACGCGTACTTGGCTGCAAGAATCTGGGAGCAGCAAAAAAAGCCATGATAGGAAGCGGTATTTTTGTTTTCTTCCAGTTTTCGGTTTTTCTTCTCGTGGGCTCTCTGCTCTCGCTGTTCATGCATGGCGCTGCGATGGAAAAAGACCGTGAATTTGCCTTTTTTATTGTTCACTATCTTCCGACCGGATTGAAAGGGTTGCTGATCGCCGGCGTTCTGTCAGCAGCCATGTCGACACACAGTTCAGCAATCAACGCCCTCGCATCCTCAACAGTGAACGATCTTCTGGGTGGAAAGAGCTCTCTTGGCTCGTCAAGAATGATCAGTCTCCTCTGGGCTATCCTGCTTATCATCATTGCCCTGATGTTTGATGCAGGGGACAAGGCAATTATCATGGTCGGACTTGAAATAGCATCCTTCACCTACGGAGGCCTGCTGGGACTTTTTCTTCTCTCCAAAAGCAAGCGGGCATTTCATCCGGCAAGTCTCGGCATCGGACTTGTTGCAAGCATGGGCATCGTCTTTCTGCTTAAATTTCTGGGACTCGCATGGACATGGTACATCACCGTCTCTGTCCTGGTAAATATCGCGGTAACCACAGGCGTCGATATGAGCTTCTTCAAAAAAAAGCTTGAAAATGGAAAATAAATTTATGAGAAAAACACCTATCTTCAATAATAATGAAGAAGAACCAATCGAACAACGATCCAACTTCAGCCCGAAATTTGCATGATGCTTGTCATCGGAAAGTTTGCCATGGCATTATGCAAATTCACTCTTCAACATAAGAACGAATAAACCCTAAAAAGAAGACCTCCTGCTCCTGAGAGGCTAAACCGAGAACGGATCATGCGACAACAGAGCCCGGAATTAATTGAGCAAGAGCAACTGTTTACAGAAAATGTTGCTCTCAAAAAAAAGCTTTACGCCCTTGAAGCACAGAATCAAACGCTCAACATGGCTTTGGAAGGAACCGAGGCCGGATACTGGGATTGGAATATCAAGACAGGTGAGCTGATCATCAATGCCAAGTGGGCCTCTTTCGTCGGCTACAGCCTTGATGAGCTGCAACCCATCACGATCAACACCTGGATAACGCTCTGCCATCCGGATGATCTGGCCCTCTCAAACCAACGACTTGAAGAGCACTTTTCCGGAAAAAGCACGGTTTATGAAATGGAGCTCCGGTTGCGCCACAAACTTGGCCACTGGGTCTGGCTGCTTGACCGGGGAAAGGTCTTCGAGCGAGACACTGATGGCACGGCGCTCCGCATGGTCGGCTCCCATCAGGATATCACCGCACGAAAAAAAACGGAAGAGGCGATCGCCGACAGTCTTGTATTCAAGCTTCTCGTCACAACCCTCTCAAATCAGTTCATCAACCTCCCCTTCGACCATATTGATGAGATGATTTCTGGCACGCTCAAGCTCATCGGTGAATATGTGAAGGCCGACCGGAGCTACGTTTTCCAGTTCCTTGATCATCTCCGACTGATGGACAACACCCATGAATGGTGTGCAGAAGGCATTGACCCGGCAATCGATGCACTGAAAAAAATTGAAACGAGCAACTTGCCCTGGTGGATGGAGCAGATCAGAAACAACCAGATCATTCATCTTCCCCGGATCGCTGATATGGAGAGAGAGGCTTCGGCTGAAAAAGAGATCCTTGAATCACAAGGGATCAAGTCACTGATTGTCATTCCACTTGTCGCCGAATCACTCCCCTTCGGCCATATCGGTTTTGATGCCGTAAAAGAGGAAAAAGTGTGGCAGCCTGAAACTGTTTCCATCCTGAAGCTTGCCGGGGGCATCATTGCCAATGCACTCCAGCGCAAGACCGTTGAGCACATGATCCAGGCAGAACTTGATCTTGCCATTAAACTCAGCAGCTCATCTTCTATCGAGGAGACCCTGCATATCTGCCTTCATGGCGCCATTCAGGCATCAGGGCTTGATTGCGGAGGCATTTATCTGGTCAACCGCAACGATGAGACCATCAACCTTACCACTCATACCGGGTTACCGCAATCGTTCATCAACCATTCGGAATCATACAGTTTCGACTCCGAAAATGCCCGGCTGATTCTGAAGGGAAAGCCTATATACCACAAGTATAACGAACTCGGACTGAATAAAAGCCGCACAATCCAGACCGAACATTTACGAGCCATTGCCATTCTCCCGATAACCTTCCGAGGAGAGGTTATTGCCAGCCTCAATGTCGCTTCGCACACGCTGAACCAGATACCGGAATTTTCCCGCAAAGGACTTGAAACCATTACCTCACATATCGGCGCAGCCATCATGCAGGCTCGTCAGGAAGAGGCTATTGCTGAAGCAAAAAACAACCTTGAATCGCTCTTCGACACCATTGAAGATTTACTCTTTATTGTCAATATGGAGGGCAATATCATTCACGCGAATGCCGCTGTCGGAAAAAAGCTGGGCTACACGGCAGAAACTGTTCTCCAAAAACATGTGCTTGATTTTCACCCCGAAGAGCAGTGGGATACAGCAAAAGATAATATTGAAGGGATGATTTATGGAAACCGGAAATCCTGTCTTGTCCCGCTAAAAACCAGTTCCGGAAACCTCATACCCGTCGAAACAAAAATAACGAAAGGTATCTGGAACAATAAACCGGTACTGTTCGGAATCAGCCGCGATTTTTCGGAACGGATCATGTCGGAAAAAACCTTGCGGGAGAGCGAAAAACGGTTCCGGGAGTTGACCGAACTGCTGCCACTCACCCTCTTTGAGACCGATGAAAAGGGCGCTTTGAGCTATTCCAACGCCAAAAGCTTCGACGTTTTCGGCTACACCCCCGATAGCACCGACAAAAAAGTCTACGCCATTAATTTCTGTATTCCAGAGGATGCTGGAAAAGCAATGCGCCATTTTGATGCGATAAAGAAAGGTGCACATGTTTCCGAGATGTATACTGCCCTCAGAAAAGATGGGAGTACCTTCCCTTGCCATGTCTACAGTCTGCCAATCATTGAGGACGGTCTGGTCAAGGGAATGCGCGGCCTCGTCGTCGACCTTACTGAACTGAAAAAAACGGAAGAGGCCTTAAGAAGCACTGAAGTGCAAAAAAGGATAATCGAGGAATTCCAAACCCTGATCAACAACATTCCGGGAGCAGTCTATCAAACCAATGAAGAGGGCGAAACCACAATACTCTCGGTCATCAATAATTTTCTGACCGGGTATACCAATGAGGAGTTTGCGCATGAACTGTTTGAAACCGGAAACATAATCCATCCGGAAGAACTGGGTGCGGTTTTCGCGTCAAACCTGAATATGAGATCGGCCAGGACATCCCAAACCTTTCTTTACCGCATCATCACGAAAAACGGTTCTGTCAAGTGGCTTGAAGACCGAAAAACCTCCGTTTTTTCACCAGAAGGCAAATTCAACGGGATCGATGGTATTCTTTTTGATGTCACGGAGCGCATCATGGCGCAAAAAGAACACCAGATACTCGAATCAAATCTCCGCAGAACACAGCGTCTTGAAACCATCGGCACACTTGCAGGCGGTATTGCGCATGATTTCAACAATATTCTGACACCCATCCTTGGCTATGCTGAAATGGGAGTGCTCAGCCCGTTTACTGATGAGTTACAGCAAGAATATTTCAGCGAAATTTTCAAAGCCGCTGAACGCGCAAAAAATCTGGTTGCACAAATCCTCACCTTCAGCAAGGGGCAGGAAAATACTCTGGAAATTGTAAGTATTCATGACATTATCGACGAAGCACTGAAACTTCTCCGCCCATCAATCCCGTCGACAATCACCATTGAAAAGCGTATCGACCGCTCCTGCGGCACGATACTTGCCGATTCCTCGCAAATCCATCAGGTCGTTATTAATCTGAGCACCAATGCATTCCATGCGATGGAAGAGTCAGGCGGCCTGCTGACCATTCAACTCAAAGAGATCATTGCCAACAGCAGCCTGAAAAAACTGCTCCCGAACCTTCATGCAAAGAGATATGCGAAGCTCAGTATTTCCGATACAGGAAAAGGAATGGATGAGAGCACCATAGAGCGTATCTTCGAGCCATTCTTTACAACCAAATCCGTCGAAAAAGGAAGCGGGCTCGGTCTTTCAGTTGTCCACGGTATTGTCACAAGCTTTGGTGGTGAAATTGCTATTGAGAGTCGTCCGGAAAAAGGTACCACCTTCAATGTCTACCTTCCGATAGCAAGCAAGCAAGCCGAGACAGTGCCTTTAACGGAAAAATGTATAAAAGGATATGGCAATATTCTTTTTGTTGATGACGAGCTGCGGGTTCTCAGGATGATGACGATAATGATTACCAAACTCGGTTTCAAAATTAAGTCCGTGAGATCACCCCTTCAGGCTCTTGAACTGTTCCGAAAGAACCCGGAACAGTTCGACCTGCTCATCACCGACCTGACCATGCCTGAAATGACCGGCATTGAGCTTGCCGAAGAGTTGCATAAAACAAAACCGCACCTTCCAGTACTCATGATGACAGGCTACGAAAAGGATATTGAGCACATCTCTTCTTCCAACGATTATGGAATCTGCCAATTCCTGAAAAAACCGGTTACCATGACACAAATAGCCACAGCAATCAATGAAGTAATTTTCGGAACCCCAGCAACCGAACCCTTATGAAAATTCTTGTTATCGACGATGATGCAGCCGTAAGAAAATTTATCAGCATAACGCTGCAAAGAAAAAAATACAGCGTTATAGAGGCTGATAACGGTAGAATCGGCCTCCAGCTTTTGCAGGAGCACCGCGACGTTTCCGTTATGATCACCGACCTCATCATGCCCGAAAAGGAGGGAATTGAAACGATTATCGAAGTGCGGCAACAGTATCCGGCAATAAAAATCATTGCAATCTCAGGCGGTGGAAAAGTGAGCCCTGAAAACTATCTCGTCATAGCCGATGCTCTTGGGGCAAATACCACACTCAAAAAACCATTCAGCGGCCAGGAACTGATCCATGCCATCGAGAATCTGTAACCATGGTCGCTGACACCATAAACTGAGACCAATAAACCTGGCTACTCTGGAAGCAGATCATAGTATTGAGCGAGATCCGACTGCTCTTGCTCAATACCGTTGACCACTTCGAACGTTTTGTTTTTGGCCTTTTCAGCCCAGAGTGAGAGTACAAGGAGCTCGGCAACATCCGAGCGGTTGCTCCACCCGTTCCACAACCTGTCGCCGGTATCAACATGGAGCTTGTGTCGCAAAGGTTCCCCATCCTTCAACCCGCCAGGCCGGGCTATGGTATAAGAGCACCCCGGCAATGAAAACACCTTCCTCAGATGCTCTTCAGCTTCCCATTTTTTCAGCAGCACACCAGCAAAAAGATTCAACGGATGGTACCACCGTGTAACCCCAAGAGAGCTGACAAGCCCGAAATGCTTCACCCCCGCTTTGGCAGCCTCATCGACAAGCCTCTTCACACCATCCCGGTCGACGCTGGCTGGCGAAGATTCTCCTGAGTATGAGCTGGAACCAAGCGCAGAGATAACCGCATCACACCCCTTGACTGCGCGGGCAACATCCTCGGTCTCTTGTATCTTGCCAGCAACAATTTCGACACGCTCTCCAAAAAGACGAAACGCCTTGTCGCCCTCCCTCGAAAAAACCCTGACTGCCACACCATAATACAGAAGACGCTTCACCACCCACTGCCCCGTCCTGCCCGTCGCGCCAGCCACAAGAACCTTGCCACTGTAGAATCGTTTACCCTCCATCATATACCCCCGGAAAAATTAAAACAACTTATTGTTTCATAACAGATTACTATATGAACCACTTATGATTGCAATTAAGTTTCTTTATAGATGCGAAATTTCATAAATTTTAAAAGATATAACTTTTCAACTCTTTGGCGCAATGGTACCTGAAGAGAGCATGCAAACCAACAATCATCAACGACGTCATGAAACCGATTGAGCACAAGGCGATCACTCTCTTTCTTGGTTTGGCACTCTCAACCTGCCAGACGGCATCCGCTTACAATCAGGAGGCTCTCAGTACTCTGAAAAAAAGTGTTTCAGCATGGAATTCCATGCGTCATACCAGGCCCGAAGAAACAATCGACCTCGAAGGGGCGGAACTTGATGGTGCCAGCCTGACGGGAGCAGACCTCAGCAAAACGGTTTTAATCAATGCGGAACTCAGCGGCTCAACGCTCGATATGGCGGATCTGAAAGGGGCAAACCTTATGATGGCACTGATCAAAAAGGCAGATCTCAAAAAGAGCGACCTCTCGGGCGCCTGCCTTGTCAAGGCAAATCTCCAAGGATCGTTCATGAAAAGCGCAAAGTTCACAGGTACAAACCTTCAGGATGCAAATATGCGATGGACCGTAGCTGAGAATGCCGACTTTGCGGGAGCAAACCTTGCCAACACCACCCTTTTCGAAGCAAATCTTGCAGGCGCCAACCTGAACGGAGCCAACCTGAAAGGGGCACTCTTCATCCAACAGGCAATTCTCGATGGGGCAACAATCTCAAACAACACCATCCTGCCATCAGGTGAAAAAGCCACATCTCAATGGAGTGCTCTGCACAACGCAAAATTTGTCCGGGAAAGCGAAAGTGCACCAATAAGCTATGAAATCCCGCTCCCAGCCAAACCTTCGATACAGGAAAACAGGACAACACCAGAAAGCAAAAGCACCGGAAAAAACCTAACCGACAGAAGAGCCGAACAAAGGGTTTCCGGTAAATCGAGTTTTGAAAACAGCTCGCTCAACAATGCCGACCTGACCGGTGCTGATCTCCATAATGCCAATTTCCAAAAAGCGGATATGAAATCTGCACGGATGCGGGGCGCAAACCTTCAGGGCGCAAACCTTGACCGTGCATTTCTCAAAGGCGCCGATCTCAGCAAGAGCAATCTCTCCAATGCACTTCTTTACCGGGCTACACTCACCAATGCGAATCTGAGCGGAGCAAATCTTGAAGGGGCCTCACTCTTTGAGGCTGATCTTGACGGGGCAGATTTGAGGGGCGCAAACATGAAAGGCGCAAACATCATGGATGCCAATTTCACCAATGCAACGCTATCTCCCCTCACCACTCTTCCGTCCGGCCAACAGGCAACGTCAAGTTGGGCGACCCTTAACGGTGCCAGATTATTGCAGATAACTCAAGAGTAAACAGACAAATATTTTTTGCAGGTCACAAAACGCTTTCCAGACCGGCACAAGGGCCAAGCCGGTCACAACACTTCGTTCAGATAAAGAAAGCGCTTGCGATAAAGCAGGTGCTGAAACAGATGGGCTTTGGTAATATTGGGGTCACTGGCCTGAAGTTTGTTTTTTTTACCTGTCCGGGTAACCACATCAAGAGTTCCATCATCATTGACTTTATCAACTTTCCAGAACTTGTCAACCACATAATGATAGGCCTCCCCATGCTCAAGAGGATAAACCTGCTTCGCTCTCGGACCTGGATGGAATGAGCTTTTCGGCTTGTGATAGATAATCTTGTCTCCAACTCCGAACTGTATCATCTCGACCTCCTGTCCGGTTGCATCACCCGGCGTTATAATTAATTGTTGTCTACCCTCATTAATACAAATAAAATAGAAATAACAAAATCCAGTAATGATGACAGCAATCGCATGCACCCTTCAGAGGCCTCTGGCAAAATGCAGTCTGCGACTAACTGCCCGACCGCCTCAAAATCATGGTATACTCTCTCAAATCTGACATTGGCTTGCACTTTATATAGAGGCACCACTCTA
>CAIMHT010000002.1 GCA_903840935.1 uncultured Chlorobiaceae bacterium
GCTGATTTGTAATCAGCAGGTTGCGGGTTCGAGTCCCATCACCAGCTCTGAATGTTATGGGTAGGTAGCGAAGTGGTTAAACGCAACAGACTGTAAATCTGTCGACTCTGTCTTCGGAGGTTCGAATCCTCCCCTACCCACTGCCTTTCTTATACGTGTCAGGCTGATGTAGCTCAGTCGGTAGAGCACTTCCTTGGTAAGGAAGAGGTCATCGGTTCGAATCCGATCATCAGCTCAGGGTTTTGGGGTATTGCCAGTATACGTCAGTAGCTTAATTGGTAGAGCAGCGGTCTCCAAAACCGCAGGTTGGGGGTTCGATTCCCTCCTGACGTGCACGCAGAAAGAATTTTCACTGTAGTTTATTTTGCACTTGTATTCATGACAAAATATATCGGCAAGGCTGGTCAGTATTATCGTGATGTCATCAGTGAGATGCGTAAGGTTATCTGGCCGAGTAAGGAGGAGATCAAGGACTTGACCATTGTTGTACTGACGGTTTCGGGTATTCTTGCCTTGTTTACCTTTGTTGTTGACTGGGTGATAAATTTCGTTATGGGAAAGTTATTGTAAGCAAAAGTGTTAAGGTTGAATTGATGAGCGCAAGAAAAAAGGATATTGAGGATCAGGGTGTCCCTGTTGCACGCTGGTATGCACTCAGGATTTATTCCGGCCATGAGCGCAAGGTTAAAGAGGGCATTGAGGCTGATGTTCTTCGTTGTGGTCTTGGCGACAAGATATTGCAGATTTATGTTCCCTATGAGCGCTTTGTTGAAGTCAAGAATGGCAAGAAAAGAAGTTTAACGAAAAACGCTTTTCCGGGCTACGTGCTTATCGAGGCGGTACTTGACAAGCAGACAAGGAATTTAATCCTTGATATCCCTTCCGTTATGGGCTTTCTTGGTGTTGATGATGTCCCTACCCCTTTGAGACCTGAAGAGGTCGAGAAAATTCTTGAGCCGGAAAACACCATTGAACACCGTTCCGTTTTTGAAGCGCCATTCAAGATCGGCGATTCAGTCAAGGTGATCGATGGGCCGTTCAGTTCGTTGACTGGTGTTGTTCATGAAGTGTGCCTCGAAAGAATGAAAGTTAAGGTTATGATAAGTTTCTTCGGTCGCAGTACGCCGACAGAACTTGATTTTTCACAGGTTAAGTCAGTTTCCCAATAATAGTTGCTTAAGTAACTTAAGCTTCTGAATAGAGATAGTTTATGGCAAAAAAGGTACTCGGTTTTATCAAGCTTCAGATTCCTGCTGGTGCAGCGAACCCTGCTCCTCCTGTCGGTCCAGCACTTGGACAGAAGGGTGTCAATATCATGGAGTTTTGCAAGCAGTTCAATGCAAAAACCCAATCTGAAGCAGGGATGATTATCCCTGTAGTGATTACAGTATACTCTGACAAGTCATTCACGTTTATTACCAAAACCCCTCCGGCAGCAGTGCTTCTTCTTAAAGAGGCTGCTCTGAAGAAAGGTTCGGGTGAGCCAAACCGCAATAAGGTTGGAACCGTTACCCGTGATCAGGTTCGTAAAATTGCTGAGCTGAAGAGGCCTGATCTTAATGCTTTCGACGCCAGGGGAGCTGAAGAGATGATTATGGGTACGGCAAGAAGTATGGGAATTGTTGTGCAGGATTAATAAAAAGTTTTTTGTGTTTAGGTCTGTGGGAGGCTGTGAAGCCGCTTTTTTAACCACTTTTACAAGAGGAAATAATGGCTGGAAAAAAATACAGGGACGCCGCATCGAAGATCGAGCGCTTTCATGAGTACGATCTGGTTGATGCTGTCGGGAAGGTAAGGGAGATTACCGAGGTTAAATTTGATGCGACGGTTGATATTGCCGTAAAGCTTGGTGTTGATCCTCGACATGCTGATCAGGTTGTTCGCGGGACGGTGATGTTGCCTCATGGTACAGGTAAAACTGTTTCTGTGCTGGTTGTCTGCAAAGAGGCCAAGGCTGAAGAAGCAAGGGCTGCCGGGGCTGACCTGGTGGGTTTTGAAGAGTATATCGAAAAAATCCAGGAGGGTTGGACTGGTGTTGATGTCATTATTGCAACTCCTGATGTCATGGGTCAATTAGGTAAGGTTGCCAAGATTCTTGGACCTCGCGGTTTGATGCCTAATCCAAAGTCAGGAACAGTGACGATGGATGTGGCCAAGGCGGTCAAAGAGGTCAAGGCCGGTAAAATCGAGTTCAGAGTTGATAAAGCAGGAAATGTTCATGCACCTGTCGGCAAGGTTTCGTTTCAGCCTGATCAACTGGTTGCCAATATTACCAGCTTCCTTAAGGAGGTTGTTCGTCTGAAGCCATCGGCAGCCAAGGGTCAGTATGTGCAGGGTATTGCGCTTTCGAGCACGATGTCTCCGAGTGTGAAGGTTAAAATGGAAAAATTTGTCGCCTAATAAAAACGGTTTATACGATGAAGCGAGATAGAAAAGAGACGATCGTTCAGGAAGTTGCTGAAAAGATCAACAGGTCACAGGGTATATATTTGACTGAGTTTCAGGGGTTGAGCGTTGCCAAAATGTCAGAGCTTCGCCGTGAGTTCCGCAAGGTCGGGGTTGATTACCGTGTTGTCAAAAACACGCTTATTAAACAGGCACTGAAGGATTTGGCTGGCGCAGACAAGCTTGCTCCAGGTCTTAAGAGCACCACAGCGGTAGCATTTGGGTTTGATGATCCAGTTGCCCCTGCGAAGGTTATCAGGAAGTTCAGTAAAACCAATGAAGCATTGAAGTTCAAGATGGCTTCGATTGATGGCGTGGTTTTCGGCCCTGATAAACTTGCACTTCTTTCAGAGATGCTCACCAAAACAGAAAATATCGGTCGCGCTGCCGGTTTGATTAATGGTGTGGTCAGTTCTGTTCCTATGGTTGTCAATGCGGTTATGAGAAACTTGGTTTGTGCTCTTGATCAGATTGCCAAGCAGAAGAAGTAAATTACACAAAACTATTACGCACTCACAGAATTGTTATACATTTTAAATTAAACAAGAGAGGGGAATAATGTCTATTGAAACACTTGTAGAGGAAATTGGTAAATTAACTCTTACAGAAGCTTCAGAGTTGGTGAAGGCACTGGAAGAGAAGTTTGGTGTAAGCGCTGCACCGGTTGCAGTTGCTGGTGTTGCTGCTGCTGCTGCTGAGGTTGTGGCGGTGGAAGAGCAGACTGAGTTTGACGTTGTATTGAACGCCGCAGGCGAAAGCAAAATCAACGTGATCAAGGCTGTTCGTGCTATTACTGGCCTTGGTCTGAAAGAGGCAAAGGATCTTGTCGATGGCGCTCCAAAGACAGTGAAAGAGGCCATTTCAAAGGACGAAGCAGAAAAGATTGCCAAAGAACTGAAGGACGCAGGTGCATCAGTAGAGGTGAAGTGATCTTTGAAAAGAAGTCATTACTACAGCAAGCTCCGTTTCTATATGAGACGGAGCTTTGTCTGTTTGTATAAGAACAGTTGTGAATGGTAGTTTCTGTGATGATACGATTAAGGTTAGCCGCCCGTTTCTTTCGCCCGGCTAAGTTTCTGTGGATATTTGTGATGACTTAATCTGTAAGTAATTCATGCAATTGATAAAAGTGAGGTGCATGTGAAAGTGGCTGATGCAACAATAACACCCTGTATTGACTTTTCAAAAATCCAGAGTATTATAGAGCCCCCCGACCTGTTAAAAGTCCAGTTAGATTCATTCCATAATTTTATACAGGATAGCGTACCTCTTGCCAAAAGAAAGGACCAGGGGCTTGAGAGGGTGCTCCGCGGAGCATTTCCCATTACCGATACACGGGGGCTCTATCTGCTTGAGTATATTTCATACAGCTTTGATAAACCAAAGTATACCATTGAGGATTGTATTGAAAGGGGGCTTACCTATGACGTTTCCCTGAAAGTCAAACTCAAGCTCTCCTACAAGGACGAGGCTGATGAGGCAGACTGGAAGGAGACCATACAGCAGGAGGTTTACCTTGGCAGGATTCCTTACATGACAAACCGCGGTACCTTTATTGTCAATGGTGCTGAACGGGTTGTGGTAGCCCAGCTACACCGCTCGCCGGGTGTCGTTTTCAGTGAGGCTGTTCATCCGAACGGCAAGAAGATGTATTCTGCTAAAATTGTTCCGACCAGAGGCTCCTGGATTGAGTTTCAGACCGATATCAACAACCAGATTTTTGTCTATATCGACCAGAAGAAAAATTTTCTGGTCTCTGCGCTTCTGCGTGCCATAGGTTTTGCCAGAGATGAAGATATTCTTGGTCTTTTTGACCTTGTTGAAGAGGTTTCACTGAAATCGGGCAAAAAGGAGCAACTGGTTGGCCAGTATCTGGCTTCCGATATTGTTGACATGCAGACCGGTGAGGTGGTGAGTGCGAGAACGGCGATCACAGAGGATATTTTTGAGCAGATTCTTGCTGCCGGCTACAAAAGCGTCAAGGTGATGAAGACTTTTGCCGGTGGTGACAAGGGAGTCGACAAATCCATCATCATCAATACCATTCTCAACGACAGTTCTGCGACAGAGGAAGAGGCGCTTGAGATTGTCTATGAGGAGTTGCGGGCCAATGAGGCACCAGATATTGATGCGGCAAGAAGCTTTCTTGAGAGAACCTTTTTCAACCAGAAAAAATATGATCTCGGTGAGGTTGGCCGCTACAGGATCCGCAAAAAGCTTGGCCAGGAGTTTGAAGACCTGACCACTTATCTTGCTGAAAAGCCTGAGTTGAAACAGCTTTCTGATACTATTTACGAGAAAATTCTCCAGACCATACAGTCGTTCTCCGATGAGCCGACAGGTGAGGATATTCTTGTGCTTACGCACTATGATATTATTTCTGTCATCTATTACCTTATCAAACTGGTTAACGGGCTTGCCGATGTCGATGATGTCGATCATCTGGCGAACCGCCGGGTGCGCTCGGTCGGTGAGCAACTTGCGGCCCAGTTTGTGATCGGTCTGGCAAGGATGGGAAAAAATGTTCGTGAAAAGCTCAACTCCAGAGATTCGGATAAAATAGCTCCGGCAGATCTTATCAATGCACGCACGGTATCGAGCGTTGTATCAAGTTTCTTTGCGACAAGTCAGCTTTCCCAGTTCATGGACCAGACCAACCCTCTGGCTGAAATGACGAACAAAAGAAGGGTTTCTGCCCTTGGACCAGGTGGTCTTACCCGTGAACGCGCAGGTTTTGAGGTTCGTGACGTTCACTATACACACTATGGCAGGCTTTGCCCGATCGAAACTCCGGAAGGACCAAATATCGGTCTGATCTCATCACTCTCGGTCTATGCGGAAATTAACGACAAAGGGTTTATCCAGACCCCATACCGTGTGGTCGATAAGGGTCAGGTTACCGATACCGTTCTGATGCTTTCGGCTGAAGATGAGGAAAACAAGATTACGGTACCGGTCAGTGTTCCCCTTGATGAGAATAAAAGAATTGCTGTTGAGACGGTTCAGGCAAGAACAAAGGGAGACTATCCGGTTGTGGCGGCTGAGGATGTCAATTTTATGGACGTTTCTCCCGTACAGATTGTCAGTGCTGCTGCTGCTCTGATTCCATTCCTTGAGCATGATGACGGTAACCGAGCGCTTATGGGTGCTAACATGCAACGTCAGGCGGTTCCGCTGCTGACCTCCGAAGCTCCTGTGGTTGGTACTGGCATGGAAGCCAAGGTGGCCAGGGATTCTCGTTCGGTTATTGTTGCGGAAGGAGCTGGAGTGCTCGAAGATGTTACGGCGGAATATATCCAGGTACGCTACGATCTTGGTACCGACAATGATGTTCGCCTCTCGATGCTTGATCCTGATGAAGGGCTGAAAACCTATAAGTTGATCAAGTTCAAGCGATCCAACCAGGATACCTGTATTTCACAGAAACCTCTGGTGCATATCGGTCAGCGTGTTGAAAAGGGCTCGGTACTTGCCGACAGCTCATCGACCGATAATGGAGAGCTGGCTCTTGGAAAAAATGTACTGGTCGCCTTCATGCCATGGCGTGGATATAACTTCGAAGATGCCATCATTCTCAGTGAACGGCTTGTCTATGACGATGTTTTTACGTCGATCCATATTCACGAATTTGAGGCTAATGTCCGCGATACGAAGCGAGGAGAAGAGCAGTTTACCCGTGATATCTATAATGTCAGTGATGAGGCGCTCAGAAACCTTGATGAGAACGGTATTGTACGCATTGGCGCCGAAGTCAAGGAGCGGGATATTCTGGTCGGAAAAATAACGCCAAAAGGCGAGAGCGATCCGACACCTGAAGAAAAACTGCTCAGGGCAATTTTTGGTGACAAATCAAGCGATGTCAAAGATGCATCAATGCATGTGCCTGCAGGAATGAAGGGTATTGTCATCAAAACAAAGCTTTTCAGCCGCAAGAAAAAGGTTGGCATGGATGTCAAGGAAAAGCTGGAGGTCGTCGACAGGAAATACGATGCTAAAGAGTATGATCTTAGAAAGCGTTTTGCCAAATGGGTAAAGCAGCTTCTTGGAGGCAAAAGTTCAGCGGGAGTTTACAGCGATAAAGGCAAACAGCTTGTCGTTGAGGGGGCGAGTTTTGATGACAGCATTCTTGCGAAGTTCAGTTCAATGCCCTTTCTGGAGTCAATTGATTTTTCAAAAGGGGTGACAGACTCAAAAAAAGTCAATGACAATGTGGTTCGCCTTGTCAAAGAGTTCCGTTTCATGCTTAAAGATCTGGCTGATGAGCGGGAAAACGAGAAATATAAAATCAATGTTGGCGATGAACTTCCTCCCGGCATTGAGGAGCTTGCCAAATGTTACATCGCCCAGAAAAGAAAAATTCAGGTAGGCGACAAGATGGCCGGCCGACACGGTAACAAGGGTGTTGTAGGTAAAATTCTACCGATTGAGGATATGCCTTTTATGGCGGATGGTACCCCGGTAGATATTGTTCTTAACCCGCTTGGTGTGCCGAGCCGCATGAATATTGGTCAGCTCTATGAAACATCGCTCGGTTGGGCGGCCAAAAAGCTTGGTGTCAAGTTCAAAACACCGATTTTCAATGGTGCCACCTACCAGGAGGTACAGCATGAGCTTGAACGGGCTGGTCTTCCGGCTCATGGAAAGGTAAGTCTTTTTGATGGACGTACCGGAGAGCGGTTTGATGACGAGGTGACCATAGGTTATATTTACATGCTCAAGCTGAGTCACCTTGTCGACGACAAGATTCATGCTCGTTCAACTGGCCCATACTCGCTCATCACTCAGCAGCCACTTGGTGGTAAAGCACAGTTTGGCGGCCAGAGATTTGGTGAAATGGAGGTCTGGGCTCTTGAAGCCTATGGTGCTGCCAATATCCTCAGGGAGATGCTAACGGTCAAATCGGATGATGTGATAGGGCGTAACAAAACCTACGAGGCTATCGTTAAAGGCCAGAACCTGCCGGATCCCGGAATACCTGAATCCTTCAATGTTCTTGTCAGGGACCTGCAGGGTTTGGGTCTTGAGATACGTATTGACGACAAGGTTCCTTAGTAATGTGTTAAATCGCGTGTACATCATTAACGGACGTTCAAAAGAGTCGTTTAACAAGGAATATTGACTATGATATTTTCACAGGGAGCATCGCCCTTAAAAGGTGAATTTTCAAGAATAAAGTTTAGTATTGCATCACCTGAAAGCATTCTTGCCCATTCCAGGGGAGAGGTACTGAAGCCAGAGACAATAAACTACCGCACGTTCAAACCTGAACGTGACGGTCTGATGTGCGAAAAAATATTCGGTCCCACAAAGGATTGGGAGTGTTACTGCGGTAAATACAAGCGTGTTCGCTATAAAGGGATTATATGCGACCGTTGCGGTGTAGAGGTTACAACCAAGAACGTCCGCAGGGAGCGTATGGGCCATATTGCCCTCGCTGTTCCTGTGGTGCATACCTGGTTTTTCCGTTCAGTTCCGAGCAAGATAGGCGCTTTACTTGACCTTTCAACAAAAGAACTCGAGCGTATCATCTATTATGAAGTCTATGTGGTTATCAACCCTGGTGAACCTGGTGAAAAACAGGGGATCAAGAAGCTTGACCGTTTGACTGAAGAGCAGTATTTCCAGATTATCACGGAGTATGAGGATAATCAGGATCTTGAGGATTCAGATCCGGACAAGTTTGTTGCTAAAATGGGCGGTGAAGCTATTCACATGCTTCTCAAGAATATTGATCTTGATGCATCTGCGATACATTTGCGCAAGGTACTCAAAGAGAGCAACTCGGAACAGAAAAGAGCCGATGCGCTGAAACGGCTTAAGGTAGTAGAAGCGTTCAGAAAGAGTTATGAGCCACACAAGAAAACCCGGAAAAAGCCCCAGGGGCTCTTTCCGGAGGATGAGCTTCCGGAACCCTATGTTTATGAAGGCAACAAGCCGGAATATATGGTGATGGAAGTTGTGCCGGTTATTCCTCCTGAGCTGCGTCCGCTTGTGCCTCTTGAAGGTGGCCGGTTTGCTACCTCGGATCTCAATGATCTCTACCGCAGGGTGATCATCCGCAACAACAGGCTGAAAAAGCTGATTGATATCCGTGCCCCGGAGGTTATTTTGCGAAACGAAAAGAGAATGCTTCAGGAGGCGGTTGATGCCCTGTTCGATAACTCACGCAAGGCCAACGCGGTCAAGACCGGTGAGTCCAACAGACCTCTGAAATCGCTTTCTGATGCGCTTAAGGGCAAACAGGGACGATTCCGCCAGAACCTTCTGGGCAAGAGGGTTGACTACTCTGGCCGTTCGGTTATTGTGGTTGGTCCGGAATTGAAGCTGCATGAGTGTGGTCTGCCGAAAAGCATGGCTATTGAGCTCTTTCAGCCCTTTGTTATCCGCCGTCTTGTTGATCGTGGTATTGCAAAGTCCGTCAAATCGGCCAAGAAGCTTATTGATAAAAAAGACCCGATTGTCTGGGATGTTCTTGAGAAGGTCATTGATGGTCGGCCGGTGCTGCTTAACAGGGCGCCAACTCTTCATCGCCTCGGTATACAGGCGTTCCAGCCGCTCTTGATTGAGGGCAAGGCTATCCAGATTCATCCGCTGGTCTGTACGGCTTTCAACGCTGACTTTGATGGTGACCAGATGGCTGTTCATATTCCTCTGTCGCAGGAAGCGCAGCTTGAAGCCTCACTGCTTATGCTGTCGTCTCATAATCTTATTCTGCCACAGTCTGGTAAACCGGTCACCGTACCTTCACAGGACATGGTACTCGGCATGTATTATCTAACCAAGTCTCGCTCTGGAGATTTTGGCGAGGCGCAGATATTTTACAGCCCGGAAGATGTTCTTATCGCTTACAATGAAGAGCGTGTTGGCTTGCATGCGCAAATTTTTATCCAGTACGGCGGCGAAATTGACCAAAAATTTGACTCGCTGCGAGTTCTTGATACGATGGCTGGTCTGACGCAGGAAAAGTCTGCCTGGCTGAAATCGCAGATTGAGAAAAAGGCCATTTTGCTTACGACTGTTGGCAGAGTGATCTTTAACCAGCATGTGCCGAAAAAAATAGGCTTTATCAACCGCGTTATTGACAAGAAAGTCGCAAAGGAGCTTATCGGGCGACTGAGCAGTGAGGTTGGTAATGTCGAAACAGCCAAATTCCTTGACAATATCAAGGAGGTTGGTTTCCATTATGCGATGAAGGGTGGCCTTTCGGTTGGCCTTTCTGATGCCATTGTGCCTGAAACCAAAGCCAAGCATATCAAGAGTGCCCAGCGTGACAGTACCAAGGTTGTCAAAGAGTACAATCGAGGTACCCTTACCGACAATGAACGCTACAATCAGATTGTTGACGTCTGGCAGAAAACGTCGAATATTGTTGCTGAAGAATCGTATCAGAAGCTGAAAAAAGATCGTGATGGTTTTAATCCGCTTTATATGATGCTTGATTCCGGAGCTCGTGGCTCCAGGGAGCAGGTTCGTCAGTTGACCGGTATGAGGGGTCTTATTGCCCGTCCGCAGAAATCCATGTCGGGCCAGCCGGGTGAAATTATTGAAAACCCGATTATCTCGAACCTCAAGGAGGGTCTTACGGTTCTTGAGTACTTCATTTCAACGCACGGTGCTCGTAAGGGACTTTCCGATACATCGCTGAAAACAGCCGATGCCGGTTATCTGACCCGGCGACTCCATGATGTTGCGCAGGATGTCATTGTTACCATTGATGATTGTGGAACCACGCGAGGCCTCTATGTTCACCGAAATATTGAGGAGGAGACCAGCGGCCAGATCAAGTTCCGTGAAAAAATCAAGGGACGTGTTGCGGCCCGTGAAATCTACGATACCCTGAACAACAAGGTTATTGTCAATGCCGGAGAGATTATTACCGAAGAACTTGCCGAGCTGATTCAGGAGACGGCTGGTGTTGAAGAGGCTGAGATCCGTTCGGTTCTGACCTGTGAATCCAAAATAGGCATCTGTTCGAGATGTTATGGAACAAACCTCTCGGTACATCAACTTGTTGAAATAGGTGAAGCGGTAGGTGTTATTGCCGCCCAGTCTATCGGAGAACCTGGAACGCAGTTGACGCTCCGTACCTTCCACCAGGGTGGCGCGGCACAGGGTGGTATTACGGAAACGGAGACCAAGGCCTTTTATGATGGTCAAATTCAGTTTGAGGATATCAAAAGCGTTGAGCATACGGCCATTAATGAAGATGGTGTTGCCGATCTGAGGATCATCATTATTCAGAAAAACGGCAAGATTAATATTGCTGATCCCGAATCCGGAAAGATACTGAAACGTTACATTGTGCCTCATGGCGCTCATCTTCATTGCAAAAACGGCTCCCTGATCAAGAAAGATCAGGTGATGTTCAGCAGTGAGCCCAACAGCACGCAGATTATAGCTGAGTTGCCAGGTATCGTCAAGTTTGCCGATATTGAGAAGGGTATAACCTATAAGGAAGAGGTTGATCCCCAGACCGGTTTTTCACAGCATACCATTATCAACTGGCGTTCCAAACTGAGAGCTACAGAAACAAGGGAGCCGAGGTTGATGATTATTGATGCGAGCGGCGAAGTGAGAAAGACCTATCCGGTTCCCATCAAGTCAAATCTTTATGTTGAAGATGGACAGAAGGTTGAGCCCGGTGATATTATGGCCAAAGTACCCAGAAACCTTGATCGAGTCGGTGGTGATATTACCGCTGGTCTGCCAAAGGTCACCGAGCTCTTTGAAGCCCGAATTCCTACTGATCCGGCAATTGTTACTGAAATTGATGGTTATGTCAGTTTTGGCTCACAGCGCAGAAGCAGCAAGGAGGTCAAGGTTAAAAATGATTTCGGTGAAGAGAAGATATACTATGTTCAGGTTGGTAAACATGTGCTTGCTAATGAGGGTGATGAAGTCAAAGCTGGCGATCCGCTGACCGATGGAGCCGTCTCACCGCAGGATATCTTGCGTATTCAGGGCCCCAATGCCGTGCAGCAATATCTTGTCAACGAGATTCAGAAGGTTTACCAGATCAATGCGGGTGTCGAAATCAACGACAAGCATCTTGAAGTTATTGTGCGCCAGATGCTTCAGAAAGTGAGGGTTGAAGAGCCTGGCGACACCGATTTGCTGCCTGGTGACTTGATTGACCGGAGCGCCTTTGTTGAGTCAAACCATGGTATTGCTGAAAAGGTACGCATTACCGAAAAAGGCGATGCCCCGGCAAGAATTCAGGATAGTCAGCTTCACAAGGTCCGCGATATTACCAAGCTGAATCGTGAGCTTCGCAAGAACAGCAAAAATATGATTGCCTTTGAGCCTGCCCTTCAGGCAACATCGCATCCGGTACTGCTTGGTATAACAAGCGCAGCTCTTCAGACTGAGAGCGTGATCTCTGCAGCATCGTTCCAGGAGACCACAAAGGTGTTGACTGATGCTGCGGTTGCTGGAAAGGTTGACTATCTCGCAGGTCTGAAAGAAAACGTGATTGTTGGCAAGCTTATTCCAGCCGGAACAGGATTAAAGAGATACAAAACCATTAAACTGACTGGTGAAGGCCAGGAAAGTTCTCAGGCTGATGATCGTGCTGCTGATGAGCCAGCAACCCGCGAGGGTTTTGCCAATGAGCGATAGCCTGCATGGTTAGAACAGATGAAACAAAAAAAAGGGAGACTTCGGCGTCTCCCTTTTTTTTGTTACTTTTTTTCAAACCTGAAGGTTTCAAGAAACCCGGTATCGAAATCTCCGCTCTGAAAAACAGGAGAGCGCATCACCTGTTTATGGAAGGGAATGGTGGTTTTTACCCCGACAACAATAAATTCATCAAGCGCACGCGACATTCTTGCAATTGCCTCATCCCGTGTATGTGCGGTGACGATAAGCTTGGCAATCATGGAGTCGTAGTTTGACGGCACGACATAACTCGCATAGGCATGTGAATCAACCCTGACTCCGTGTCCACCCGGTGTATGGAAGACGGTAAGCTGTCCTGGAGATGGACGGAACAGATGTTCAGGATCTTCAGCATTAATGCGGCATTCAATCGAGTGGCCCCTTGGTGTGAAGGTTCTGCCTTCAAGTGATTCCCCGGCAGCAGCAAGAATCTGTTCCTTGACGATATCGACATCATAGCGCTCTTCGGTGACCGGATGCTCAACCTGAATACGCGTATTCATCTCCATGAAGTAAAAGTCACGGTGTTTGTCGAGCAGAAACTCGATGGTGCCGGCACCCTCATAGTTGATTGCGCTTGCGGCTGCAACAGCGGCATCACCCATTTTTTTTCTCAGTGCATCATCAACAGCCGGAGAAGGGGTTTCCTCAATAAGCTTCTGGTGTCGTCTCTGGACGGTGCAGTCTCGCTCTCCCAGATGGAGGGTGTGGCCATGCTGGTCAGAGAGTATCTGGATTTCAACATGGCGGGGGTTTTCAAGATATTTCTCGATATAGACACCGCTATTGCCGAAAGCCTGTTCAGCCTCGCTGCGAGCAGTGTTCAGAGCCTTATCCAGTTGACTTTCCTCCGTGACAACCCGCATTCCCTTTCCGCCGCCGCCCGCTGTTGGCTTGATGATAACCGGATAGCCTGTTTTTTTTGCCGTATCAATAGCCTGTTTCAGATCAGTTACCAGCCCTGGACTTCCCGGGACAACGGGAACACCGGCAGCAATCATGGTTGCTTTGGCGGTGTTTTTGTCACCCATCTGGTTGATCATTTTAGCGGTCGGGCCAATAAACTTGATGTTGGCCGACTCACAAACCTCTGCAAAGTCAGCATTTTCAGCCAGAAATCCGTATCCTGGATGAATGGCATCAGCATTGGTTACCTCTGCTGCAGCAATGATGCGGGGAATGTTAAGATAACTCTCTCTTGATAAAGCCGGGCCAATACAGACCGCTTCATCGGCGTATTTAACATGGATTGATTCAGCATCCACTGTAGAATATACAGCAACCGTGCTGATTCCCATTTCGCGGCAGGTCTGCATAATACGCAAGGCAATTTCACCGCGATTTGCAACAAGTATTTTCTTGAACAAGGTTTTTCTCTGATGAATGTTTATGGTTTAATCCGGAACAGTGGCTGATCATACTCGACCGCCTGTCCGTTTTCAACAAGAATCTCAACAATTGTTCCAGAAACCTCTGCCTCAATTTCATTCATCAGTTTCATGGCTTCGATAATACAGAGAACATCTCCTTTTTTTACAGTGTCGTTAATGGCAACAAAAGGCGGAGAATCCGGGGACGATGACTGATAGAATGTTCCTACGATTGGCGAGCGTGATTCGACAAGATTGGACAGCACTTCAGTCTTTACCGGTGACGGCGCAGCATAAGAGGCCTGTGGAATGGCTTGCATGACGGGTGCTGCAGTTACGGCAGTAAGAGAGGGGGTTGCAGCAGAAGAACGCCTCAGGATAATTTTAAATTCGCCCTCCTCGATGATGGTTTCCTGAAGATCTGAGCTATTGACGATGTCAATGAGCTGCTTGATTTCGTTAAAGTCCATGATGATGTTAACTTAGTTTATGAGCGTTCGTCTTGATAAGTTGTATTGAGGCATTTATTTTTTCACTCTTTCGATATATTCTCCTGTTCGGGTGTCGACACGAATAATACTTCCAGTCTGAATAAACATCGGGACGCTGACCTCTGTGCCAGTTTCAACTACTGCCGGCTTCGTTCCGCTGGTCGCCCTGTCATCCTTGGATGCGGGGCTGGTTTCAATCACCTCAACCTCAACAAATGTCGGGAGTTCAACACCAAGAATAGAACCGTCGTCAGAGAAGACAATCGTTACCATGATTCCATCCTTGACAAAGCGGGATGAAGAGCCTATTGCAACCTCCGGCACATTAATCTGGTCAAACGTTTCATTATCCATCATGACGAAGTCACTGCCATCGCGGTAAAGGTACTGATATTGTTTTCTCTCGGTGATGATGACATCAACTGATTCTGTGGCACTGAAGCGGTACTCGACATTCCTGCCGGATTTCAGGTTCCTCATGTTTGCCTGATAAAAGGCACGCAGGTTCCCCGGGGTGCGGTGCATAAGACTTTCGATACTGTGAGGTTCTCCTTTAAAGCGGATAATAGAACCTTTCGACACGTTACTGATTGAAATCATAAGCCGGATAAAAAATGGTCTTGTACAAGTCACAGGGTTTAGCCCTGTCTCGAAAAATTGAATATAACACAGTGTCGGACGAATACAAAGTGCCGTGAAATCAAACACGGATAAAGGCAAAAAGCAATTGCATGTTTGTCACCTACTGTTTAAATTGAGAAGTAAAGGGGATACCGTATTTGAGAATTTCCATACTTCAATAACAACAAGCAAATACCTCATATGTCAAAAGCTGAGTTAGTTGAGAAAATTGCCGACCAGGCAAACCTGACCAAAGTAGATGCCGAACGTGCTCTCAATGCCTTTATCGGTGTTGTTACATCGTCGTTGAAGGATGGTGACGATGTTACTCTTGTGGGCTTCGGAACATTTGCCGTGGGAAAAAGAGCTGAAAGGTCAGGGCGGAACCCTCAGACTGGCGAAGCGATTACCATTGCAGCAAAAAATGTTGTCAAGTTCAAACCAGGGAAAGCGTTGAGGGATGGGATCTGTGGTTGATTCTGACGATCTGAATGTTGATTTCTTTTAAAGTCCATCATGAGCTTTTTGCTTGGTGGGCTTTTTTTATCACTCATATTGCAGCACTATGGCCACGAAAGTTGTCCTTGATTTTGAAAAGCCACTGTTTGAGCTTGAAGCCAAACTCGGTGAAATGCGTCAGTGCCTCAGGAGCAGCACGAGGGAGCAGTCTCAGTCTGAAACTGAAATGCTCAACCACGACATAGAGACACTTGAACTGAAAGTCGATGCACTGCGCCGTTCGATTTATAAAAATCTTACCCGCTGGCAGAAAGTGCAGCTTGCCCGTCACCCGGCAAGACCCTATGCGCTTGACTATATTCACTTGATGACCAAAGAGTTTCTTGAACTCTCCGGAGACCGTCATTTCAGTGATGACAAAGCCATTGTGGGAGGTTTTGCCCGTATTGAAGAGAGTTCGACAGGGTTTTCCCAGCCAGTCATGATCATTGGCCATCAGAAAGGGCGTGATACCAAGTCTAATCTCTACCGCAATTTTGGCATGGCTCAGCCTGAAGGATATCGCAAGGCTCTCCGTTTGATGAAGCTTGCCGAAAAATTCCGCAAACCGGTTATTACACTGATTGATACACCGGGTGCATTTCCTGGAATAGAAGCTGAGGAACGGGGTACTGCTGAGGCAATTGCCCGCAATCTCTTCGAAATGGCGAAGCTCACGGTTCCGGTAATCTGCGTGATTATCGGTGAAGGTGCAAGCGGGGGAGCCATCGGTATAGGCGTTGGTGACCGGATTCTTATGGCTGAAAATAGCTGGTATTCAGTTATCTCACCTGAAAGCTGTTCATCCATTCTCTGGAGAAGCTGGAACTATAAAGAACAGGCGGCTGAAGCACTGCAACTCACCGCAGTCGATCTTCTTGCGCAAAAAATAATTGACAGGATTGTTCCTGAACCACTTGGAGGTGCGCACACCGATCCTGAAGCAATGGCTGCGACATTGAAAGGTATCTTGATTGAGGAATTGAAAACGATACTTTCGAAAGATCCGGCAAACCTCGTTCATGACCGGATTGAAAAGTTTTCAGCCATGGGCGCCTGGAAAGAAGAGGTATAGAAGCGCAAAAAGCCGGCATGGGCGCCGGCTTTTTGCTGCAAACAAAATATTCGCGCTTACTTGATTTCGTAGGAATTCTCTCCTTTAAGCAGTTCCTCAAGTGTCCAGCATCCGTTTATCTGTGAATCCTTGATTTGTGCTGCAAGAGCATCTTCATAGGTTACCCTTTCCTCGGCATAGAAAACACCGAAAGGTCTCGGAAGAGACTCTTCATCAGCAAAGCGTGCAAGAATAGAAGCCTTGTTGATATCTCGCTCATCGTGAATCCAGAGGTCACTGGTGGAGAACTCCTCTTTATCGAGATCAACAACAACCGGCTTGAACCCGTCCAGCATGATTCCGCGGTTTTTGCCCTTTCCGAAAACAAGAGGCTTGTCCTGTTCAATATAGATGGTGTTATCGGCCTTATTGTCAGGAGTGGCATAGGCTTCGAAAGCAGCATTATTGAAAATGGGACAGTTCTGGTAAATCTCCACCAGCGAAGTTCCTCGGTGCATTGCAGCGCGATGCAGTATTGAACGCAGGAATTTGCCGTCACGATCAAACGCTCTTGCAAAGAAGGTGCCGCCGGAACCAATCGTCAGGGCTGCCGTATTGAACGGGTGATCGATGACGCCGGATGGCGAGGTAACCGTTCTCAAACCGATTTTCGATGTTGGTGAATACTGACCCTTCGTCAGTCCGTAAATTTCATTGTTGAAAAGCAGAACATTGAGGTCGGGGTTTCTTCTCAGGGTATGAATGAAATGGTTGCCGCCAATCGAGAGTGCATCACCATCACCTGTTCCAACCCAGACGCTCAGATCCGGACGTGCAATTTTCAATCCGGTTGCCATCGGCAGCGCCCGGCCATGAATACCGTGAACACCATACGTTGCCAGATAGTAGGGGAGACGTGATGAACAGCCTATACCGGAAACAAAGACGATATTTTCCGGTGCGACACCCAGCTCCGGCAAAAGTTGTTTCAGTTGTTGCAGCACGGAGTGATCACCGCATCCTGGACACCATTTTGGTTCCTGGTCGGAAGCAAAGTCTTTTGCAGTAAGAACCGGCAAGACTTTCATTGTTGTATCGTTATCGGTCATGATTGAAGCTCCTTTAAAAGATCGGTGATTTTAGTCAGTATTTCCATCTCATTAAATGGTACACCCTGCACCTTGGTAAGACTTTCAGGGGCAATCAGGAATGTATCCCGGATAATGTGGACAAGCTGCCCGTTATTCAATTCGGGGATGACCACCTGTTTATAGTTGCCGAGAATTTCAGCAAGGTTTTTCGGAAACGGATAGATATAACGCAGGTGCGCATGAGCAACACTGTACCCCTGTTCGAGAGCCTGCTCAACCGCAGTTTTAATCGCTCCATAAGTTGAGCCCCATCCGAGAACAAGCAGGTCACCCTTGAGTGGCCCATTATCGATACTCTGCAGCGGGATACTGTCAGCAATCCGTGCAATTTTTTCAGCACGCAGCTTTGTCATGAGTTCATGATTTTCCGGATCATGAGAGACATTGCCGGTTTCATGCTGCTTTTCAAGTCCGCCGATACGGTGTTCGAGTCCCCTGGTTCCCGGGATTGCCCATGATCGAACCTGACGCTCATCGCGTTTGTAGGGCAGGTAGGGAGCGTCTCCCGACTCTCTTGCAGGCTGAAAACGGGGCTTGATTTCAGCAAGGTTATCCGGACTTTCAACTTTCCATGGTTCTGAACTCAGGGCAAGGTAACCGTCAGAGAGACAGATGACCGGTGTCATATGTTCAACGGCAATTCTCGCAGCCTCATAGGTGGTATAGAAGCAGTCAACAGGAGAGCACGCAGCGATAACCGGCAGCGGTGCTTCGCCATGGCGACCATAGAGGGCCATGAAGAGGTCAGACTGCTCCGGCTTGGTTGGAAGGCCGGTTGATGGACCGCCCCGCTGCACATTGATGATAACCAGTGGTATTTCAAGGATGACCGCCAAACCGAGTGCTTCGGTTTTCAGTGCAAGTCCAGGACCGGAAGTGTTTGTCGCGGCAAGTGCACCGCCATAAGCAGCACCGATGCTGCTGACGATGCCAGCAATTTCATCTTCAGCCTGATAAGTCTTGACGCCATACTTTTTCTTTTTGGCAAGAGTTTGCAGGATCTCTGTTGCCGGTGTGATCGGGTATGAACCGAGGAACAGTTCAAGGCCGGCTTTTTTTGAAGCAGCAGTCAATGCGATAGCACATGCTTCATTACCGGTAACCCGGCGGTAGATGCCGTGCTGTTTTTGCGGTGCAATATCGAAGCGTCCGAGGTTTGCAAAGAGTTCGGTTTCATCACCAAAGAAATAGCCAGCCTTCATCGCCTTGATGTTCGCTTCAGCCATCCAGATATTCTTCTGAAATTTGGCATAGAGTGTCTCCATCGTTCCCTCAAGCGGAAGGGTGTAGAGCCAGTAGAGCAAGCCCAGCACAAACATGTTTTTACAGCGGTCAATCTCCTTGCTGCTCAGGCCACTCTCTTTAAGGGCTTCACGGGTGAGCTGCAGAATCGGCACAGGAAAAACAATATAGTTGTCGAGGGAGCCGTCATGAAGGGGATTTGCCCCTTCGGGATAGCCCGCAAGCTTCAGATTTTTCTCATCGAACCCTTCTGTGCCAGCAATAATAATGCCGCCACGGTGGAGGTTTTTCAGATTTGCCTTCAGTGCCGCCGAGTTCATGGCGACCATGACATCAAATCGGGCACCAGGCGTATAGACAGGTTTGCTGCTGAACTGGAGCTGAAATCCGGAGACGCCGGCAATGGTGCCAGCAGGAGCCCTGATTTCAGAGGGGAAATTCGGGAATGTGTTCAGCTCTGTACCGTGAATCGCCACGGTATTGGCGAATTGAGTGCCGGTCAACTGCATACCATCACCGGAATCTCCTGCAAAAAGCACGGAAACGCTGGTTTTTGATGTCACATTGACCTGTCTGGTTGTCTTTTTTGTATCAGTCATTGTTCCTGTTAATTACTTTTCAGGGTTAGTAAACAGCAAGAAAATCCCCGTGTCAATGAACATCGCCGCACGGAGAGGTCATTGAGTTGTTATCTGGTGAAATGTACTATTGGTGGGTAAAGAGAAGACAAAAAAAGAATACGACAGTCTCCTGCAAGAAAACAGTATAAGCATTCCATGAGGTTAAAACAAATTTTTCTCTGTTTTAACCTTCAGGAATTCTTCTCAATGACAATGTTGTTTTTTGTCAGATAGGCCTGCCACTCCTCCTCTTCGAGGATCGGACAATCAGCCGATAAATCACAGAAGTCACAGCGCTGTATGCCATAGATCTGCTCCATCCAGCAACCGGTTGTGCTTTTGGATACTTCATTAACATGATTGGGATTTGCCTTCATGATTCTGGCTGAAATATCCATGAGTTCCAGAATATCCTTTCGCCGTTGATGATGTTCTACTCCCCAACTCATAACAGTGCTCCTGTTTTAATTCATAGAAAGGAGACGGGTGTCTGCGCCCGAAGTTCAATTTTTAGTAATATAGTTTTTTTAAAAGAAAATATATATCTGAGCTTTTTCCCAGGATTCCTGTTGAAGCAGGGGGCGTTCTGGCTGAAGGGAATAAAATTTAAGTTGGCAACAAGCTCTAAAAAAGAGTAAATTTATGGCCGTAGTGGGTTGTCGTTCAGGGAACGGTCCGACGGAAAGCATTGCAACAACATCAACAATCTCTATGAAAGCCAGGGAAATCAGACAATCTTTTTTGGATTATTTTTCTCAAAAAGGTCATACCATCGTTCGTTCAGCCCCTGTTATTCCTGCCGATGATCCCACCCTGCTCTTTACCAACGCAGGCATGAACCAGTTCAAGGATGTTTTTTTGGACAAGGGAACAAGGCCATACCTGCGGGCAGCCGATACACAGAAGTGCATCAGGGCATCAGGCAAGCATAACGATCTGGAAGATGTGGGCCGCGATACCTACCATCACACCTTTTTTGAAATGCTGGGCAACTGGTCATTCGGGGATTATTACAAGCAGGAGGCCATAACCTGGGCATGGGAGCTGCTGACCGATATATGGAAGCTGCCGAAAGAGCGCCTCTACGCAACCGTTTATCAAGATGACGATGAGAGCTTTCAGATATGGAAAACAGCGACCGATATAAACCCGGAGCACGTTGTCCGCTTCGGTGACAAGGATAACTTCTGGGAGATGGGCGAAACCGGCCCCTGTGGCCCCTGTTCCGAAATTCATATTGATCTTACCGAAGATTGCTCGGGCGGGAGCCTGGTCAACGTCGGCGACTACCGGGTTATTGAGTTGTGGAATCTGGTCTTTATTCAATACAACCGCCAAAGCGATGGCTCCCTCGAACCGCTTCCTATGAAACATGTCGATACCGGCATGGGCTTTGAACGGGTAGCAGCGGTTATGCAGGGTAAAGGGTCAAACTACGACACCGACGTTTTTAAGCCGTTGTTCGACCGCATTACCGAAATTACCGGTGTCCCGTACGGCGCATCAATGGATGACCCGCTTGATATTGCCATGCGCGTCATTGCCGACCACGCCCGTACCCTTACCTTTGCACTCTCCGACGGCGCGATGCCCTCCAATGAAGGACGTGGTTACGTGCTCCGCCGCATTCTCCGTCGTGCCCTCCGTTACTCCAAAAATCTTGGCTATAATGAGCCGATTCTGCATCAGCTTGTTGGCACGCTGGCCGCTTCAATGGGCGATGTCTTTCCCGAACTGCAGAAACAGCAGGAGACGGTCAGTAAAATTATCAAGGCTGAAGAGGAGAGCTTTATTGTTACCCTTGACCGGGGCATTGAAATTTTTAACGAAGTAATCGAAAAGGTACGATCAGCGAGCAGTACCACCATTACCGGTGAAGATGCCTTCAAACTCTACGATACCTACGGTTTTCCCTTTGACTTGACCCGCCTGATGGCTTCAGATGTTGGCTTTTCCGTTGATGGTGAAGGTTTTGAACACTGCATGTTGCAGCAGAAAACCCGTGCACGGACCGACCGCAAGGAAAAACGGCAGGTACAGGATGACGGGTCGCAATGGCTCTGGTTCAGCGATGTACATCGCACCGACTTTGCAGGCTACGACCAGCTTGAAATGCCGGTCTCCATTACCGCCATGAAACAGATTCAGGGCAAGCTGCTTCTTGTACTCGATCGCACTCCTTTTTATCCCGAAAGCGGTGGTCAGGTGGGCGACAGGGGCTGGATAGAGTCCGGCACGTATCGTATGCAGGTATCCGATACCATCAAGGATGGCGATGCCATTGTCCATATTGTTACCGAAGCCTTCGACAAGATTCTTGATACTTCCCTCAGTGTTGACGATCTCCTGATCGACGAAAAGGAGCTTTCCGCCGAAGCGTCAGTAGATCGCCACCTGCGTCAGGATGCCGAGTGTAACCATACCGCGACCCATCTCATGCATGGCGCACTTCGCAGGATTCTCGGGCAGCATGTTCAGCAGAAAGGCTCCTATGTCAATGCCGAACGTCTCCGTTTTGATTTCAGCCATTTTTCCCGCCTCTCCGATGAGGAGATCGAGGCCGTTGAAGCCGAGGTAAACGAAGAGATCCGCAGAGCCGAACCGGTGGTCAAACATGCCGACGTTCTCTATGATGACGCTATTGCCAAGGGTGCACTTGCCTTTTTTGGCGACAAGTATGCCGACCGTGTCCGGGTTATTGAAGTGCCTGGCATCTCGGTAGAACTTTGCGGTGGTACCCATGTAGACAATATCGGCCGTATCGGACTCTTCAAGATTGTCAGCGAATCCTCGGTAGCATCAGGTGTTCGACGTATCGAGGCGCTCACCGGAAAAGCGGCTGAAAAGCTCTTGTGGAAAGAGTATCGCGAAATGCAGCAGATTCGCCAACTGCTTAAAGCAAAAGGGGATGAACCCGTTGCAGAGTGGGTTGGCGACTTGATGGAGGCCAAAAAAGAGCTTGAAAAAGCGCTTCTTGAAGGCAAAATTACCGCTCTGCTCAACACCCTGACCGGAGAGCTTCAGAACTCTGCGGAGATCGGCGGATGCCGGATTATGACGAAGGTTGTGGAAGGGGTGGATGGCGACACCCTGCGCCAGGCCGCACTTGCCTTGCGTGAAAAGATCCCTTGTGCCGCCGGTTTACTGTGCAGTGTTGAAGATGGAAAAGTGTCATTGGTCAGCTTTGCATCCGACAAAGCCGTCCGGGAACTCGGTATCGATGCCGGTAAACTGATCCGCGATGCTGCGAAGTGTGTGCAGGGCGGTGGTGGCGGCAAGCCTGAGTTCGCAACGGCTGGCGGCAAAGATGCGTCCGGTATCGGAAAAGCCCTTGAGGCCTTCACCGCTTCGCTCAAGACAGCGTTGCTGGGATGAAAAAAACAACGATTGCTGGTGCCGCTATTACTTGTTGTGAGCGGTTTGAGTGCGAGGCGGGCGGAGCGAATGTCGAGCACCGCTCAACGAAGCAAACCTGTCGCGTCATAAATTAATAGTAGTACCCTTATGCTGGTTCTTGATTGTTTTTTCGGTCGATGCGAAAAGCCCTCATGCGATAACTGCTCTTTGCGGCTTGTCCGCTCCCTGCGTCTTGCGCTCAAGTCGCGTGCGATGCAGAAAACGGATGCCGCTTCCGCCACTCCGGTCGGTTCATGGGATCGGGCTGAACCGCTAACGGCCGCCGTCCGGCCAGCGCAGCAGAAACAGGCGGCCCCGAAAAAACGGAAGCGGCTGCTTGCTCCGAGGGAGGAGATTGCCTGGTACCCGGTAATCAAACCGGAGCTCTGCAACGGCTGCGGCGACTGCAAGGTGCTCTGCAAACCCGGCGTCTTTGAGCTTGGCGAGCCTGACCCTGCGGGCATCTGCCGTCCCAAACTGATTGTCGCCCATCCCTTTAACTGCCTCGTCCTCTGCAACCGGTGCGTACCCATCTGTACCTCCGGTGCCATTATTCTCCCCCCGAAAGAGGAGTTCGAACATTTCGTTGAGTATATTGACTGATCGCTGAAGAAATTTTGAATTTTTGAATTTTTGATGCTGGATTCAGGATTCTGGATTGAAGAGGAAGATTCTTTTGCTGCGAATTACACGAAATTGCATGAAATGATGCAGGGGTAATCCCTTGTGGTTGCCTTAAATGCTGGTAGACAGGAATAGAACGTGAACAAACCAAAAAAAAGAAGGCTTCTTCTCCCCCGCGAAGAGATTGCCTGGTTTCCGGAACTCGACACCACACTCTGCAACGGCTGCGGCGACTGTGAGGATCTCTGCAAGCCGGGAGTTTTTAGCCTCGGCGCGCCCGAAGGCGTCAAACGGGCAAGAATGACCGTTGCCAACCCCTATAACTGTGTCGTGCAGTGCACCCGTTGCGAACCGGTCTGCCCTTCAGGCGCAATCAGCCTGCCTCTCAAGAAAGATTTTGACCAGTTTATGGAATATGTTGACTGACCGAAAGGTCGTCGCGATCCCTGAATCCCATAAGATAGAGAATTGCATCAAGGCCAAGCGTTGAAATGGCCTGCTTTGCACTCTCCCTAACAATCGGTTTAGCCCTGAAGGCAATACCGAGGCCTGCCTTTCCAAGCATCGGCAGGTCATTGGCGCCGTCACCCACCGCAATAGTCTGTTCCAGCCTGATATTTTCCTTTCTTGCAATAATCTCCAGCAGTTCAGCTTTTCTTTTGCCGTCAACAACAGTCCCAAGGACGTTTCCGGTCAGTTTGCCATCCTCGATTTCGAGTGTGTTGGCATAGACATAATCGATATTGAGCTTTTTCTGCAGGTAGTGGCCGAAATAGGTAAAGCCTCCGGAAATGACGGCCGTTTTAAACCCCAGATTGTGCAGGTTATGGAAGAGCGTTTCAGCCCCCTCGGTCAACTGAAGCCTTTGAGCAATCGTTTCAAGCACCCGTTCGTCAAGCCCCTTCAGCAAGGAGACCCTCCGCTGCAAGCTGCCGGTAAAGTCAATCTCACCCCGCATCGACTGCTCCGTAATTGCCGCCACCTCGTCTCCCACACCCGCCTCAAGAGCCAGTTCGTCAATTACTTCGGAAGTAATAAGCGTCGAGTCCATATCAAACACCACCAATCGGCGGTTGCGCCTGAAAATGTTGTCCTCCTGAAACGCGATATCGACGCCAAGGCTGTCGGTAATGGCAACCATCTGCTCCCGAAAGCGGTTTTCGTTCTCCAGCGTCCCCCGTATTGAAAACTCGACGCAAGCCTTTGTGCCAGCTTTGCTGTTTTCAAGGGGAATGCGTCCCGAAAGGCGGTTGATGGTATTAATATTGAGGCCATGTTCAGCAATAATTGTCGATACCCGCTCCAGTTGCTCAGCCGTAATCTTGCGCGCAAGCAGTGAGAGCAGATAATGGCGCTTTCCCTGCTCCTGCACCCACTTCTCATACTCCGAATCTGTCACCGGAGTAAAGGTGATCTGTATGCCAAGCGTATGAGCGCAAAAGAGCAGATCCTTCAGTACCGGCGAAGAGGCCGACTCTTTGGGCACCTCCACCAGCATCCCCAGCGAAAGATGGTTATGGATAACCGCCTGGCCGATATCAAGCACCGGTATTTTAGCGTCAGCAAGAATTGCCGTTATTTTCGACGTCAAGCCCGGTTTGTCCGGGCCTGTGATGTTGATAAGGAGAAGTTCTCTCATTTCTTGGAGATAACGGTTAGTTCCATTCAATAGGCGGTATCGACACAGTCTTTTATGGTACTGTTCCTGATTAATGGTACGGTTTATTGCGGTCAACCGTCATGACAATCCTGCCCGAATGTTGAACAACAATATCGCATTATAAACCGTTAAGATAGTCTTGTTTTGGGAACCTTCAAAAACGGTGACGGATCCGATAACTGGTGTGCAGGGATCGGATACCTTCAACTCTGGGTGGATGACATAAGCGCTCAACGACAAATTGTTCCGTAATGACGGGTCGGGTTGGCCTGATTTCTTCGCATTCAGCCTTGTCTTTACTTCAGAATCAATTCCTGTTGAGCGCTTATGGCCTCAGGTTGATTACAACTCGCTTTATTGTAATCGGAGACTCCTGAAACAAGAACTTTGTGGAGTAGTTATCAGGTGATTATCGCTGTGTTTTTTTTGAAGACCCGATATGATTTTGCTATACTTTCAGTAAGTTATCGTTGGGACAAGGCAAGCGATGGATACACGAAAACCGGCGAAGAGGGGCGGAACCATAGGATAAGTCTCTGATTCCAAATATTTGAACCGTTCAGGAACTTCTTGGGCATAATGATGTACGAATAACCATGTGCTTACACCTATGTTTTAAATCGAGGGCTATCCGGAGTTCGCAGCCCTGTTAACGGCTTGTGAGCAATGTTTTTATGCCGATCCATATAAGACGCTGACATAAAATGCAATGCACAGGTTTAAACGATTTATATTGAAACGATTAAAGGCATTCTGAACGGTTTGTAAATGGTGTATTATATGGGTTGCAATTCAAAAACCCGCTGTTTAGGCGGATCAATCTAAATATTGTTAGCTGTTTATATAAAGAGGGGCAAATGGAAGTTTACACATTATATATTTCGTTTCCGTATGATGAGAATGATATCCCTTGGTCTAAAACCGTAGAGGTTAAAGAAGACTTTTCGCTGCAACTGTTACACAAGTATATTCAAAAGATCGTAGATTTTGATGACGATCATTTATACGAATTTTACGTTGGTAAGAAACCTGGAAATAAGGCTTATTCAGTTCCCAAGAAAACAAAACTGAATGACATATATCCAATAGCAGGATATAAGTTATACTATCTTTTCGATTTCGGAGACAGTTGGCTATTTGAGATAAAGAAGTCACGAAAGAAAATAGTAGAAGAAAAAAATAAAAAATATCCGATTCTCATTGAGTCAACGGGAGTTAATCCTGAGCAATATCCGGATTATGAAGAATAAAGCAGCTAACCAGGCGCTGCATACGGACGCTTCGCGCTAATGCACTTGCGCTGGACAGCTCTACATTATAAAAAATTAATATCAGGGAGATATTCCATAATGCACAAACAACCTGAAATGCCTTACGTCGCTCATGTTTTTGTTTGTACCAATGACCGTAGGGGAGATGGAAAATCGTGTGCAGACCATAACAGTCTGCTTACTAAAGCCAAATTAAAACAAGCGGTTGACGAGAAAGGTTGGAAAGGGAGGGTAAGGATTTCCACATCAGGATGTATGGGGCTTTGCGGCAACGGTTCTCATGTGATGATTTACCCTCAGAAGGTATGGTTTTCTGAGGTTCTCCCTGATGATGTGGATGAAATTGTGTCTGCCATCGAACGCATTCTGGCAGATGAATGAAAAGAAAACAGGGCATACGGTTTGTCCTCTATGAGAAGGTTGATGATAGCCAACAAATGCGCATCCAGCTTTTTTCCGGGGAATCCTGTTGCTGCCAAACAACGCGACCGACAGTAACAGGATGAAAAAGAGGATGTCACGGACAATCGGGTCGATACCGATCTCCTCTTTAAGTTCGTACCATTTTGAAAGAAACTCAAAGTAGCCGCAGTCGTGCTCGATCCCCCTCATGAAATTGTCTGTTATGGGGCGATAAAAAGTTGTGCAAAGATATCAAATATGGTATGTTTCCCGAATGAAATACATTATTGAAGTAATGCCGCCAGCAGTGGATTTCATAAACTCACTTTCTCCGAAATTACGGGCGAAAGCATTGAGGGCCGTTTAACTTTTGAAGGAATTTGGCTTCAGGCTCGGTGAACCGTATTCCAAAACATTAGTCGGCACTGATGGTCTTAAGGAGCTACGTTTCAAAGTTGGCTCCAATATTTGCAGGATATTTAAAGGGATCATGTTAAGAAATCACCATGAAAATCACCGTTCTCAATGGTAGTCCAAAGGGAGAATTGAGCGTCACCCTCCAGTCGGTGGCCTACCTGGCCAGGATCTATCCGCAGCATGAGTTTAACATCATCCATATCGCTCAAAGAATCAAGCGGCTCGAAACCGACCCGGCCCTTTTCAACCAGGTCATTGACCAGGTGTGCGCCTCAGACGCAGTCCTGTGGAGCTTTCCCCTGTATATCCTCATCGTTCACGCGCACTACAAACGCTTCATTGAACTGATCTTCGAACGCGGCGCAGAGGCCGTCTTTGCGGGCAAATACGCCGCATCGCTCTCTACCTCCATCCACTTCTTTGACCACACGGCTCACCATTACATCCATGCCATCTGCGACGACCTGGAAATGCGCTTTGTCGACTCGTTCTCGCCCGATATGCATGACCTGCTCAAGGAAGAAGGTCGCCAGCAGC
>CAIMHT010000003.1 GCA_903840935.1 uncultured Chlorobiaceae bacterium
GGAAAAGATGCCCTGCTCTTTTATGACGACGGTTGTAGAACTGGGCATAACCGGAAAGCAGGCGGCGCATGTAGGTTGAAAGTCCGCTCTCGCCGCTTTTGAGCAGGATGTGCAGATGATTCGTCATCAGCGCAAAGGCATAAATAGCTGTACAGGAACCCTTAGCAAGAGTACCCATGCGACGCAGAAACTCTTTCCGGTCCTCATCGTCAGTAAAAATAGCACCACGCTCTATCCCTCGGCTAATCACATGATGCAAGGTGCCCGGCGCATCAAGTCGCGCTCCTCTCGGCATTTCAGCTCCTCACCTGTTTTGCTGACTGAACCTTTACTTTCAGCAATATAAGATATAAATACGGGCTTCTTCTCTTATTGAACCACGTCCCCTACTGGCCATTGATTTGGAATGTCACCCCGATTTATCCGGCTTTTCAGCATAAGACAGAATATAGTCCAGGCCGGCGTAGACGCTCTCAGCAGAGCGATGGAATGCTGATTTTGCGAGAATCATGGCAACCGGAGGCAGCTTCCTGACAAACGTTTGATCTCTTGATAGATACTCATGAAGAGGCTGATAGACATCGTCACGTATTGATTTGATGTCGATAGTGACGAAGCCGGCGCTCAAGAGCTTACTGGTGTAGGACGGAATCAGATAGTAGTTTTCCTGCGGAATATTGAATTTGCCGGCTACAAGACTCCATGAAATCCATTGCTCCATCCGCCTGAAAAGATTATCGGAGTTTTTTATCGGGACAATGTCCGCTGTCACCAACCTTCCTCCTGGTCGCAACACCCGATACGCCTCCCTGAAAAAATCCTCACGGCTCCTGTAGTGAAAAGCACTTTCCAGGGAAACGACCAGATCGATAGATTCATTTGCAATCTGCATCTCTGTTGCTGAACCTTCCCTCAAATCTATAATATTCCCGAGCCCTGCATCCGCAACATGTATCCGGGCCCGTTCAACCTGAGACCTTGTGATATTCAGACCGATGATTTTTTCAGGTTTCATGATCCTGGCCCAGAGAATATCCTGGTCGCCAAAACCATACCCACAATCCAGCACTACATCACCTGCAGCCATACCGCCACGTTCCGCCACCAGAAGAGCAAGCGCTTCACTGGCCTCATCGATGGTATCCACATCCCGCCAGTAACCAAGATTCAGATACAGCCTATGCTCGGTAAGAGAAGTGGTACCGATCAGATCATAGACCTCCGCCGTCTCCAATCCGTGGAATGGATTGAGAAGCCAGTTCAAATATGCAAAAAAACCACCCGAGGTGTTGTCTGACATGGTTTTTATTCTTTTACGATGAATAGGTCACAATATCGCTTGCGATGGCTGGCTATCCCGGAAGTTACTCGAGAAAACGCCTGCGCAACTCTTCAGACGGCAACATGCATTCATCTTTTTTCCCGAAAAGCTGATATCGGTTCTGCGCTATCAGATCGTACATCACATCCCGCAGGGGTTCGGGAACCGCCTGGAATACGGTGAGCAGATTCCATGGCATGTCGAGTCTGGAGGCGATTTCAATGGCAGCGGCACTTCGGGTAAAGGCGCGGACCCCCCTGACAAGAACGACGGTGTCAAGACGCGAAGTATTGATGCCAAAATGCTTGAGTAACGAAGCTCCAAGAGGAGACTGGGCCGGAGTGAAAGAGAAATGCC
>CAIMHT010000004.1 GCA_903840935.1 uncultured Chlorobiaceae bacterium
ATTCGGCCAGGCGTCGACAGACCTTGAATCAGCGGTTAAAAAACATGGGTTCGGTGTACTGCATGTTCACGATTTGGGGAGCACGCTTCGCAGCAAAGGCATTGCCTTCGATGAGCAGTGCAAGGTTTTTGAAGTCTGCAATCCAGGGCAGGCTGCAAAAGTTCTGTCAATTGATATGCGCCTTAACATGGCGCTGCCGTGTCGTATCTCGGTGTTTACAGAGAAAGGCAAAACGAAAATTGGCCTTATTAAGCCAGTGCAGATTCTTTCGTCTTTATCTCAGAATGCAGCGTTAGTTCAAGTTGCCAAAGAGGTCGAGGAGAAAACCATCCAGATGGTTGACGAAGCGAAATGAATGCTCGTCACATTACAACGCCATAAACACGGACGCATATTTGCCGCTCCTTCCGTTCGCCACAAATGCACCGGAGATGGTGGACGTTATGAATTAACAAATTACCTGGAATGGATATGGATACTTCAACAGTATTAAGTGGAATAGCAATTATTGTTTCGGTGGCTTCGGCATTGATTGCTTATAGTTTGCAAAAATCTGACAGTCAGCGATCAGCCAGAGAGCAGCTAAGCAAATCAGTAGCGGAGCTTATCAATTTGAACTCCAAAAACTATCATATATGGTCAATTGCACCAGAACATAGAAACGCCTCCTATTATCAGGAAATAAGTTCGATTTCGCAAATTGCGGCCTCAATGACTCGTCAAGCTGTGTTTTTGGTTGATTCCTTCCCTGAAATGGTAACCGATGTTGATTGTGTTGCGATTGCCCAGGGACTGACACTTGTGGGAGACAATGTTCTGGCGGATACCTTTATGCAACATGCGATATCGAAGTCCCCAAGCGATTTTTACAGAATTATCAATCTTCGAGGGTATGCCGATTTTCTTTTCAGGCAGGGAAGGCACGAGCCCGCCCGGGAAAAATATCAGGAAGCTGTAAAAATATTTGATAACGATACTGATTTCAATAAAGCGACTAATGGCTATACCTATCAGATGTGGATGAGTAGTGAATTTTATAGTGGCTTTGCGTCTGAATCGGAGTCGCACTACCAAAGAGCGCTTGGCATTTATAATAGCATTTCTAATCAAATGATGAAGGCATACAATATCAATAGCCTCGGGCAGGCAAGGGCTGCTTTTCAGCCTCAAGGAAGTGTGAGCACATAAGCGCGTTGCGACATACCGAGGAAACCGGGGACGTCGCAGGCTTTGGGCCTCATGAAAAAATGTGTAAATTTTGCTCGCCAGTATCTTCAGGCGTATAAGGCCTGAAAATGCTGGAACACCTTTAGCCGCAAATTTGTTAAAGCATTTTTATTCAAATCGCTAAGTCTTTTTCTTTTTTGTGATAACCGTACCCCATCGGGGGGAAAATATGAAACAATCAGTTCCGGTCTCATCGTCATATACCGTCAATGATATCAGTACAGCTGAGGCATTTTATCGGGTCTTTTGTGCGTTATCAAAAAAAGATCGTATGGCTGTTGCGGGCTATATTTTTCAGGATACGGAGGTTCGGCATAACCTGGCGTTAACTGAAATTCCCAATGAGCAGACAGTCAAAAGTTTTGCTGAAGATAAATCGCGTATGCCCGTATTTACAACAGTTAAGTCGTTACGTGAGGACTTGTTATCGTGATGTATCCGATTCGAAGGACCACGCAGTTTAAAAAAGATATCAAGCGTGTGCTGAAACGGGGAAAAGATCTTGAACAGCTACTAACTGTTGTCCAGAATCTTGCCGAAGGAGAGTCACTGGATGCAGTTTATCTCGATCATCCCTTGAAAGGCCAATATCATGGAAAACGTGATTGTCATTTGGAACCAGATGGGATCTTGATTTATGCATTTGAGGATCAGGATTTAGTGCTGTATCGTACTGGATCTCATGCTGATTTGTTCAGATAATCGGAGAAGAATAATTTATGCAGTATCAATTTTAGCCAGCAGATATGGTAAGTCTGTTTCGTAACCCCAACCTCGCCAACCTGATGCGGCGCATTGACTATATCGAAAAGATGGGCACAGGTGTGATGCGCATGCAAAAACTGTTGGCGGAGGCAGGTCTTGGAGCCTCTGAAGTTTGAGTTCTCCGGCTTTGTGCGGACTGTGTTTCAGCGCAATCCGGTTGCCGAGCAAGCTACCCAAGAAACCGCCCAAAAGACTACCCAAGAAAAAATCCTGGCGATGATGCTTGACAGGTTGGTTTACGGAAAATAGAGAGTCTCCAATCAGTGGGGAAGCATCCCTGCCACCTCTTTTTTGGAAGTTTTGAGGGCAAGCAGTGATTTTACAAGCAGATCAATTGATACTGCCGGATCGCCAGCTTCCATTTTTGCAACGCGGGATTGGCTTGAATGGATCATTCTTGCAAAATCTTTTTGAGTCAAACGGAGTGACTGACGTCGTTCTTTAAGATTCTGGCTCAAGGAGAGTTTTAATTCTATGAATTCAGTCTCTTCCTGGCTGAGTTCCAGGAATTCATCAACGCTTCCGATTTTCCACCCGGAAGCCTCAAGTTTCATTTGTTTTTCCTTGTTCATAACAATCTCTTGATTACAGGTAAAGGGAATCGTATAAGCGAACACGCTTGCGACAACTATCCACGACGCTTTTCGGTGTTTGTTGAGTTTTTTTCTTGAATACCTCAAGGATCAGGATTGCATCATCATCTATCCGGTATAAAATTCGCCAGATAGAGATATCGTCAGTGATTCGCAATTCATGACATCTTGCCCCAACAGATGGCATCGGTCTTGACCAAGGCAGCGAAAGCAGATCTCCTTTTTGAAGCCTACGCAACAGATATCCTGTTTCAATCCTCGCATGTTGGGATATTGGATGGGTTTTGATTGCGCCGTGCAGCCATACAAGTGGCTTTCCATCAAACTTGAGCATGTCTGAATATATGTCGAAAATGACATGTATTCAAATAAAGAAGATGCGCGGTACATAATAGTAACGCTGGATTTCCTTGGCTAAATTTCTTGATAGTAATCGTTATCGGGTATGGCTTGGCTTGGTGCTTATCTCATTGGTCGGATGGATTCTCTATCGCCAGCCGCATGACATAGTGGCTCTTATCACTGCCGGGTTCATCGCTCTTAACGATTTTTCCCACTATTCTTCTTCATGCGTCGCATAAACCTATGCCGCATCAATTTTTGCAAGCAGATCTTTCATTGGCTGATAGATGATGGGCAGGAAGTCGCTGTAGGCGAGCAGAACCATACCTTTTTCGTCAACAAGTACATAAGCGCGCTGCGACATGCCGAGGAAGCCGAGGGCGTCGTAGGCTTTGGCGGTCGTTTTTGTTGTGTCGCTCAAGAGGGTGAAGGGGAGTTGATTGCGCTCGGCAAAGCTTTTGTGGGAGGCCTGGCTGTCCGAACTGATGCCGAGTACCACAATGCCGCGTTTGGTGAATTCGAGCACGTTGTTCCGGTAGTCGCATAATTGGGCGGTACAGACCGGGGTGTCGTCACCGGGATAGAAGATGATGAGTACTTTTTTTCCGGTAAAGTCGGAGAGTGAAACCTGCTGCCCTTCGGAGTCAGGAAGGGTAAAGGCCGGCGCTTTTGTCTGTTCTGCTATCATGGTCATTTCCTGTTTTGAAAGAGTGGTTACTTTTTGCCGCCATCGAAACGCAATATAATGATACTCTGATTCATCGACTCGTCTCATTTTTTCTTTTTGCGGGTGGTCTGGCAGCGGTATTGAGTCTCTTCAGCCTTATTAAAGAAGAAATTGTGCGGCATTAGGGAAAAAAATGAAGGTTGTGCTGTTTTTTCTTTTAACAGGACAAAAAAAGTCTTATTATGTTTTATTGAGATTTCGTGTTGTGAAAACAGTTCTTAATGCATATTTATGATTGGTCAATATGTGCAGTACATGCGGTATATTCCGGTTTTACGGTGCGCCTGAAGGCCGTAGTTTTGACCCCGAAGAGTTTATTGGCTTGTTTTCTCATTATCAGTAATGGTTTTAAGCTATAATAACGAATTTTGAAAGTACTATGGCAGACATGAAAGTTTATTTTGATCACAATGCCACAACCCCGATGCACCCTGAGGTCAAAAAGGAGATGATCGCGGCGATGGAGATGTTCGGCAATCCATCAAGCATGCACTCTTATGGGCGTGAGGCAAGGGCAAATGTTGAGGATGCGCGCCGCAAAGTGGCGGATTTTATCGGCGCTGATGAGCGTGAAATTATTTTTGTCGGCAGTGGATCGGAAGCCAACAATACGGTGCTCTCGCTTTTTGTCTGCGGCACCAGCCAGTGTATTGCCGGAAGCAAAATGCGCAGTACCATTATTACAACCAAAATTGAGCATCCCTGTGTGCTTGAGACTTCGGAATGTCTCGCCCATCGCGGTGTACGGGTAAAATATCTTGATGTTGACCGGTATGGCAAGATTGATCTCGATCAGCTTGCCGGTATGCTTGGCGATGATGTTGGTCTGGTCTCGGTCATGATGGCAAACAATGAAATAGGCACGCTGCAGGATATTGAAGCAATCTCCGCAATGGTACACGCAAGCGGTGCGCTTATGCATACCGATGCGGTGCAGGCCATCGGGAAGGTTCCGGTCGATGTTCGAAAGCTTGGTGTCGATTTTCTTACTATTTCAGCCCACAAGATTTATGGCCCGAAAGGGGTTGGAGCTCTCTTTGTGAAAAAGGGTATTCCTTACTGCCCTCTGATCAGGGGAGGTCACCAGGAGCTTGGCAGGCGTGCGGGAACCGAAAACACGCTCGGTATTTTGGGTCTGGGAAGAGCGGTTGAAATGAGGAGGTTTGAAATGCCGGAAGAGGAGGAGCGGATGCTGCACCTGAAACAGACACTCAGAAGGGGTATCGAGGAGCGCATTGATGATATTTATTTTAATGGCCATCCAACAGATGCTCTTGCCAGCACGCTCAACGTTTCGTTTACGGGAGTGGAAGGCGAGGCTATCCTGCTTTATCTGGACCTTGAAGGTATTGCCGTTTCAACTGGTTCAGCCTGTGCTTCGGGCTCTTTGGATCCTTCGCATGTCCTTCTGGCAACGGGTGTTGATGCCGAGCTTGCTCATGGTTCAATCCGGTTCAGTATGGGGCGCGAAAGTTCGATTCAGGAAGTAGAGTATGTACTTGATGTTTTACCACCAATAATTCAACGAATAAGAAACATGTCAACAGCTTATATAAAAGGAGGATTGCATGCTGCAAGCAGGTGAATGGGCATATAGTGAGACCCTGAAGGAACATTTCATGAACCCGAAAAATATTCTGCAGGGTGAGAATACCGATGATTTTGACGGAGTCGGTATGGAAGGCAACTTGCAGTGCGGCGATCAGATGATGGTGGTTATCAAGGTGGACAAGGAGAAGGATGTTATTACCGATTGTCAGTGGAAAACCTACGGTTGCGCCAGTGCCATTGCCAGTACGTCGGTTCTTTCCGAAATGGTGAAGGGCCGAACGCTTGATGCGGCGTTTCATATTTCTCCCAAGGAGGTCGCTTTGGAACTTGGAGGGCTGCCGGATCACAAGATTCACTGCTCGGTGCTTGGCGACAAGGCGTTGCGTGCGGCCATCAATAATTACTATACCCGCAACGGGAAGGAAGATCAGGTCAAGCAGGAGCAGTCGAAGGTGATTTGCCAGTGTATGAGCATTACTGACCATGATATTGAGGATGCGGTGCTGGAAGGCGCTCGCACCTATTTTGAACTTCAGGAGCGCACCAAGTGTGGTACGGTCTGTGGTCAGTGCAAGGATGAATCTGAGGCGCTGCTTGAAAAGTTCAAGCATATCCATTTTGGAGCCTGAGCGGAGGAAAACCATGTTGGAGAAACAGCACGTATTATGACGATAGGCCGCAGTAACACCTTTTATATTTATACGTTCGGTTGCCAGATGAACCAGGCGGATTCCGCTATTATTACCGCCTTGTTGCAGCAGGAAGGGTACAGCGCGGCAGAAAGTGAGGAGAGCGCTGGAATTATTCTGCTCAACACCTGTGCGGTGCGCGAAAATGCGGTTGATCGTATAGAGCACTATCTCCAGCGCTTGCAGGGGATGAAAAAAAGGGATAAAGGGTTGATCATCGGGCTTGCCGGCTGTATTCCGCAGTATCAGAGGGAGGAGACGCTCTCCCTCTCTCCGGCCATTGATTTTCTTGCCGGTCCCGACAGTTACCGCACTCTTCCCTCGCTGATTGAGCAGGCCAGAGGCGGAGCAAAACCGACTTCGCTGGAGTTCAATACTGCCGAAACCTACGAAGGCATTGATCCGGTAAGAGGGGGCCTTATCAGTGCCATTGTTCCGGTCATGCGGGGATGCAACAACCGGTGCGCCTATTGCGTTGTGCCTTTTACCAGGGGTCGTGAACGAAGTCATCCATTTCGTTCGGTCATGAGTGAAGTTCAAAAGCTGGTTGCAGACGACTACAGGGAGATTACCCTGATCGGCCAGAATGTCAACTCCTACCATGATCCTGAACAGGGTATGAACTTTGCGGCACTGCTCGATGCAGTCAGTCGTGAAGCGCCTCGTGCAAGAGTGCGGTTTACCACTTCCCATCCGAAAGATATCTCCGGGGAGCTTGTGCGCATCATTGCTGATCGTCCGAACATCTGCAATCATATTCACCTTCCGGTGCAGTCGGGTTCAACCGCAGTGCTCGGACGCATGAACCGCGGCCACACCATTGAGGAGTATCGCGAAAAAATAGAATTGATCCGCTCAATCATTCCGGATGTCACACTCTCAACAGACATTATTGCTGGCTTTTGCGGGGAGCAGGAGGAGGATCACCAGGCATCTCTTGAGCTTCTTTCCAGTGTCCGGTTTGATTCGGCCTATATGTTTTTTTACTCAACCAGGCCGGGAACGCTTGCGGCACGCACTTTGGTGGATGATGTGGCGGAAGAGGAAAAAAAACGAAGGCTGCAGGAGATTATTGATTTGCAGAACAGCATTTCGGCGGAGCTTTTTCAACAGTCGATCGGTTCCGTTGTTGAAGTACTGGCTGAATCCGAAAGCAAGCGCTCCACGGAGCAGCTTATGGGACGCACGGCTGGCAACCGGGCCGTGGTTTTCGATCGTGCATCTCATCAGCCAGGTGACCTGGTGAAGGTGCTCATCATCGCCGCCACATCAGCAACCCTCACTGGCAGCCCGGTGCCTGGGTAAAAGTACCCAACAGCGAGGATGCCGCAACGGCTATCCGGAGCGCCGGTCAAGAGGGTAAAAGGGTCGCATCTTCTTCAGAGTTTTTTATCTTGTGCACTATTTGTAAATTGCGCTCTTTGAACCCCTATCATTTAACCGGCCCCCTTTGGGCTTCGGAGAGAAGTACAGCATGTCAATTCCCGCAACGTTTGGGTTTACCGATAAAGTAAGAGCACACCTTGAACTTCTTGATCCTGTTACCTGGATCAGCGTTTTTCCCTGCCTTGCCGGAGGCGTCATGGCTTCAGGAGCTATGCAGGGTACCTTGCACGATTATCTGTTGCTGCTTGCCATTTTTTTGATGTTTGGCCCCTTCGGTACCGGATTCAGCCAGTCGGTCAATGATTGCTTTGATCTCGAACTTGACCGGGTCAATGAGCCGACACGCCCGATTCCCTCTGGCCGTTTGAGTGAAAAAGAGGGGCTCTGGAACAGTATTATTTCGTTGTTGCTTGCCATGGGTCTTGGAGTGTTTCTCGGGATACATATTGGTGGAGTTCGAGGATTGGTCATTGTTGCATCAATATTCGCCGCTCTTTTTGTCGCCTATATTTATTCTGCACCGCCTCTCAAGCTGAAAAAAAATATTCTTACCTCGGCACCGGCTGTTGGCTTTTCTTATGGCTTTGTCTCTTTTCTGTCAGCAAATGCCCTCTTCGGAGACATTCGTCCAGAGGCGATATGGCTTGCGAGTCTCAACTTTTTTATGGCGGTTGCCCTGATTATTCTTAATGATTTCAAGTCGGCGGAAGGTGACAAGGATGGCGGTCTCAAGTCATTGACGGTCATGATCGGTGCAAGAAATACCTTTCTGGTTTCCTTCGCGATTATTGATGTTGTTTTTGCCGTTCTTGCTTTTCTCTCCTTCAGTTGGGGGTTTATCATCCCGGCGGTTTTTGTTTTGATTGGACTCGCACTGAATCTGGTTCTTCAGGTACAGCTTTTGCGTGATCCGAAAGGGGGAATTTCATTCATGCAGGGCGCCGTTGATGACGGATTCGGTCATGTGCTCGGCAAGAGTGACGTTCAGGAACACAATACCTTTCTCCGCTTTCAGATAGCCAACAACTTTTTGTTTCTGATCAACAATCTGCTTGTTGCCGGGATGGTTGGATTGAAATATATCAACGTTCAGTAATTTCCTTTGTACAGGAGCCTAACCCTAAAACACCATGGTACTATGACGGAAACTCTTCCTTTTTTTTCGCTTCCAGTGGTATGGCATAACGCACTGGTTACCTTGTTGACCTTTGTCTATGTGTTCAGCGTTCCTCCCCTGATGGATTATCTGGTGACAAACCACAATCTGCCACGGGATATCAGTCGTAAAATTACCCATATATGTGCCGGTTCGGCCATTATGTTTCTTCCTCTCTATATCGGCGGTGACTGGTCGCATTTTCTCAATATCACCGTCTTTGCTGTATGGACGGTACTGCTTATCCAGAAGGGGCTTTTTGCGGCTGATGATGACCAGGCGGTGAAAACCATGACCCGTACCGGCGACAAACGGGAACTGCTTAAAGGAACTCTCTATTTTGTCATTGTTGCCATGATCTGTGGAACCCTCTATTACAAACAGCCAGCAGGGGTTATGGCAATGGCCATGCTTGGCTGGGGAGATGGTCTTGCGCCGATCATTGGTACCCGGTACGGAAAAATTAAATACCATATACTCAGTGACAAAAGTGTTGAAGGGAGCTTGGCCTTTCTTGTCGGGAGCCTTTGTGCCGGACTCTTTTTTGTCCATCTCATTGTTCCTGAATCTTTTGACGCCACAAAAATCATCATTATTGCCCTTATTGCCACCGTTGTTGAAGGTGTCAGCCCCAAGGAGGTCGATAACCTGACTATTCCTGTTGCCGTTGTTGCCGCGTCATACCTTTTGTGAGATGAGCGCATGAACAGTGGCGAGAAGCAGGCCATTTTTTTTATCAGTGACCTGCATATTGGTCTGCAGGACGAAAAAAGCGAGTTGCTCAAGATGGTAAACCTTGAACGGCTTTTTGCCATCATCAAGGCAGAGGGTCGTTCACTCTATATGCTTGGCGATATCATGGATTACTGGATGGAGTTTCGCCACCTCATTCCAAAGGGGTTTACCCGCTTTATTTGTCTTTTGGCGGATCTGGTGCGCCACAATATTGAGGTCGTTTACGTAGCGGGAAACCATGACTTTTATCTCGGGCGATATTTTGACGATGAACTCGGCATAAAAACCCTCTATGGCATGAATGAATTGCTCTATGATGGACGTAAATTCATTTTTGCTCACGGCGACGGTTTGGGGAAAGGGGACTATGGTTACAAGTTTTTTGCCTGCATGGTCAGGAACCGTTTCAATCTTGCTCTTTTGTCGGGGTTTCATCCGGATCTGGCGATTGGACTGATGAAAATGCTTTCGCAACTCAGCCGCAAGCATAAGCAGATCGATCGTGTTTTTGAAATCAACCGGCTGTTGAGTGTTGCTGAGTCATTGTCGGTTGAAAAGGATTTTGATTATTTTGTGTGTGGTCATAACCATGTCAAGGGGATTACGGAGCTATCCGGCGGCAAAAGCAGGTATGTCAATCTCGGAACATGGATTGACGGTACATTGCCTTATGGAGTCTTTGATCATGGTGTTTTTCAGCTCAGGGAATTATAACGTTTAATATCAAGAGGTAGTTGTTATGAGTAATGTCAACAAGGTACTGAAACTCGGGCTTCCGAAAGGAAGCTTGCAGGATTCAACCATTGATCTTTTTGCACAGGCAGGATTTCATTTTTCGGTTCAGAGCCGTTCCTATTTTCCGTCCATAGATGATGATGAGCTTGAAGCCATTCTTATCAGGGCGCAGGAGATGGCGCATTATGTGGAGCTGGGCGCTTTTGATGTAGGGTTGACTGGCAAGGACTGGATTATTGAAACGGATGCTGACGTTGTCGAGGTTGCTGATCTGATCTATTCCAAAGCCTCCATGAGGCCGGTCCGCTGGGTGCTTTGTGTGCCTGAAAATTCGCCGGTACAGTCGGTTAAAGATCTTGAAGGGAAGCATATTGCTACGGAAGTGGTTAATATTACCAAAAAATATCTTGCAAAAAACGGGGTCAACGCTCTGGTTGAGTTCAGTTGGGGAGCTACAGAAGTCAAGCCACCCGACTTGGCAGATGCCATTGTTGAGGTGACTGAAACTGGCTCTTCACTCAGGGCAAACAAGCTGAGGATTGTTGATACCATTCTTGAGTCAAACACGAAACTGATTGCCAATAAAGCTTCATGGAACGATCCATGGAAACGGGAGAAGATTGAGAATATGGCCATGCTGCTGCTTGGAGCCATCAACGCCCATGGCAAGGTTGGACTGAAAATGAATGCACCGAAATCATCGCTCGACCAGATTATCGCCATTATTCCTGCCCTGCGTCAGCCGACCATATCAAGCCTTGCCGGGGATCAGTGGGTGGCGCTTGAAGTTATTGTTACTGAAAAAATAGTCCGCAAGCTGATTCCTGAGCTCAAACGAGCCGGTGCAGAGGGGATTTTTGAGTACAATATTAATAAGCTGATCGACTGAGTCTATCTGTCTTATCCGTTAACCTGCAGGCTGCCCGAGAGGGCGGCCTTTTTTATCCCGGCCATGCTCTTTTTCTATCAGATAGCGGTACTGCTTTCGTTGCTCGTATTTTTAGGGATTCTCCTCAGAAACCTTATCGACCTGCCGGGTATGCCCGACCACTCCTCTCAAATCGGGCAGTTTGTATCGGTTCTTGTGCCGGCTCGCAATGAGGCCCTGAACATTGAGCGCTGTGTGCGATCGCTCTTGCGTCAGGAGTATGCTTCATTCGAGATTCTTGTGCTCGATGATGGCTCAACCGATGCTACTGAGGAGCTGTTGGGTCATCTGCTCCTGGAGTCGGGCGGAAAGATGCGTGTCGTGCAGGGCGAACCGCTGCCCGATGGATGGCATGGAAAGGCATGGGCATGTTCCCAGCTCGGTCGCCTGGCAAAGGGAGAGCTGCTGCTCTTTACGGATGCCGATACCTGGCATGAGCCTGATGCTCTCCGTCGTACGGTTGGTGCCATGGATGCGTCAGGAGCGGATATGCTCTCCCTGATGCCCCGCCAGGAGCTTGTTTCATTCTGGGAAAAGCTTGTGGTGCCGCTTATTCATGTTATTCTCATGTGCTATCTGCCGCTTCGTCTGGTGCGCACAAGCCGAAACGCTGCGTTTTGTTTTGCCAATGGCCAGTATATTCTTTTTCGCAGGGAGTTTTATGATCGTATCAACGGCCATGCTTCCGTCCGTGATGCCATTGTTGAAGATGTATGGCTCTGCAAGAATGTCAAAAAGGCTTGTGGACGTGTTGTGGCCTTTAACGGAACTGACGTGGTCAGTTGCCGGATGTATCGCTCCTTCCGTGAGATATGGGAAGGCTTTTCAAAAAACCTTTTTGCTGCTCTCGGTTACCATACTCCGGGACTTTTTGCGTTGATAACGTTGATAACAGCACTCTATCTTGCGCCATGCGCATTTCTTTTCCACTCCGTGCTTGCCGGTGAGTTCACCCTCACACTCTTCTGGTTTCCTCTGACGCAGATCAGCGTTGCCCTGCTTTGCAGGCTTATTATTGCGGTGGTGTTTCGTCAGTCACTCGCCATGGCTTTTTTGCATCTGCTCTCCCAGATTGTGCTGCTGGCCATCGCCTGCAACTCATTCTACAGCATAAAGTTTGGCAAGGGTGCCAGTTGGAAGGGGAGGAACTACAATTTTTCCTGATCGATACAGAGAATTCGGGGAAGGTGATAATTTTTTTTAAATTGTGCGCTAACACGAGCAGCATCTTCATACGTGCGGGTCTGTGGCCGACAAAAGAGTATCAATTCAAACAAACGTACTGTCTATGGGTTTCTTATCGAAAATATTCGGGAAAAAGGAAGTGGAGTTGACGCTTCCAAAGGTTATTGAGGATGTCAACCTGATAAAGACGATGGAAGGTCATCTCGACCGGGTGCTTGGTGTAAAATTCAGCGCAGATGGTAAAAAACTTGTCAGCGGCAGTTTTGATGAAACGGTAATGCTGTGGGACGTTGAAACAGGTCAATGCCTGCATACCATGAAAGGGCATGATACCTGGGTTGAATGCGTTGATATCAGCCGTGATGGCAAACTGCTTGCAAGCGGAAGTACCGACAGTACGGTAAGAATTTGGGATGCAGCAACCGGCCAGTGCCGCCATCTCTGTAAAGGTCATGATACGGCAGTCCGCATGGTTGCCTTCAGTCCTGACAGCAACGTTGTGGCCAGTTGTTCACGTGATACGACAATCAGATTATGGAGTGTTGAAACAGGAAAAGAACTATCGAGGCTTCTTGGTCATAAATCTTATATTGAGTGTCTTGCCTGGAGCCACAATGGGAAACTCATTGCAAGTTGCGGTGAGGAACCGGTGATTAAAATATGGGATGTCGAGAGCGGTAAAAATATTGCCAACTGTAAAACAAACGACCGCCTTTCACATGCATTGGCTTTCAGTCCTGACGACCGCTTCATCGCTTTTTGCGGGCGCGATTCCCAGGTAAAGATTCTTGACGTCGCAAGTGGAGAAATTACGAAGGTGCTTGAAGGTCATCAGGATGCTGTGCGCAGCATCTGTTATACTCCTGATGGGACAAAGGTGGTCAGTGCGGCCAATGATGAAACGGTCAGGTTATGGGATGCCGGTTCCGGTAAAGAGTTGCATCTTTATCGGGGTCATGTGCTTGAAGTGCAGTCGGTTGACGTCTCTCCGGATGGAAAAATAATAGCCAGCGGAAGCGATGATCGCAAGATCAAGCTGTGGGGAATCAAGTAGGAGGGTTGCGTTATTGCTTTTTTTGCATCGGGGAGCTTTTTGGGAAGCTTCCAGCTTTTTTTTGTCAATAATAAAAAAGTAGCGTAAAGTTAAGAACTTTCTTTTTGATTTAGCTTAAAGTGAGTAAATTAATCACACGAAAAATTAATTCGTTTTTGAGCGCCTCATGTCGAGGTTTGCTCATTGTAACGCCAAGTTTAACTGGCAAAAATAAAAAGAGGTAGATATGGGTACTCAGGTTGAAGGAACTGTCAAATGGTTCAACGAAGAAAAAGGTTACGGTTTTATTGAGCAGAAAGGCGGAAAAGATGTGTTTGTGCATCACAGTGCAATTAATGGCACCGGGCGCAAAACTCTTGTCGAAGGCCAGAAGGTCATGATGGAAGTAACCCAGGGAGCAAAAGGCCTTCAGGCTGAAGATGTAACTCCTCTTTAGACTATTTTCCAGTCGCAGCAGCTTTTTTCATGCAACAAAGGACGCATTTACCATGCGTCCTTTGTTGCTTTTAGTCATTCAAATAAATCGTTTTCAGGTGCTCAAATGGTTACGAGCGAGCGGCGACTGGCATGAAGAGCATGAGGGGAAGCGGCGATAAGAATTCTGTTGTTATCAAACTCTGCCCTCATGATGCTGATACTTGCAAGAAATTTGTTCATTTTTGCCGGTGAAATGGCTCCGGAGTTCGCAGGACCGATTGCTGCAAGCGGGTTCATCGGTTTGCCGTTGTGGATGATGCGAAAATCGAGGTGTGATCCGGTCGCACGTCCAGTCGAACCTACATACCCGATGATTTCTCCCTGATGGATCCTTCTGCTGTACCCGGTGTTCAGGGCATAGTTGCTTAAATGGAGGTATTGGCTGTAATAATGGTTGGAGTGTTCCAGTGTCACCATATTACCGGCCAGTCCTTTTCTGCCTCTGAAAACCATTTTTCCGTCAGCTGCGGCATGTACCGGGGTTCCTGAAATTGCGGCCATATCGACACCACCATGAAAATGCCATGTTCTGGTAACTGGATGAATCCGGTAGCCAAAACCGCTTGAAATGCGTGAGAAGTTGCATGGTGATACAAAGAGGGTGGAGTGATTCAGGGCATTGCCATGTTCATCAAAATAGCCCGCTTTTCCCTTATCGTCAGTATAACGGTATGCTGTTATGGTAGTATGGTTTGGGAGCGATAATTCAACAGCGCGGATTTTTCCAATACCGATAAATTCATTCATGAACCATTTTTCTTCATAAAGAATCTTGTATTTTGTCACAAGTGTGATGTCATTTCTGAAATTGATTCTTGAGGAAAAGAGGGTTGTTATTTTGTCCATGAGTTTGGGACGTCCAGCCGATTTGAGGGAATTTGAAAGGCTGTGGTTCACGGTGCCATCAAGGGATACAATTTTTGTATTGTAGTCCTTGATTTTGCGCAGTACGTCGAGTTGGCCTGTTTCGCTCTTTTTTTCAATATTGATTGTGCTTGTCCGATCCGGAAAATAGGAGTTAATCTTTTTTGGGGTAATACCGTTAACTGCAAGAAGAGAGGAGAGCGATTCACCTTTTTTTATTGTTTGCCTTGTTACGATTACATGCGGCTTTATGGTTTGAGGACTTTTTTCTATGGTGACGTAGTCGTGGTCACTGGTAAAACCGAGTTCGTCGCTATAGTTTTCCGTGTCAGGCTGTAGCAGAGTAAGGGTGAAAAAAACAAGAACAAGCGTTCCTTTAACAAATGGCAACAAGAGCGACAGGGTAATTTTTTGTTTCAGTGGCATTATCCGGCTTAAAAGAAGTTCAAAAATCGTTATCAGAGCGTTCATAAATATTTATTCCGTGTTCATGGTCAAGCACAGTGTCGTGCTCTTTTCTGGAGTTGAATGTACTATTATGTTTTTATTATAGGAATTAAGTTACGCTGCGAATACGAGTGTGAGGTGATTTTAAATGATAAATTATTTAAATATAATGAGTAATGTCCGGTGAGCCAGAGCCGATTCAAGGCATCCATATTTATTGTGACCGTTGGTGTGAGCGTTGCGCCTACACCTCGCGTTGTCTCCAGTTTCGTCTTGAAACCGAAGAAAGAGGGGTTGGTGATGCATTACAGAATTTTGACGCATTAAACTTGCAGTTCTGGGACGAGATGGGTGTGGCACTGGTGCAGGCAATGCGACTCATCCGGGAAATTGCTGCACGGGAGGGTATTGAAGCTGAAGATTTACAGGGGGAAACAGCGTTTTCTGAACTGCCCGGGAGTCTCCATCGCGATGCTCGTGAACACCCCTGTGCGAGCGCAGCCCTTGTCTATGCCGGCATGGTTAACGAATGGTTTGCGGCAGCCGATGAGCTTGCTGAGACCGGGGAGTCTTTGCTGACTCACCCCCCGCACGTTCTTGAAGAGTCGATTCAGGTTATCCGGCACTACCACTATTTCATTTACCCGAAAATTGTTCGTGCGCTCGAAGGGCGTCTGGGCGAAAAGGCTGCTTCAGACCGTGGTCTTGAGGCTGACTGTTCTGGTACGGCCAAAGTTGTTTTGATAGCCATTGATCGCTCTCTTGCGGCCTGGAGCTTGTTTTACGGAGAGTATCCTGCCCAGGAAGATAACACGCTCTCCATTCTGCTTCATCTTGATCGTCTGCGCCGTTCAGTTGAAGTTGTTTTTCCAGAGGCGCGAACCTTTATCCGTCAGGGATTTGATGCACCGCATCCCTGATATTTTTGCAAGATCAACACCATCACCGAGGAAACCATGCTGAAGACCAATGAACACAATCTTGTAGAGTTTCTGCTGCAATGCCAGCCGGGACAACCGAAAACCCGCGGTAACTGGGAGGTTGACCATCAAGGGACGCCCTTTCTTTTGCCATCAATCGGTGGAATTACCCTGAACGTCCAGGTTGGTGATTCGGCATTCGGCTGGCAAGGTGATCATATTGAGCCGGGAGTAAGTTGCACAGCTGATACACAAAAACCCTACGAGCATCCAAATGTCGCTGTGCAGATTTACTCATGCGCAGGTAACATGGCAACGGTTGTAACCGGCGAGGCAAAAGGAGCAATAGGCCGTGTGATCGGTCATCACGGAGGATCGGAGCATGTGATTGTCGATTTTGAGCGCGACATCAAAGAGAAACTGCTCTATACCGATACCATCATCATTCGCGGCAAAGGGCAGGGGATGAAGCTCACCGATTACCCTGAGATCAAGCTTTTTAACCTTGACCCAGCCCTTCTTGCCGTTATGAAAATCCGTGAACTTGAGGGCGGAGTGCTTGAGGTGCCGGTGAGCACCATTGTTCCGGCTTTCTGCATGGGTTCGGGCATCGGTTCCGCCCATGTGGCAAAAGGGGATTATGATATTATGACCAGTGACCTTGAAACTATCAAGGAGTATGGAATCGACAAGATCCGCCTTGGCGATTTTGTTGCTCTGCAGGATCATGATAACCGTTACGGCAGAGCGTACCGTAAAGGCGCGGTTACTATCGGTATTGTCGTCCACAGCAACTGCCTTGAAGCTGGTCATGGACCTGGAGTCACCACGCTTATGACCGCAGCCTCTGCGCTTATCAGACCGGTTATCGATCCGAAAGCCAATCTTGCAGACCTGCTCGGTATTGGTACGGCCTTGAAAGAAAGGGGGTGAAGGAAAAGCATAACCCCAGTTGCTTTGCCTCTCCTTTCCAGCTCTTCATCATTGCTCAATCCTCACTGTTGATCTTTTTTTCAGGGGGGGCCGACCCGATTTGGTAGGATGCTACGGTTTAATCTGCACTTTCCAGATCGGGTTTAGGGATTAAAGTATCAACAGAGAAAGCATGCTCATCTCTCCTGAATGATGGGTTCATCACGAAAGTCGTGTCTGACGCCAGCTTGGCGCAAGGCGGATGAATCACTGACTCTTCATACCTGCTTTAGTGGAGTTGGATCCGTCTCCGGTGGTTGGCACCCATTGCTGAACTGATGGAGATTAAAGAAAAGGTGCGTCACCATCCGGCATCATGATTATTTATGTTGTTTTTTAAGAATAAAAACTTAACTTATAAGTGAAGTTTTTATTTGAGTTGCTGTTCCAGGATCAAGGTCGTTCGTAAGCGTGGATTGAAATGATTGGATTCAAGCAATTCACCCATGTTTTTTTTCTTTTCTGATTTTGGTTTGTGTTGTCCCGTTAATTCTGTTTCAGGGATTTGCTTGCGTTTTTTTACCAGAAATATTCTGCTGATTCAGTAGTGCAATGACTGGTGATATGCAGTAATTTGAGCTGGGAAGGGCGGGGATGAATCAGAAATGAAGGCTTGTATATTTAGTGCCGGTATACTATACTCAAATTTGTGTATGTACCCTCTTGGTGCATTTTTTTTTAAAAACGATAAAAATGATATTTTCATAATGCCTACAACAAAGAACGAAGAACCGACATTGACGCACAACGGTAAAACGTATAACGTTTCAGAACTTCCTGAAGCAGCACAGAAACAGTTGATGAACGTTAAGATTGCTGACAGTGAAATCAGGCGTTTGCAAATGCAGTTGGCGATTGCTCAGACTGCTCATAATGCTTATCAGCAAGCGTTGATAGAAATCCTTCCCGTAGAGTGAAGATCTCTCTATAGTGAAAAGAGTTATCCGTAGCCACCTGGAGCAGCGTTTGGCAGTTACAGGTGTGCTGCGAGATATGTGCTTATGAAAGAAGTGCTTATTTTTTTAGAAACAGATGGTGAATGATTATGCATTGCAAGGATGAGCTGCTGTGAAACAAGTTAAAGAGAAATCTCCGTTGCGCGAGGCTTTTTCTGCGCTTACCCCTTTTGTTAAACGAACCTTTTATTTCAGTCTCGTTGTTAACGTACTGGTGCTTGCACCGAGTGCATATATGATGCAGGTATATGATCGCGTGGTCAATAGTCGTAGTCATACAACGTTACTTATGCTTACGGTTCTTGTGGTCGGCATCTATCTGTTGCTTGAGGCATTGGAGTGGGTACGTCGACAGGTTATGCACGATGCTGGAATGGAGCTTGACAAGGTGTTGCGGGGTCGTGTGTTTAGTGCCATTCTTACGGCAAAAATTCAGAATATTCCATCTGGTGGTGCTCAGTCTCTCCGCGATCTTAAGACTCTTCGTGAGTTTTTGCCATCTCTTGCTTTTCTCGCCCTTATTGATACCCCTCTGGCATTGCTTGTTCTGGTGATCATTTTTCTGATGGCTCCCCCTCTCGGCTGGTTTGCCGTGGTTGGTGCCTTGGTGCAGTTTTTGATTGGTGTGGTTAATGAACGTCGTGTCCGTGAACCGCTTCTTGCGGCAAACCGAAGCGCGATCAGTGCACAGACTTACGCAGACGGAGTGATCCGTAATGCGCAGGTAATCGAGTCGATGGGTATGCTTGGTCATATTCACAGTCGGTGGATGGATCGTCAGCAGGAGTTTCTTTTGCAGCAGGCGGAAGCTTCTGATCATGCGGGGACAAATGCAGCTCTCTCCAAGCTTGTGCAGAGTTTACTTACCTCTCTTTTACTCGGTATGGGCTGTTGGTTGACACTGAAAGGAGAATTGCATGGATCTGGCATGATTGTTGCTTCTATTCTTGGTGGTAGGGTGCTTGCACCGCTTGTGCAGATTATCGGGAGCTGGCGTCAGGTGGAAGGTGCCCTTGAGTCATTCAAACGTCTGGAGTTTTTGCTGAAGGAGTTTCCCTTGCAGGAAAAGGGGATGGCGTTGCCAGCACCGGCCGGATTACTTTCAGTTGAGGCTCTTGTTGCAGGAGCGCCAAGAAGTCCGGTACAGATTCTCAAAGGGGTGACTTTCAGGGTAGCTTCTGGAGGATCATTGGCGATTGTGGGGCCGTCGGCCTCTGGTAAAACGACCTTGGCAAGATTGCTGGTAGGTGTCTGGCCTGCAATGCAGGGGAAGGTACGGCTTGACGGGAACGATATTTATCAGTGGGACAAGGAGGAGCTTGGTCAGCATATAGGCTATTTGCCTCAGAATGTGGAGCTGTTCGAGGGTACTATTGCTGAAAATGTTGCTCGTTTCGGTGAACCTGACTATGAAAAGGTACGTGAGGCCTGCCACATGGTTGGGCTTGATGGTTTTATTGAAAAGCTTCCGAAGAGGTATGATACCGAGATTGGCGACGACGGCTCGTTCCTTTCCGGTGGTGAGCGCCAGCGGGTTGCTCTGGCCCGCGCGGTCTATGATATGCCGAAGTTTGTGGTACTTGATGAGCCGAACGCAAGCCTTGATGAAGCAGGTGATGTCGCGTTGCTTAATGCGGTAAAACTGTTGAGGGCAAAGGGTACGACGGTGATTGTGATGACGCATCGGTTGAATATTCTGGGGGCAATAGAGCACATGCTCGTACTTGTTGACGGCCAGGTACAGCGATTCGGTACCTGCCAGGAGGTTATGGAGGCTCTTCAGTCGCCAGCGGCGGCTCAGCAGCCTTTGAAATCGAAGCCTCAGGGCTAACTCTTATATGCAAACAGACCCTTTATGAAACCTGATTTTTTTAAACGTAGTGCATTGTCCCGTCAACTCTGGGAGTTTCGACGGGAGTTTTTCTGGGTTGGCATTTTCAGCATGATTGCCAATATACTGATGTTGACTCCTACCATTTATATGCTTCAGGTTTATGGTCGCGTCATGAAGAGCGGTAGTGAACTGACGCTTCTTATGGTGACTTTTTTTCTGATTTTATTCTATGCGGTTATGGCTTTTGCCGAGTGGCTTCGTTCGCGTCTTTTGGTGCGGGCGGGTGTCAGGCTCGATGAAGCGCTCAATTCGCTGGTTTTTAATGCCAGTTTTGAAGCCTACCTGAATCGCACTAGGCACAATGTGGCCGAGGCCTTCACGGATCTGACCAATATCCGTCAGTTTTTGACTGCTAACGGAATGATTGCGTTTTTCGATATCCCCTGGACACCGGTATATATCGCCGTAATCTTTTTGCTCAGTCCTTTTCTTGGTTTTCTTTCCATCTTTTTTGCCTTGATACAGCTTGCTGTGACCTGGATCAGTAATTGGATGAGCATGAAGGAGATACAGATTGCGGCTGATGCTGGTAACGAAAGTTACCGTTATGTACAGAGCAAGCTTCGTAATATTGAACCGTTGCATGCGATGGGTATGGTGGGAAATCTTCGCCAGCGCTGGTTCAGGTTGCATGATGTTTCATTGGCCAAGGCTGAGGACTCTCTTGATCGGCAGCATCGCCAGCAGGCGTTTGCCAAGTTTGTGCGGTACAGCATGCAGTCTCTTACACTTGGTGCTGGTGCTCTTATGGTCATTGAGGGGAAAATGGGGGCTGGTTCGATGATTGCAGCAAATGTACTGATGTCGAGGGCTCTTCAGCCGCTTGATCTTGTGGTGGCGACATGGAAGCCTTTCGTTCAGGCTCGTACGGCTTTTGTTCGTCTTGAGAAACTTCTTGAGGATTTTCCAGAGCGGGCTGCTGGTGCTCGACATCAGGATCCTTTTGGTGAAATAAGGCTTCAAGGCCTTTCTGCAACTGCCGATGGACGCGAGGCTCCAATTCTTGATGATCTTACGGCTATGTTTCCTTCTGGCAAGGTTACCGTCATACTTGGCCCCTCTGGATCGGGAAAATCCACACTTGCGCGCTGTATTGTCGGAATATGGCCAGATATGAAAGGGCAAGTGCTTATTGATGGTGAGCCGATTGAAAGTTGGGACAGGATGGAACTTGGGCCGCATATTGGCTACCTTCCGCAGGACATTGAACTGTTCGACGGAACGATTGCTGAAAATATTTCCCGTTTTGCTGAGGTTGATTCTCAAAAGGTTATCGAAGCGGCAAAGCGGACAGGTATCCATGAGATGATTTTGCGTTTTCCACGTGGCTACAATATGCAGATCGGTGAGGCTGGCGGAATGCTTTCGGGTGGTCAGCGGCAGCGGCTTGGCCTGGCAAGGGCGATGTATGGTAATCCAGCTCTGCTTGTGCTTGATGAGCCGAATGCAAACCTTGATGATGCTGGTGAGCGTTCGCTTCTTGAGGCGGTCAAGGATTTGAAAAAAGCAGGCAAAACGGTGATTCTTGTTACGCATCGTCCCAGTGTTCTTGCGGTTGCGGATTTGATTGTTTTAATGCAGAATGGGAAAATTGTCCGTTGCGGAACTCGCGATGAAGTTTTATCAGCCATGCGTTCCGAGAGCACCCGCTCAGTTGCGGTCTCCCCAGCCTGATTTCTGTTTTTGAAAAATGTTTAAACGACAGCAATGAGTATTCGTGATATAATGGGTAAAATGAAGCCTCTTTCCGTGGAACAGGAGGATGGCCGTAAAGGAGAGCAGTATCGAGATACTCGCAGTACGATAAAACTTGGTATCTGGATACTTCTTGTCGGATTTGGTGGATTTCTGCTCTGGGCAGCATTTGCACCGCTCGATGAAGGTGTTCCCTGTCAGGGAGTAGTCAGTATAGCTACAAAGCGGAAGGTTGTAGAGAATCTGCGTGGCGGCAGGGTTGAAAAGGTCAATGTCCGGGAGGGTCAGATGGTCCAGCAGGGAGAGGTGCTCATCATGCTCGACAGTCAGACCGCCAGAGCGCGGTATGATGAGGTCCATCAGCACTATCTTGGCATGCGGGCAACGGCTGATCGTCTGCAAGCGGAGATGCGAGGTGCAGCATCAATTTCATTTCATAAAGATTTGTTGCATGACCCAGACCGTCAGTTGGCTGAATCGAATATGCAAAACCAGCGTTCGCTCTTTTTTTCGCGTGTGACTTCGCTGAAAATTTTGAATGAACAACTTGCAGCCACTGCATCTCTGGTAAAAGAGGGTTATGCCACATTAAACCAGCAGCACGAACTGGAGTTAAAGATTGCTGAATTCAAGAGTGGTACAGCGTCTCAGCTTGCTCAGGTTCAGCTTGAAGTGGAAGCTGATGGTGAAAAAACCCGAGCCCTTGCTGAAGAGCTTGCCGATACAGAGGTACGCTCACCGGCTTCAGGTCAGGTCGTTGGTCTGCAGGTTCAGACGGTAGGCGCGGTCATACAGCCAGGTCAGAAAATGATGGATATTGTGCCGCTTCATGAGGGTCTTCTCATTGATACCAAGGTCGCACCACAACTGATAGACAGTATTCATAAGGGACTGCCGGTCAATGTGAGCTTTTCCTCATTTGCCCACTCTCCGCAGCTTGTTGTAGCGGGAGTGGTCGAGTCGCTATCGAAAGATATTGTCACTGAGCCTCAGGTTAATCCGGCAATGCCAGGAGCCTCTTATTATCTTGCGCGTGTCTCTGTTACTCCTGAAGGGGTGAAGTCACTTGGAAAGCGTGAAATGCAACCGGGAATGCCCGTGCAGGTTGTTATCAAGACAGGTGAGCGTTCGCTGTTGACCTACCTTGTCGATCCGCTGATCAAGAAGATCAGGCCATCAATGAAAGAAGAGTAGTGCGGACTAAACTAAATACGATGAGTGAGTCGATCATGAAGCTATTGATACAAGTGATTGTTCTGGCAGCTATGTTTTTTGCTCTGCCGCTCTATGGTAATCCTGTTGATCTTTCGACTGCCTATCAGGATGCAAAAGAATATGATGCCCGTCTGGGTGCTGCAAAGGCTGATAATCTGATGTACAAGGAGGAGATCGGCAAGGCGAGGGCCCAGTTGCGTCCGAGTGTACGTATGAACGCCGCACGGGGTCGTAATGCGATGCAGTATACTGACCTGAAAGGCCGCACATCATCCAGTTTTTATAATACCGTTAATTATGGCGTGTCAGTGCATCAGTCTTTACTCAATCTGTCGAATTTTGCCGCCTATAAACAGGCCAAGGCAATGGTGGCAAAAAGTGATATTGACCTTCAGAAAGAGGAAGCGGCATTGATGGTCAGAATAACCGAGGCATATTGTAATGCATTGTATGCAGAGGATAACCTTGATTTCAGCCAGGCACTGATCAAGGCTGCACAGGAACAGCTTCAGCAGGCTAAAAGACGCTTTGAAAAAGGGTTTTCGACTATTACCGAGATTAATGAGGCTCAGGCAAATTATGATATGGCGCTGGCTGATGGTCTGGAAATTGTCAACAGTGTGGAGTTTACCCGACGTGAGTTGGAGCATTTGACTGGGAGCTATCCTGATGAGCTCTGCAAACTTGTGCCTGAAAAGATTGTGCTGGCCCAGCCAGAACCCAATAGTGTTCAATCCTGGATTGACTTGGCTTTGTCCAGTAATCAAGATGTGCTTGGCGGACTTCAGGAAATTCAGATTGCGAAAAGAGAGGTTCAAAAACAAAATTATTCCCGTTATCCAACACTTGACCTTGTTGGTGGGAGAAACTACTCGGAGAGTGAAAACAACTATTCAATCGGTTCTATTTACGATACCTATTCGATCACTCTGCAAATGAGTATGCCAATCTATTCTGGAGGGTATGTCAGTGCTTCGAAGCGTCAGGCACATGCAAAATGGCTCAAGGCCGAGGAACAGTTCACGATGGAACAGAGGAAAGTTCAATCTGATGTGCGTAAATATTACAACAGCATTGTCAGTGGTATTGCACAGATTCACGCCTATGAACAGGCTGTAACGTCGCATGAAATTGCGCTGACCGGTACAAAAAAAGGCTTTGAATCAGGCTTGCGCACGAACGTTGACGTACTCGATGCTCAGCAGAAACTTTTTTCAAGCAGGAAAAATCTTGCAAAATCCCGCTATCAGTACATCCTCAATCGCCTCATGCTCAAGCAGGCCTCAGGTACGTTGTCGGTCGGTGACGTTGATGAGGTAAACGGATGGCTTGCTGCCACAAAAAAGCAATAGCCATCTTTTTTTGGTTTATTGTGTGTAATGAGGTCTCCTTGACGCAGCAGCTTATGGATTCCGTAATGAGCATGCGCAAGGAAACAAGAATTGAGAACAGAAAACTCTTCTATGAAATTATTTTTAAGACTTGTTCGTTACCTCCTTCCTTCAAAGGGAAAGATTGTACTTGTTGTGGTTGTCAGTATGATTTCCTCACTGCTCGGTGTGGTTTCAATCTACTCAGTTCTTCCTCTTCTGAACGCGGTTTTTACCGCCGACAGGAGTATTACGGCTTCAGTGCATCCTGAAACTGCCGTTATGGGGGCAACGAAGGTGGAAAAGAAGCCGGAAAAGAAGGTAAACGCTGTTCCGGAAGCATTGCGGGGAATTGATACTGAAAAGCTGAAAGCTTCGGTGACTGAGCAGTTTGAGAAAATATTTCATGCCGAAACCAGAGAGCGCACCCTGCTCAATATCTGCCTTTTTCTGATTGCCTCTTTTGCGGTCAAAAATCTTTTTGTATACCTGAACGGACAGATCATTTTCAGGATCCAGACCAAGACGGCCAAGAAGCTCCGCGATGATGTGTTCAGTAATATCATCGAGATGCACCTTGATTATTTCAACAAGAATCGTGTTGGCAATCTGATGAACCTGGTCTACAATGATGTGCAGGCGGTCAATAGTGCGGTGAGTTCGACTTTTGTGAATTTTCTTCAGAACCCGTTTTCGATATTTGTTTACGTTTCTGTTCTTGTTGTGTTGAGTTGGAAGCTGACGCTTTTTGCATCGTTCACCTCTCTGATTATTTTTTTTGTTATTCGCACTATTGGCAAAGAGGTCAAAGGTCTTGCCACCACTTTTCGCAGTTCAATGGGGGATATGAACTCCGTGCTGCAGGAGAAATTTAGCGGCATCAAGATTATCAAGTCGAGTGCTTTTGAAAATGTTGAACTTGAACGGTTTCAGGCTTTTACCCATGGTTTTCGGAACCTTGATATCCGCATAGCGCGCTTGCGCAATATCATCGGACCACTCAATGAAACATTGCTTGTGGCTGCTATTGCGCTGGTGCTCTGGTTTGGCGGGCTTCAGGTCTTTGATGGAAGGATGACCTCTTCTGAACTTATTCTTTTTGCTTTTACCCTCTATTCAACAATGGGTCCAATAAAGATGTTTGGTGATGTCAATACCCAGATGGCGCTTGGCATGATCTCTGCCGAGCGTTTGTTTGAACTGCTTGATACTGCGCCGGATATCGTTAATGGTACGCGCTCTATCAAAGGGTTTTCGCAGGAGATCCGCTTTGAGGATGTCTGTTTCAAGTACAGTAAGGATCCTGATGCGCCCAATGTGCTTGATCATGTCTCCTTCGAGATTAGTAAAGGGGAGATGGTTGCTCTTGTGGGACAGTCCGGTTCCGGAAAGTCTACGACCGTGGATCTTTTATTGCGTTTCTACGATGTTGATTCAGGTCGAATTACCATTGACGGGGTGGATATTCGCGAGTATGATTTCAAGCAACTGCGTTCCATGATTGGAGTGGTGAGCCAGGAGGTGATTTTGTTTAACGACACGATTAAGGCCAATATTTCCTATGGTATCCATGATGAGGTCGGTCAGGAGAGGGTAATTCTTGCGTCGAAAATGGCTAATGCGCACCAGTTTATTGAAGAAAAGCCAGAGCAGTATGAGACAATGATCGGTGACAGGGGAGTCCAGCTTTCCGGTGGACAGCGGCAGCGGCTCGCTATTGCCCGAGCCATGATAAAGAATCCTGAACTGCTTATTTTTGATGAGGCGACCAGTGCTCTTGATAATGAGTCTGAAAAGGTGGTGCAACAGGCCATTGACCATGCTCTCAAAAACCGCACGGCCCTTGTTGTGGCACATAGGCTTTCGACCATAAGGAATGCCGACAAGATTATTGTAATGGATCATGGCAAGGCTGTCGAGTCAGGAAATCATGAAGAGTTGCTGAGGTTTGGTGGTTTATACAAGCATCTTTATGATATTCAGTTTTCAGGAAAAGCGGACGGGTAAGCAAAGGAGCCGTTTCTCGATCCAGTCAAGAGTAGATTATTGTTACCATGCCAAATTACTCCGATCGTTACGTTGTCGTTATTCCTGTTTTCAACCAACTCAAGTACACTGCGTCGTGTGTGGAAAGTCTGCTCAGACAGCATGTCAAGCCTGAAAACATTCTTGTTATTGACAATGCAAGCAGTGACGATACCATGCTTTGGCTGGAGGGGCATCCTGAATTGAGAAGGTACCGCAACCGGACAAATCTCGGCTGTGGTTGCGCTTGGACACAGGGCGTAGTACTCAGTCCGGATGCCGAATGGATTGTGCTGCTGAATAACGATGTCCTTGCTGGTTCTGATGCGATCAGCTCACTCCTTGATGCGGCTGAACGTGAAAAGCTCGGTGTGCTGAGTCCGGCGCTTCTGGAGGGACTGAACGACTATGATTTTGATAATTTTGCTCTGCTGTATCAGAAAAGCATGTCCGGCATGATTCGCCGGGGGCGGTTCCATGGGGTCTGTTTCGCTGTTCATCGGAGCGTTATCGAGCAAATAGGTTTTCCAGATACCGATCGCCGTCTTGGCGGTTATGAAGATGCCGAGTTTCTGTTCAGGTGCAGGCGCGCGCACATTCCCGTAGGTATTGTAGGCGATTCGGTATTCCACCATTTTGGCTCGATTACCCAGAAGGCTATCGCGCAGCAAACAGGGCAAAAATCTCTCGGAGATCGCAAATATTTTCGTGCCAGGATTGGTTCAAATTGGTGGTCAAGAAAGCAAGATAAATTAATGATGTGGTTTGCGTTCAGGAAATGGATTAGTCAGGAAAGGGTAAAATCTGGTTTTTCACTGCACATGATACGCAAGGATGGTGCATGGGAGATTCATTGATAATCTGGCTGTGAAATGATTCTTTTATAATAAGATGCGAATATTGGCAAAGAACAGATTACGGGATGAGTGACGACAAGGTACTGGCGACCTTTTTTCTGATTACCTATAACCAGGAAAAGTATATCCGTGAGGCAATCGAAGGAGCTTTCGGTCAGACTTACTCGCCGATGGAGATCGTCATCTCCGATGACTGTTCGACTGATGGGACATTTCGGATCATTGAGGAGATGTGTAAAAAGTATGTTGGGCAACACAAAATTGTTGTCAACAGAAACGACCGGAATCTCGGCTTGATCGGGCACATCAACAAGATAACGAATCTCTCTTCTGGTGAACTGATCATTTGTGCGGCGGGCGATGATATTTCGCTTCCTCACAGAACGGAAAAGGTAGTAGAGAGATATCTCGCTACGGGTCGCAGGGCGTCGTTGATTCATTCGTCAGTCTATCTTATTGATATCGCAGGCAACAGGGTCGGGACGCGACATCCACCTGTGATATCTCATGCTGAAAACGGTATGAGCATTGAAGATATGGCGGTGAGCGGTGCGCTGATCAATGGCGCAACCGCTTCTTTCACTCGAAAGATAGAAGAGACATTTGGTCTGATAAGATATAGCAAATGTATCGAGGATCTGGTCATGGGGTTCAGGTCTGCCTTGACAGGTAGCCTTGAATACATCTCTGAACCGTTGATTTTGTACAGGCACGAAGCAGGTATGTCGGCCAGGTCCAATAATCGAAACCAGACCTACGATCTGTCGCTGAAGAAGAGAATCCGCGATCAGGAAATTTTTCTTGCTGTACTTGCTCAGAGAATCGAAGATCTTCAGAGAATAGGTAATGTCAATTTGCTTCCTGTTGTAAAAAGCAAACGATTCGAGGTGTTGTTAAGGAGAACGGTTTGGACACGAAACTATCGCTTTGTCAAGCTCATATCGTATTCTTTCAAGAGAGGTTTATTGGGGGTTTTTGTCAATTCATTTATCCTTGAGAAAAAAAGGCGCATCTTTTTTTCTTTGAAAAAATTGATGAACAAGCACGCCGTTAATTCTTGAGATGCCGGGCGACTTTGCCAGTTCGCCAAACCAAACTTGCATTTCGTATATCCTGTAAGTAAACAGGTTGATATGATTTTGTTTATGGACGAGGAAACATCATAAGCAAGATTGTTGATGTTGGTTTTGTCAATCTGTATCATCGCCATACATTGAAAATGTTTATGCCTGAATGTGTACCTCGACGGATACTTGTTATTATACAACGTTCAAATGGTGACGTTTTTTTAAGTTCACCACTTGTCGAGGCGCTATTCAGTGTCTATGGTGCTCCGCGCATTGATCTTCTGGTCAACAGTGATACGCTTGCTGTTGCTAAGACTCTTCCGCATATCAATCAGATACATCTGTTTTCTTACAATGCCAATGGAAAGGGGAGGGGCTTTCATACCTCAGCTCTGTTCCGAACGATCACCCGACGCTACGATCTGGCCATCAGTCTCACGGCGAGTGACCGATCTGTGCTGTTCGCCTTGGTCGCCGCCCGCGCCGCTATCAGTGCCGTGGAGTCTGACCGTAAAAAATCCTGGTGGAAGCGCCTGCTTCTGACGGCTCATTACGATTTTAATTCCAGCCAGCACATTATCGAGAACAATACCTCTGCTCTCGGTCTGCTGGGCATTGGTTCCGGGAGGCCTGTTGTTCATTCGTATTACACCTCACAAGCCGCTGAAAGCGTGGACAGCATGCTGACTAAACGAGGTATTTCCGAATTTGTCATTTTTCATCCCGGTGCTCAGTATGCATACAAGGTTTATCCAGAGAGGCTCAGGAGCGAGTTGCTCGAACGCCTGAATTCCTTAGGGTTGCCGATCATCGTTACCGGGTCAAAAAGCTCGCTTGATCTTGGTATCAAGCGAACCCTTCCCCGGCTCTCCAATGTGTATGATTTTATTGGATTGACCAGTATCGAGGAACTGATTGCGCTCAGTGACCGATCGATTGCCTATATTGGAGCCGATACCCTGAACATGCACATCGCTGCTTCGCAGAACAAGCGCATTTTTGCCATCTTTGGTCCGACTATGCTTAACTCCTGGTCGCCATGGTGCAATGAACTTCGCACTGGCACACAGACGAACAGAGCAGTGCAGACCTATGGCAACGTCACCATCTTTCAGGCAGATATGCCCTGCGTTGCATGCGGCAAAGCTGGTTGTGACGATCATCACGGTATCAGCGAGTGTCTTTCCCATATCGACCCCAAAGTTATTTTTAACGAAATCATAGAGTGGCAAACAACATTTCGGTAACAATCCTCACAAAAAACTCTGCGGCCTGTCTTGTCGAGTGTCTGAGCGCTCTTGACGCGTTTGCCGAGGTGGTGATTATCGACAACGGATCGACTGACGAGACGATAGCCATTGCTTCTGGTTTCAAAAATGTGAACCTTTACGAGCACTCGTTTACGGGGTTTGGCCCGTTGAAAAACCTTGCAGTGGATCATGCCTCGAATGACTGGATCTTGTCGGTTGATAGCGACGAGATAGTTACGCCGGAACTGGCCAGTGAGATTTTGAGCCTCAATCTGGATTGCAACCGACTTTATGCGATGAAGCGCGACAACTATTACCATCGTAAACTGATTCGGGGATGTGGTTGGCAAAACGATAGTGTCCAGCGTCTCTTTAACAGGAAGAGCTCCCGATTCGATGACAAGCTGATTCATGAGGGTCTCCAAATGAACGAGAGTCTGAAAACGGAGACCCTCCAGGGTCGGCTGAAGCACTACACTTATGACAATGCGTCGCAGCTTGTCCAGAAAATGCAGCACTACTCTACGCTCTGGGCCGAAGAGCATCATGGCAAAAAAAAAGCCTCGCCCCTCAAGGCCGTGCTCTATGGTTTTTTTACGTTTTTAAAATCCTATGTCTTAAAGAGCGGATGGATTGATGGTTACCAGGGAGTGCTGATCTCGATTTCGAACGCGAACGGTGCTTTTTATAAATATATCAAGCTCTATGAATCCGACAGCCCCGATAGCCTGTAGTCTCGTTATTACGACCTACAACTCACCTGAGATGCTCGATCTTGCCCTTCGGAGTGCCCTTGCGCAATCAGAGTTGCCTTGCGAAATTATTGTTGCTGATGATGGTAGTACGAATGATACTGCCATGCTTGTCGAAGCCTACAGGGTTGCTTCGAGGATACCGGTGGTTCACGTGTGGCAGGAAGACTGCGGATTCAGGGCTGCGGCATCAAGAAACAGGGCAATTGCGGCAGCAAGGGGCAGTTATATCGTTATCGTCGATGGGGATATGCTGCTGCACCGTGACTTCATCAAGGATCATAAAAGGATGGCGTTTGAAGGCAGCTTTATTCAGGGATCGAGGGTGTTGCTCTCGCAGGAGAACACGTACAGGCGATTTGCCACAAAGAGAGTTTCTGTCTCCCTGTTCGAAAAGGGGCTTGAAAACCGTAAGAATGTCTTGCGCTTTCCTCTTCTTTCAAGGATTTTAGCGTTCAAAAGCAGTGCTCTCGGTGGCATAAGAAGCTGTAATATGTCGTTTTTCAGGAATGACTGTATCCGGGTCAACGGATTCAATGAGGACTTTATCGGGTGGGGTCGTGAAGACAGCGAATTTGCAGCACGACTCATTAATTGCGGCATTCTCAGACGCAATGTAAGGTTCAGCGCCATGGCAAGCCATCTCTGGCATGCAGAAAACAAAAGAACATCACTTGACGAAAATGACAGGATACTCGAACAGGCTATTCTTGGCAAGTGGACTACCTGCCAGCATGGCATCGAACAATACCTGGCAAACAAATCATCATGAAAATTCGAGCATTTCCCTTTATCAAGAACGGCACGATCTTGTGCATCGTCTCACTGATACCTGTACCTGTGGATAACCATGCTGTTTTTCTTATCCATAGACAGTAGAGGAGTCAAGGTGTTTCGTGTTTCGGGTAAACATTGATAGAAAGGATGTATTAGTTATTCCATAAAAAGCCGTCTCTTCGGAAATTACAATAGGTAATTATGCTTTTTAATTCTTACGAATTTATTTTTCTTTATTTCCCTGTAGTTTTTTTAGGTTTCATTTTTATTGGTAAACACAATAAATCCGGTGTAGTGCTTTGGCTTGCGTTAGCGTCAATCTTTTTTTATGGTTATTGGGATAAAAAAATTCTTTTTTTGCTGCTGGGCTCAATTCTTTTTAATTATAGCTCAGGCTATTTAATAGCTGAATTCCCAAAAAAATCACGTCTGATTTTCTTTTTTTCGATATCTGCTAATCTGGTGCTTCTGGTTATATTCAAATACGCAAATTTTTTTATTGAGACATCCAATACATTTGGAACTCAATGGAGCGGTCTTGATATTGTTTTGCCCTTGGGTATTTCTTTTTTCACTTTTACTCAAATTGCTTATCTCGTTGATGTCTATAAAGGTATTGCTCACGAATATAATTTCATTGATTATTTGTTGTTTGTCACATGGTTTCCCCATTTGATTGCCGGTCCGGTTTTGCATCATAAACAGATGATGCCACAGTTTTCGTCACCCGCTATCTATAAGCCGAATTACGAGTCTATTTCTGTCGGTTTGACTTTGTTTTCGCTTGGGTTGTTTAAAAAAGTGATTTTGGCTGATAATTTAGCTCCCCTGGCTAATCGTGTATTCAATGATGCTGCACAAGGTGGTTTGCTCATGATAGAAAAGGCATGGTTTGGTGTTCTTGCCTATACCTTGCAATTGTATTTTGATTTTTCAGGATATTCTGATATGGCAATTGGTCTTTCAAGAATTTTCAATATTAAATTGCCTTTGAACTTTGATTCTCCCTATAAGGCAGCAAACATTATTGATTTTTGGCGCCGATGGCATATAACGCTTTCGAAGTTTTTGCGTGATTACCTTTATGTGCCATTAGGTGGTAACCGTAAAGGAGTTGCAAGGCGTTATCTGAATTTAACAGTTACGATGCTGCTCGGCGGTCTATGGCATGGTGCTGGATGGAACTTTGTGTTATGGGGTGGTTTGCATGGTTTGTATTTGGTTATTAATCATACCTGGAGAAAATTAACGAATTCTACAGGACTTGCGAAAAACATGGGAACACATACGATAGGTGTACTGATTACTTTTGTTGCTGTAATGATTGCCTGGGTTCCATTTAGAGCTACAAGCATGTCGGCGACAAAAAATATTTGGTCTGGAATGATCGGATTAAATGGCAGTGAAGGTGATAGCACTACTTTGGGGTGGTATGTTGTTGGGCTTGTAATTATTTGGGCATTACCAAATACTCAACAATGGCTCAGCAAATATTCTCCTGCCTGGGATAAGGTAGCTGTTATCGAACGTTTTTCATGGCAACCAAACAGGGTACTTGCAATAATTACAGGTATTATCTTTGCCGCGTCAGTGGTTTATTTTAAAAAAAACAGTCAATTTTTATACTTCCAGTTTTAACTCATGCAATATATTAAATATTTTTTATCAACGGGACTTATTGTAATACTTGTTTTCTTTTTTCTTGGCCTGTTTCTTCAGCCATTAAATGGTGATCTTACAAGAATAGGTAATTATTCAGAAAATGACTTTGGCTGGAATGCTCGACAACCACAAATAGCTGTTAAAGGGAGTGTAAATGAAATAACTCCGGATGTGATAGTATTGGGAGATTCGTTTTCTGCCGGAAATATATGGCAGTCCGTGGTTATGGAAAAAAGAAGATGTAATATATTGACGTTTCCGTGGAAAAATCCGAATTCACTGGAGTATTGGGTAATATCCTTAAAGATGACCTATCCTACAACCAAATATCTTGTCATAGAAACTGTCGGGCGTGAATTTATACCAAGGTTTAATACCCCGCAGAACTTAAAGGGAACCCAAAATGAAAAACCTGTAATTATAACCCCATATAAAACAGCTTCAATAAGGGATACCAGCACACTTCATCCTATGCATGATCCGGTTTATGCGATTCAAGCAATTGTTAACTCACTTAAAAATATTGATAAAATTTCCCGGAGTGGACCAACCATTATTACGCCGTTAAACAGAAAAGGTCTTTTTTCTAACAGAAAATCTGATTTATTGATTTATTACAATGATGACGACAGAAAAAAGAACTGGAATTATGACGAAATAAAAAAGGCAGTTGCAAATACAAGGCGACTTAGGGATTTGGCTGAGAGAAATGGTATTACTCTCATTATGGTGGTCGTTCCTGACAAGTCAACTGCTTATGGGCAATTTTTTAAATCAGCTCAATTTCGTTATCCGCCACCGGACGTTTGGGCAGAACTTGATAAACAAGGTGTGGCTCAGCTCAATCTTAAGAAAATACTTATTTCAGCAGTTGGTTACACGCAGGATTTATACTATCCCAACGATACCCATCTTGGGCCAAGAGGCTTTACGTTGATGGGGGAGGCAATATCGAACCGGCTACATGATATTGAGTCAATATCGAAAAAATAGACGGATGGCCACTATCGTTCAGCTCCTGCATGATCTCTGGCTACTTGTTGATGCAAAAAAGAAGCGCGAAACGGCCATTGTCAGGCACTTTGCAATCGTCATGGCTACTGAATAATTGAGAGTGAAAATTGATATATTTCAGCAAAACCTGCTTATGAAAATCAGCGCATTTACCTTTATCAAGAATGGCACAATTTTTGGCTTTCCATACAGGGAATCGATTCGATCGGTGCTGCCGATTGTCGATGAATTCATTGTTAACGTCGGCGACAGCGATGACGACACCCTGGAAAGAATTCTGGAGATCGATGATCCAAAGATACGGATCATTCAGTCGCATTGGAATGACAGGATGAAGGTCAGTGGTTATGTGTATGGACAGCAGAAAATGATTGCACAGTTCAACTGCACCGGTGACTGGGCATTCTATCTTGAGGGTGACGAAATTGTACACGAAAACGACCTGAAAAAAATTGTTGACGCCTGCCGTTCTCATCTGGATGATGAGCAGGTTGAGGCACTTACTTTCGACTATTATCATTTCTATGGTAACGCGAACAGTTACCTCGACTCACCGGGATGGTATCGCCGAGAGGCCAGGATTATCAGAAATTCCATAAGGTCTTACGCCCCGGATGGGCTTTTCTGGCATGTCCTCACCAGCAAAAGCAAGGTTTCCCGCTATCCGAAGGCTGCCCATACGGGGGCATCAATCTACCACTATGGGTGGGTACGAAGCGAGGAAGAGATGAACCGGAAATCGGAAAATGTGCAGAAGTACTGGAATAAAAATCATCGACGAATCGACTATCGGAATATCGACCAGAAGATTATCCGTCCGTTTACCGCTTCCCATCCGGCCATCATCCGTGAATGGCTTCCAAAAGAAGAAGGGCTTTTTCGAGCGAATCCGGATCATATACTCACTAATCGGGAGAAAAAACACCGATTTATGTTGAGTCTTGAACGCTGGTTTGGTCTTGAACTGAGCAAAAAACACTTCAATGCGTTAAAATAACGAATGTTATGCACAGCGTAAAAAAGAGAGTGCTGTTTGAAGTACCGAGCTCATCTCTTTTTTACCATGGCTTGTCATTCGATGTATACTAACCATATAAAGAGAACGCCAATGCGTATTTGTTTCACGGAAATCCATCTCAAAATTTATATTGGCAGGTAGTAAAAACAAAAAGACGGTATTGGCTATCCAGAACGGGAGTAGCTTTCCGGTTTCCAGCACAGACATCTGATAACCATACGCAATGCGTTTATGAACTCTTCCATTGTTCTGCTGCCGAATTGGATAGGAGACATGCTTCTTGCCCTTTCAATGGTCACGAGATTGGCTGAAAATCGTCGATCAAACACAACTCTTCTGGTTCCAGAGCAGATGGTTGGCCTGGTCAGTATGCTGTGTGATCTTCCCCGGATTGAGTTTGTCCGGAACAATGCGGAGGCCAGAAAACAGACCGTGAAAGCCTTGCAAAGCGGGAGGTTCCATACCCTGTACCTGCTGCCGTTTTCATTTTCTTCGGCATGGTTCGCAATGAAGACCGGGGTGCCGGTAAGAAGAGGCTTGTCAAAAGAAATGAGGCGTTTTCTGCTGACCGATCCTTTGTCGGGAAGCCTTCGCGACAAGTCGCACCACATCACCCGGGAATATGCAGAAATCCTTGATATGCCATATTGCCCCCCCGAAGAGTGGAACGGCATATTGGTTACGCCAGACAAAACTTATTCTGATTCAATCGTTTACTGTCCCGGTGCAGCATACGGACCTGCCAAAAAATGGCCATATTTTTCTGAGCTGGCAAAGTTGCATGAGTGTTATAACATTGTCTTGCTTGGAACGCTACAAGATCGTCAATCGGCACTGGAGATTTCTCGTATAGCGCCAGGAAGGATTACTGATCTGACCGGAAAAACATCGCTGGCTGAGGCTGCTGCAATTATGTCAGGTGCTCGTGTAGTTGTCTCGAACGATTCTGGACTGATGCATTTGGCCGCTTACATCGGCACCCCGGTTATCGGCTTGTTTGGTTCTACCAGTCCGGTATGGACTCGTCCTCTTGGAAAGAGAAGCATTGCAATGAACCTCGTGGAGCCATGTGCCCCCTGTTTTGATCGCATCTGCAGGTATCAACACTATCGGTGTTTAGAAAATATTACGCCGGTCGCTGTCGCAAAAGCAATAGAAGATTTGTTCAGAGAGGAGAAATTTAAATGACACTATTGAGCTATGGCGTTATCATAAGAAAAGCTAAGTTCAAGACTTGATGGTTCAATTTTGTATCATAACCGGCCTCATATATGTTACACTTAAAGATTTGCCTGGTATGTAGTTCTCGTTTGCCGGCAAATAAATATGGCGGCACTGAACGTATTGTTGAATGGCTCATTCTGGAGTTTTTAAAAATGGGTCACACTCTGGTATTGGTTGCGCCAAAAGGAACCCATATTCAAGGGGTAAATTGTATCCCTGCCAATAATGCCGAAGAGGCATTGATGTCGATTCCAAAAGATGTTGATATCGTTCATTTTCATGGCTGGCCACCGGTAGATGATTTTGAAATACCCTGGCTTTATACTTTGCATGGCAATGCATCAGACATTTCAACATTACCAGTAAATACAGTATGTATTAGTGCTAACCACGCAGCAAGACATCAGAAAAAAACATTTATATACAACGGAGTTAATCCTGATGAGTTTATTTATAGAGAGCAAAAACAAGATTATCTGCTTTTTTTTTCAATGATCAGAAGAAAAGTAAAAGGGGCGAGCCGAGCATTAAAAATTGTACAAAAATATAAAGCACCGGCTGTTTTTGCTGGAGGCTCTCGAATAGATTTGATAAAAGGCGGCGGGTTGTTTAATAGTTTTCATCCGCGAATAAAATTTGTGGGTAAAATTGGCGGACTTAAAAAAGCAGAATACTTTGCAAGTGCAAAGGCGCTTCTTTTTCCCATTGACTGGGAGGAGCCATTTGGTCTTGTGTTGATTGAATCATTGCTGTCCGGTACGCCTGTAATCGCAACACCTCGAGGTTCAGTTCCGGAACTTATTAATACAGATGTAGGAGCGTTATTTACCAAAGACGAAGCATTTCCGGAGGCACTTGAAAAAGCTCTTTCATGCTCTCCGAAAAATTGCCGTGATTGGGCTATAGATAATTTTTCTTCTGCTGTTTGTGCTGCAAATTATTTGAATCTTTATGATCAAATAATAAGTGGAGAAAATGTTTTTTGATTGCTCAATCAATATGTATTTTTTTTGAGATTTAATCGGTTTTCCTGTGTTATAATTTTTGCTAATTTATCGTTCTATGAATATATCTATCAAAAAATTATTTCACAGGGAGCCGGGCCTGAATGAAAAACTTGTCAGGTTTATTTTAAAATATAAAGACAAGCCTATTCCTCTGCGTGAATCTGTATTTAAACCTGAAATTTTAATCCCCTGTTATAATCATGGCAGGTATCTTCCTGGTCTTTTAAACAATGTGTATGAAATAAAATTGCCAATTACAATTATTAATGATAACTCTGATGATAATACCGAAGATGTTATTATGAATCTTAAACAAAGGTATTCGTTTAAGTATATAAAAAATTCTGAAAATCTTTTACAGTCAGGCTCACTGAATAGAGCGATAGCGGCATCGGATAATAATATGTTTATTGTCGTTAATGCTGATGACTTATTAGTTCCGAAATGGGTTGATTATGCTGTGAAATCATTTGAATTTAGTGATATACGTATGCTTGGCGGAGGTAATGTCTCTTTTAAAAATGTATTGTTTGAGACAGAATTAATCGTTTCTGAAATGATAAAATCAATAGAGTATTTGCCATCAAGTCCGTTCAGGGTTTATGGGCCTGAAGATGCGATAAATTTTAGCACGGATAATGCAATTGACATGACAATGAGTGGCTGCACTTTTTTGAAATCGGCATGGGAATTTGTTGATGGATTTTATTCTCGCAATGCACGTGTAAGTATCCATGATGATAGAGACTTCCAGATGCGCGTTTGTTCATTTTTTAATATTGGTATCAGCTCGGAAATTTGTGCTTTTTGGAGAAGCGATTCTTCTCATGGAATGGGTGTTCTATAGTAGAATTGAAAAAAATTGATTTGTATTTATTTATTTGCAATAAGTTGCATGGTATATAATGAAAAAAAAAGTGTTGGTTATACCTTCCTGGTATCCAAATGAAACTGATAAAATAAATGGTTCGTTTTTTCAGGAACAGGCTTTATTAATGTCTGAAGAGTTTGATGTAAAAGTTCTTTTTGTCGATTTTTCACGACCGCCATATCAGGGGTGTTTGGATAGTGGATTTCTTGAGGCTTTTCGCGCGTTTGTTGAACCATTTATTTTAAAAAGAAAAAAGATAAAATTACCAAATGATAAAATATTCCAAAATCCACCGTTGATTTTTTACTCTGCTCCCCTATTGCACCTGACAATAAAAGGACTCCTTGCGCGAAAACTGGATGTATACCTTGATGTTTTTCAACATCTTCGAAATACAGGATGGGTGCCTGATATCATTCATGCTCACTCAGTGAATATTGGTGGACTTGTTGCGCATCGAATAAAAGAAAAATATAAAATCCCTTATGTTATTACTGAACATATGCCATTTGCTTTGTGTAACTATTCGCGACGTATAAGGGCTGATGTTAAAAAATCATTTGAAGATGCTGATCGCGTGTTGTCGCTTAGTTCTGACAAGGTTCGACAAATTGGAATGAGCGGAATAGAGATTGAACCCAACATTGTTTATAATTATGTTGATGAAAGTGTCTTTAATAAAGTATGCAATAAATACCAACCGGGTGAACAACTTTCTATTGTTAGTATTGGCGCAGCGTCATTCCTGAAAGATCATATAACCATGCTCCGTGCTGTTAAAATTCTTAAGGAATCTGGAATCCCTTTCAAACTCATGTTGATAGGGCTTAAGGTATGGGGTAATGATGATACCTATCGAGCTATTCTTGACTTTATAAAAAAAAATGATTTGAGTGAATATATCTTGATTGTTGATAAAGTCGATCGATCCGAGATTCCGAATTATCTCAGCATAAATAACGTTTTTCTGATTACCAGTATTGCGGAGGGATTGCCGGTTTCAGTCCTGGAAGCTATGGCTTCAGGATTGACCGTTGTTGCTACACGACATGGTGGTACAGAGGATGTAATGTCAGAGGATACTGGATATATCGTCGAAATAAAACACTATCGTAAAATAGCAGAGATACTTATTGGAATCTATAATGGTAAAAAGCTGTTTGATCCATTAACTATTCGTAAACATATTGTTTCGGTTTGTGGCGCAAATGCTTTTTCATTGCGGATGTCAGCCCACTACAATAGTGTCATTAATAATCAACGGTGATTTTTAGTCGCAAATAAAACTATTTTATTATAATAATATTATATTGAGGCTTTTCATGAGCTTTTTCGTGGATGATTTGGCTGATGTCAAAACAACTAAAATAGGGCAGGATTCACGGATTTGGCAGTACACAGTGATTCTGCCTGGTGCTGAAATTGGACAGTGCTGCAATATATGTTCTCACTGCTTTATCGAAAATAATGTTATTATTGGTGATCGGGTGACAGTGAAAGCAGGTGTTCAGATGTGGGATGGGGTTAGACTTGGTAATGATGTATTCGTTGGGCCTAATGTGACATTTACCAATGACAAATATCCAAAAAGTCGTAATTCTGAATATGCATGTTTGGAAACATGGGTTGAGGATGGTGCCGTAATTGGAGGCGGAGCAATAATATTGCCTGGTATTCGTATCGGAATTGGCGCTATTGTTGGCGCAGGTGCTGTGGTAACCAAAAATGTACTTCCTGGCTTAACCGTTGTCGGTAATCCCGCACGAGTCATGAAAAAAAGGTTAAAGAAATAAATAAAGAAATGTTATACAGTCTTGATTTATGTCGATATATTGACCTTCCTAAAATTCAGGATACCCGGGGTAATCTTACGTTTATTGAAGGCAATAACCATATTCCATTTAACATTCAGAGAGTTTACTATCTCTATGATGTTCCTGGAGGAGCAGAGCGTGGTGGGCATGCACATAAAGCATTGCATCAGTTGATTATCGCTATGTCTGGCAGTTTCGATGTCGTACTTGATGATGGCAAGGAGAAAAAGCGTTTCCACCTGAACCGCTCTTACAATGGACTGTACGTATGCCCAATGATCTGGAGGGAACTTGACAATTTTTCATCAGGCTCGGTTTGTATGGTTCTGGCGTCGAACACCTATGATGAGGATGATTACTATCGCGACTACAACGATTACCTGGTTACGTTAGGTGCAAAGATATGAAGGTTCCATTTCTTGATTTACATGCTCAATATCTTGAGATCAAGGATGAGTTCGATGCGGCTTATGCTCGTGTGATGGACTCAGGTTGGTATATTCTCGGCAAAGAAGTTGAAGCATTCGAAGCAGAATTTGCGTCATATTGTCAGGTAAAACACTGTATCGGAGTCGGAAATGGCCTTGATGCCTTGCAGCTTATTCTTCGTGCATCCGGTATCGGCAGTGGTGATGAGGTTATTGTTCCTGCCCATACCTATATTGCAACTTGGCTTGCCGTAACTTATTCAGGCGCTAAACCGGTACCGGTAGAACCTGATGAGCATACCAATAATATCGATTCCTCTTGTATTGAAAGCGCGATTACTGCGCGCACCAGGGCCATCATGCCGGTACATCTCTATGGTCAACCTGCAGATATGGATAGCATTAACGAAATCGCGGTACGTTATGGGCTAAAAGTTTTTGAAGATGCTGCGCAGGCTCATGGAGCAAAATATAAAGGACAGAGAACAGGAGGTTTAGCAGATGCCGCTGGGTTCAGTTTTTATCCCGGTAAAAACCTTGGGGCGTTTGGTGATGGCGGTGCTGTAACGACCAACGACGATGTTCTTGCTGAAAAAATAAGGATGTTGGGGAATTATGGATCACGAATCAAGTATCATAATAACGTAAAAGGTTTCAATTCCCGTCTTGATGAATTGCAGGCGGCGATGCTGCGAGTAAAGCTGAGAAGGCTTGATGAGTGGAATGCGCGACGCAAACGGGCAGCTACGCAATATCTTGATCAGTTTAAGACAGAAACCGATATTGTTCTTCCTGTTGTTCCTTCGTGGGTTGAGCCTGTGTGGCATTTGTTTGTTATAAAATCTCCACATCGAAATGAACTTCAAAAGCATTTGGCTGAGGCTGGCGTTGGCACCATGCTTCATTATCCCATACCGCCTCATTTGCAGGATGCTTATGCCGAGTCAGGTTATAGAGTGGGAGCCTTCCCGATTGCCGAGAAAATAAGTCAGAATGTGTTGAGTTTGCCTATGGGCCCACATCTTGCAAAAAGACAACAGCAATTAGTTGTTAATACGTTGAAAGAAGTTTGACTTGGGAGGCGTTGTTGACAGACAGGCTTGCAAGCATCCTGCCAAGGGCAGCCGTTACGACTTCGTTTTCGATGTCAACGACACTGGGGGTTGGAGAAACGATGACTTCCTGCAATGTGCTCAAAGGGGAGAATTCTTTGCTGTCAGCCGGGTTGTGCCGGTAAAGAGCCACCAATGGGGTATCGGAGCATGCGGCGATATGTACCAGTGACGTGTCGGGGGTGATGAGAAGCTTAAGCTTTTTGACGATTTGCCAGACTTCATAAAGGTTTTGTGTGTGTGGGGAGGGCAGGACGTTGCCGTGCGGGTTCTCAAGTGTTCTTTTTTCGGCAATTTCTCCGGGCGCAGAAAAGATGACAAATCGCTCTTCGGGGAAGCTTCTGATGAGTTCGGCCCACTGTTCAAATGTCCGATGTCCACCGGGGGTACCGGCGCTGATATTGATGCCTGTGTATAATCCCGTCGGAAGCGCCTCGAGGAATGTGGCGATTTCATTTGAAACTGGCATTTGTGGTATGTATGGTTGGGCATGTTGATGCGGGGAGTTACTGATTGCCCCCCATGAGCGCGAGGTTTCTTGTCGATTCATGAGCGCCAGGCCCGAGGTCAATGATGTGGTTATAGAGCGCTTCGTGCCGGGTGTTACGATGACCGACCTTGTATTTCGCCCTGATGATCAGTGACTGAATGTGAAAATGGGTTGATGGATGGTTTTTCGGGTTGAACAAAATATCGAACTTTTTGGGAAAGAACTCGAAAAGGTACCTTTTCAGATCCCGTTTGGCATGATAGACGCCGCTGATATTGGTGTCGGCGTTGAAAAAATCAAAAATGATCCGGGAGAAGGCGACAATAGAGATGGAGACCTCCGGATATGTTTGTCGGAGTGTGGCGATGAGGGGGGTTAGCATGATGGCATCTCCGTACCGCTCTCTTGCAAGAATGACGATGCTCTTGGGCTGGCCATGATAGAGAGTGGCTGGTTTTCTGCGTTTACCCATAACCTTTGCGTTTGACAATATTTTTTTTGCGAATCTGAACGGTATATTCTTCGAGACCTCGCTCAGTGTTCGGGGAGAATTCAAGGGCTGTCGTCCCGGCAACATATTTAAAAGCTGATTTTTTTTGATACATCTGCCTTTCTGCTCGTTTATCCCTTGTTCAATTCCTGTCTGTTTGATCAATACTGAATTTAACGACAGGAAGACAAGGTATCAAATTCTCAAAGATTTCATTGTAACGTATAATTTTCAATGCAGAAGTTTTTTTCTTCCGATCTTTTTGCTTTGCAGCGTCCCTCTTTTATGGCCAATACGCTCTATTTGATTGCCATCATGCTGCTCTATCCACTTGTCGGTGGAGTGCTTTTGTCTTTTGTCAGCGGCGGGAGTGGAGCGGCGTTTTCGTTGTCAACCATTGAGAGGAGCCAGCTCTCTTCTATTCGACTGATTCAGGCCATGGGGCAGATTCTTGTGCTTGCCCTTCCCGTTCTTCTGCTTGCAGGCTGGCATACGGGCCGGAAAAATCCCTTTGCCCCACAGAGTCTTGCTTTTTTGGGGATAGGGAAGCCGATTGATTTTGGTATGGCGGCACTGGCGGTTGGAGGTATTTTTTTGCTTCAGCCGTTACTGTATACCATCACCGCAGCTCAGGATAACTATCTCTGGCCGGCTCTTGGCTCTGCCGGAGCGGAAGTGGTTCGCCAGCGTGATCTGATGGAATCGTTCATCCGGCAACTTGCCCAGGCCGGCTCAGTTTCGGAATATTTGTCGGTTGCCGTTGTTTTTGCCGTCACTCCTGCCCTCTGTGAGGAGCTTTTTTTTAGGGGCTATATTCAGCAAAATTACTCCCGCTCAATCTCTTCTGGCAATGCAGTGGTGCTGACCGGCTTTATTTTTGCACTCTTTCATTTGAGCGCGGCAAATCTTTTGCCTCTTGCCTTGCTTGGGTGGTATATTGGCTATATTTACGCTTCGGCGGGTAATCTGGCAATTTCTTTTCTTGTTCATTTTGTGAATAACCTGGCGGCGTTGCTCTTTCTTTTTGTTACCGAAGGGGGAAATCTTGAGTGCCCTGTGGAGTCAAAGGCTCTTCTTGGTGCGCCGTGGTGGTGGCTTGTTGTTGCTGGAAGTATATTGTTGTTTATAATGGTCCTCCGGCGGCTTTTGGCTGTGCTGCAGAGATGATTTTCATGAAGATTGATCAGTTGTTGAAGAGAGGATGTATGGGTAAACTTTTGAGCGTTAATTTATTGCAGCGGGTGCTTGTGGCTCTTGTGGGCATTCCTTTGTTGCTGTGGCTCATTGCTCTTGGAGGGGATGTTTTTTTTCTCTTTTTTTCTCTTTTGGCGCTTGTGGCTGTTTTTGAGTTTCATCGTCTTGCACGCCACAAGGCCAAGCCTCCGGCACTCTGGATTGTGCTGCTGATAACTGCGCTTTTTCAGGCCAACTTTTATAAGCAGGGGATGGAGGTGTGGGAGCTGTTGCTGGTTGTTGTGCTCGCCCTGCTTGTGATGGAGCTGTTTATGAAAGAGGGCTCTCCGCTGCTTAATTTGGGGGCGATTCTGCCCGGTTTGCTTTATGTCAATCTCTCTTTCGGCTCCCTGTTGCGGCTTCGTTTTTTTGAAGATGGTAAAGAGGGAGAGATAATGGTTTTTCTCATGTTTTTCTGTGTCTGGGCAGCCGATATTTTTGCCTACTTTGGCGGGAGTATCCTGGGCGGAAGGTTTATTCACCGCAAACTGTTCGAGCGCTTGAGTCCCCACAAGACATGGGAGGGATTTGTGTCTGGCTTTGCAGGAAGCGTTGCCGCATCAGTGATCTACAGCAATTTTGTGCCGGAGTTGTCGTTGACCAAAGCGTTGTTGACCGGTCTTTTGATAGGGCTGGCAAGTCCGGCTGGAGACCTCATTGAATCAATGTTTAAAAGGGATGCCGGGGTCAAAGACTCGTCACATCTGATTCCTGGTCACGGTGGAGTGCTTGACCGGTTCGATACCATCATGTTTGTCTCGCCATTTATCTATTTTATTACCGTCCATCTTTGAACTGGCTGAAGGGGCGTGTCTTGGTGGCGGCAGGGTTGGAAATGTTTTTTTATATTGATGGTCAAGAGTGTGCCGAGAGGGGCACCTTTCAACAGGCAGCAGTATTAAACCGTACGAGGTTGTCATCATGAAAATTGAAGGCCTTCTTTCCGAAAATTGTATTGTTTTGAATCTTGACCTTGCCCTGAAAAGTGAGGTGATTGAAAAAATGCTCTTTATTGTGGCCGATCACCCGGGTGTGATTGATATCGGGCGCCTCAGGGAGGATGTTTTCAGGCGTGAGCAGGATATGTCGACCGGTATCGGCAAAGGCTTGGCCCTGCCGCACGCAAAGAGTGGGGGAGTGATCAGGCCGGTTATGGCGCTTGCCATACTTCGCAACGCCATTAACTTTGATTCAATTGATGAAGAGCCGGTCAGAATTGTTTTTTTGTTGGCTACGCCTGAGGAGATGCTTTCGGAGCATTTGAAGCTGCTTGGTCGTATTACAAGGCTTGCAGGCCGCGATGATGTCCGCCAGAAGCTTCTTCTTGCAACCTCAACGGCGGAGGTTACTGAGCTTTTCAGGGAAGAAGAGAGGGATTTTCCGCAGATATAACAACATTTTTACCAGCAGGGGATCATTACAGTTATGCCGCAGTACCAGGCAGTAAAGGGCACTCGGGATATTTTTCCCGAAGAGGCGGCCCGATGGAAATATGTAGAGGGAGTTGTTGACGCTCTTGCCTCCCTTTACGGCTTCAGCGAAATACGGATTCCGGTTTTTGAGTATACCGAGCTGTTCCGGCGAGGAATTGGTTCGACGACGGATATTGTCGGCAAGGAGATGTTCACCTTTCAGCCCGACCCTAAAGGGCGCTCCCTGACGCTGCGTCCAGAGATGACGGCCGGTGTGATGAGGGCGGCGCTTCAGCATAATCTGCTCGCCTCTGCTCCTGTGCACAAGTTATACTACACGGGCGAACTTTTTCGCAAGGAGAGGCCGCAGGCAGGAAGGCAGCGTCAGTTCTCTCAGTTCGGGGCTGAACTGCTTGGTGTTTCCTCGCCGGCTGCGGTAGCCGAGGTTATAACCATGATGATGGAGGTTTTTCGTTCACTTGGTCTTCAGGGGCTCAAGCTCCGCATCAACAGTCTTGGCGACACCGATGACCGGCTTCGGTACCGGTGTGCGTTGCAGGACTATTTTTCTCCCTTTCACGATATTCTTGATGATGCATCGAAAGAGCGGCTCGAAAAAAATCCGCTGAGGATTCTTGATTCCAAAAATCCTGCTCTTCAGGAACTGATTGTCGGAGCTCCGAAGTTATACGATTATCTCAACCCGGCTTCGGTGCAGGATTTTGAGAAGGTGCTGTATTATCTTGATGAACGCAATATTGCGTACGAAATCGATTATCGTCTGGTTCGGGGGCTTGATTATTATTGCAATACAGCGTTTGAAGTGACCAGTTCAGAACTTGGTGCGCAGGATGCCATCGGTGGTGGAGGGCGTTACGATGGTCTTGCCCGTGAGCTTGGCAGTTCGGTGGATGTGGCGGCCTCGGGGTTTGCTGTGGGCATGGAGAGGCTTTTGATAACCATGGAAAAACAGGGGCTTTTTGATGCTCTCACTCCTCAGTGTCCGCTTGTTTATGTTGTAGTGCAGCAGCAGGATCTTGCCGACCACGCTCTGCAGATTACCTGCCGATTGCGTAACGCGGCCATCAAGACGGAGATAGACCTGGCGGCAAGGAGCATGAAGGCGCAGATGAGGGAGGCCAACCGGATAAAGGCATCTTATGCGCTCTTTGTCGGTACGACGGAAAAGGCGACGGGGCTCTATGCACTGAAAAATCTCTCCACTTCGGAGCAGACCATGCTCTCTCTGGAGGCTTTGCTTGAATTTCTGTGTGAACCGACTGCGAACGGGCAGTTGCAATCGTGAAGAACACGCGCCACAAGGTTATCCTCTATGGAAAAAAAGAGTGCTGCCTGTGCGACGAGGCCATGGAGATTCTGCAGAAGGTCAATGCATCGTTGCCGTTTGATCTGGAAAAAAGAGATATTTCGGGTGATGGGGAACTGGTTGAACGGTTTGGATTCAAAATTCCAGTCATCTTTGTTGACGGTGTTGAGGTATTCAAATGTCGTGTGAACGAAAATCGCCTGAGGGCGTTGTTGAGCAGATGCTGAAATTTATTTTTCTTTTTATTATTTTTTTTCTGGTAATTCGTACGGTAGTTCGTACGCTGAGGAGAGGACTTCTTTTTATCAGGAAAGGGACTCCTGGTCATGGTGAAATTTCACGGAGCTCAATGTTTTCAGGACAGCATGTTGACGAGTCGGATTATGAGGTTCTTGAAAGCCGCCTCAACAATAAAAAACAGGACGTCATATAAGGTGTTGTGCTTTGGATTGTTTTTTCGTACATTGCGACACTTGGTTTGACGACGTACAATAGTATCTTATTTGAAGTGGGGGGTTCCCCACTTTTTTGTTTTCTTTTTAAAGTTCCTAAGGGGTATTCATGCAAGAGCGCATCAGGAATTGTGTCTCCCGGATTATTGCAGAGTCTGCTGGTACTCGGGGTGAAGGTGCTTATCTCATTGATATCAAGGTAAAAGGCAAGGCGAGTGCCCGGAAGATAGAGATACTGATGGATGCTGATATTGGAATCCGAATTCATCAGTGCGCCTATGTGAGCAGAAGGGTTCGCGAGCAGATTGAGGGCGATGATGAACTTCTCGAGCAGATTGGAGAAAATTTTGATCTGATAGTCTCTTCTCCCGGTCTTGGCGAGCCCATAATCATTCCCCGGCAGTACATTCGGCATATCGGAAAGCTGCTGCAGGTTACCTTTATTGGTGCGGATGGTGAGCCGGAGGAGCTGGCCGGGCATCTGCAGGATGTGTCGCTTTCGGAAGAGAGTGAGTCGAAAATCGTAATTATGCCAAAAATGACTAAAAAGAAAGGTCAGCCGGCAAAAACTGAAGGTATCACACTCTACCTCAATCAGGTAATCCGAGCGGTTCCTGAGGCGGAATTGTAAAGAGGTTTATACTGGTGAGTGGAAATTTTCTTTTATAAAATGCACAATCCAAGATAGAGATGGTCAAAAAGAAGATAAAAGATGAGGGACAGGATCGGCGGGTGCAGATTGCCAGCGCTTTCGGCGAAATCGAGCAGTCCAAGATTTTTCTGGATAAACGCACGGAGAGTGCGGCTGTAAAAATGGATATTGCCGACCTTCTCAAGGATATTATCCAGAAGCAGCTCCGAAAAGATTATGATCCTGAAGTTGAGTCCAACATTTTCATCAACCCCGAGCGGGGAGATTTCGAAGTCTATATTCTGAAAAAGATTGTCGAAGAGATTGATATTGAAAGCATTGAGATTACGCTCAAAGAGGTACGAAAAATCGATGACTCTCTTGAAATTGGTGATTATTATGAAGAGGGGCCGATCCGGCTTGAAGATTATCTGAGCCGTAAGTCTATTCAGATTATCAAGCAGTCAGTACAGAAGAAGGTACGGGATCTTGAACGTCTTGTTGTTTATGAAGAGTGTCTTGAAAAAGTTGGCGAGATTGTTGCTGGCGAGGTCTATCAGGTTCGTGCGAATGAGGTTATTTTTACCTACAACACGTCGAAAGACCATCGTGTCGAGCTTGTGTTGCCGAAGTCTGAGATGATGAAAAAGGACAATCCCCGTAGAACTCCGCGGATGAAGCTCTATGTCAAGCGTATTGAGCGTGAGAAGACGAAAGTGAGGCTTGATGACGGCTCGATGGTTGAACGGGAAAAAGCTGATGGAGGAATGAAGGTCATTGTGTCGAGAGTTGACGACCGTTTTTTGTACAAGCTTTTTGAACATGAAGTACCTGAAATTCTTGACGGTCTTATTGTGATCAAGGCGATTGCGAGGGTTCCTGGTGAACGCGCAAAGGTTGCGGTTGAATCCACCAGTGCACGCATTGATCCGGTCGGTGCCACTGTCGGGTATCGTGGCAAGCGCATTCAGAGCATAGTCAAAGAGCTGAACAACGAAAATATTGATGTTATCTATTATGCCGATGAGCCGCAGATTTATATTTCAAGGGCGATGCAACCAGCGAAAATTGATCCTCTGACGGTCCATGCTGATATGAAAACCCGGAAAGCAAGGGTGATGCTCAAGCCTGACCAGATCAAATATGCGATCGGAAAAAATGGGAATAATATTCATCTGGCGGAGAAGCTTACCGGCTATGAGATTGATGTCTATCGTGATGTAATCGATAAATCGATGGAAGATCCTACCGATATCGATATCATTGAGTTCCGTGAGGAATTTGGCGATGACATGATTTACCAGCTTCTTGATGGTGGTCTTGATACGGCCAAAAAAGTACTCAAAGCTGGAGTTGATGAAATTGAGCACTCTCTTCTGGGGTCGTCTAAACCTGAAGAGCAGACGATTTTTGGTAAAAGTTACAAGACTGGCGTCAAACCGAGGGAGCGCAAAGTGACCGATGAGGAAAAGCGCTATTGGAGGAAGATTGCCGAAAATATTTATAAAACCGTAAAAGAAGAGTTTACCGAAGCGGATCTGGCGGCTCTTTTTGATGACACTATCGAGCATGAGCCGGATGAATTGGCGCCTGATAGATCAATAGAACCGACCGCAGAGTGAACATTTCGAAAGAAGTAAAGCGTTTTTAAATCCAGAGGAGGATGTAATGGCCCTTGAGGACATGGGAAAGAAATACCGCATAAGTGATATAGCAAGAGAACTGCAGGTAAGTCCGCAGGAAGTATTACTTTTTGTCAAGCAGGAAGGTGGCAGGGTTGCCTCTACATCCTCTATGGTAGGTGAAGAGATACACGGACTGATTTTTGGCCATTTCAGCGTTGAGAAGAAAATGGTTGATGAAACAAAAAAAATAAGGGCGGAGAAAGAGAAGCGCATCTCAAGGCTTGAAGAGCAGTCACGGAAAACTTATGAAAAAGAGCAGCATCTCAGCGAAACCCTCAGCCCTCCGGCACCGCCTGTGGTTGTTGTTCCAGAGGTAAAAAAAGAGGTTTTTGCAGTCGAAGTGATTGATGTTGTTTCTGAACCAGAACACTTTTTGGAACCGGAGAGCCATGTTTCCGTCCCAACGGAGATTATCGAAGTCATCGGGCAGCAGGCTGTAGCCGAACCTTCAGAATCTTCTGTTCATGCTGAAATTGCTGTTGCTGCCGAACTTCCTGTTATTGCAGAGGTCGCTGTTGTTCCTCAGCAGCCTGAACACCATGATCTCCCTGAAGTGACGGAACAGCAGGATTCTTCTGCTCTCCATGATATCGTTGAGATCCCTGAGGTCGCAGAAGCCGCTGAGATTCCAGAACCAGCGTCAAAAAAAGAGGAGCCCTCGGTCAACGAGCATTTGGTCTCTTTTGACTCCCCGCAGATGATGGGAGGTCTTACCGTGCTTGGCACCCTCGACATACATGCCGGCAGGAACAGAAAAAACCGTAAAAAGAATTTCCAGGAGCAGGCTGACGCTTTGAAAAACGAATTTGTATCGAAGCCAGCAGATGAGAGTCGTCCGGAAGAGAAGGTGGTTGTTGCCAAGAAGCCACCGGTCAAGGTGGCCACGGACGCGAAGGCAAAGCCGGTTGTTGCTGCTGACAGTGCCGCTAACGCAAAGAAAAAAGGAAAGAAGAAAAAGAAGCCAGCGGTGGACGACAAGGTCATCTCGGCGAATATCCAGAAAACGATCAGTGGTATTGATGATCGCAGTGGAACAGGTTCACGCCAGAAATTTCGCAAGCAGCGTCGCAATGAGCGTGAGCGTGAGCATGAAGTGGATGAGGCTTTTCGTGAGTCTCAGCGTCTGGTTGTTCGCGTTACCGAGTACGCTTCGCCCCATGAACTGGCGGAGCTTATGGGCATTACGGCCAAAGATATTATCCAGAAGTGTTTTGCGCTCGGCAAGTTTGTTACCATCAATCAGCGGCTTGATAAGGAGTCGATTGAGCTGATTGCTCTTGAGTTCGGCTTTGAGGCGGAGTTTATTTCAGAGGTTGAGGCAACTGCGGTGATGGTTACCGAGGATGAGGAAGCTGATATGCAGACTCGTCCTCCGGTCGTCACCATCATGGGGCATGTTGATCACGGAAAGACTTCGCTTCTCGATTATATCCGCAACAGTAAAGTTGTTGCCGGTGAATCCGGCGGCATTACTCAGCATATCGGAGCGTACGAAGTAACGGTTGAAGGCAACCGCAAAATAACTTTTCTTGACACGCCTGGTCATGAAGCATTTACCGCCATGCGGGCAAGGGGCGCACAGGTAACCGATATTGTTATTCTTGTTGTTGCGGCTGATGACAGTGTTATGCCCCAGACCATTGAGGCCGTCAATCATGCCAAAGCGGCAGGAGTTCCGATTGTTGTTGCGCTCAATAAAATTGATAAAATTGAAGCCAACCCCGAGAAAATCAAGACCCAGTTGTCTGAAGCAGGGGTGCTTATTGAAGAGTGGGGTGGAGCCTATCAGTGTCAGGAGATCTCTGCAAAGAAAGGTATCGGCATTGCGGAACTGATGGAAAAGGTGCTGACCGAAGCTGAAATGCGTGAGCTGAGAGGCAACTATTCCAAAGAGGTTTCTGCAAGCGGAATTATTGTTGAATCTGAACTCGACAAGGGGAAGGGCGTTATTTCTACGGTGCTTGTTCAGCGCGGCATACTCAAGGTTGGCGATCCTTTTGTGGCCGGTAATACTATGGGGAAGGTTCGCGCCCTTATGGATGAGAGAGGCAAGAGAATTCTTTTTGCCAATCCTTCACAGCCCGTCAGGGTGCTTGGATTTGAGGATCTTCCGCAATCAGGTGATGCGCTGACGGTCATGGTGACGGACAGGGAAGCACGCGATTTGGCCCAGAAGCGCCAGGTTATCCGTCGCGAGCATGACTTCCGTCGCAGCACACGTGTCAAGCTCGACAGTATTGCCCGCCAGATAAAGGAGGGGTTGATGAAAGAGCTGAGCGTCATTATCAAGGCAGACACAGATGGATCCATTCAGGCTCTCGCTGACGGTCTTATGAAGATCCAGAATGAAGAGGTTAAGGTACAGATTATTCACCAGGGCGTCGGGCAGATTACTGAAACTGACGTGTTGCTTGCCGCTGCCTCTGATGCCATCATTATCGGCTTCAGGGTACGACCGAATGTCAACGCCAAAAAGCTGGCCGAAAAGGAAGATCTTGATGTTCGCTTTTACAGCGTTATTTATCATGTACTTGAAGATGTCGAGAAGGCGCTTGAGGGAATGCTCTCACCTGAACTGCATGAAGAGAGCCTCGGTTCGCTTGAAATCCGACAAATCTTTAAAGTCCCCAAGATTGGAAATGTCGGCGGTTGTTATATGCTTGAGGGCAAGATGTTCCGTGATTCCAAGGTTCGACTGCTCCGTGATGGTGTCCAGATTTACGAAGGCCAGCTTGCAGCGCTTCGTCGTTTCAAGGACGATGTCAAAGAGGTTGATGCTGGCTATGAGTGCGGCATGAGTCTCAAGAACTATGATGATATCAAGGTTGGAGACATTGTCGAGGCCTATAAGATCGTTGAGAAAAAACGGAAACTATGAATAGCTTATTGTTGATCTATGTCGATACGTACTGAGAGAGTTGCATCACTGCTGCAGCAGGAGCTGGGAGCAATCCTTCAAAAAGAGCTTCCCCGCAGCGGTCCGATCATCACGGTTGTTGATGTGAAGATTACGGCTGATCTGAGCATCGCCAGGGTCTATATTTCGATCATTGGTACGCCCGGGGAGCAGCAGATAGCCATGGTTTCGTTGCAGGACAAAACAAAGAACATCAGAAAGATTCTCTCTTCGAAAATCCGTCACCACTTTCGGCGTATTCCCGAGCTCGAATTCCATGAAGATCATCTCTATGAGCGCGCAAGCCGTATTGAGCAGCTTTTGAGCGGAGTGAGAAAAAGTTCCGTTGAAAATGGTTAACCGAGGGGTTCTTGAAAAAGAGTGTGCATGGATGAACAGCAAAACAGGGAGCCTTTGGTTGATGAAGGCAATTTTCTCCTGATTGACAAGCCTCTCGACTGGACGTCGTTCGATGTGGTGGCTAAAATCAGGAACAGCTATAAGCGGTGTGGCTTGAAGCGCAAGGTTGGTCATTGCGGCACTCTTGATCCTAAAGCCACGGGACTGCTTATTCTTGCGACTGGACGGAAAACAAAGGAAATTGCTACACTTGAAGTGCTTGACAAGGTATACGACGGCGTCATTAAGCTTGGTGCAATGACGGAAAGTCATGATGTTGAAACCCCCGAATATGGCCATTGCCCGACGGCTCACCTGACGGAGAGTGAAATTCGTTCTGCAGCCTCCGGTTTTCTTGGCTCACATCAGCAGCAGCCGCCTATGCATTCGGCGGCCTGGCATAACGGAAAACGACTCTATGAACATGCCCGAAAGGGAGTGGAGATCAGGGAGCGGAAAGCAAAAGAGATTGTTATCCACCGTTTTGAAGTTACTCGCATTGAACTGCCTCTGCTCTATTTTACTCTTCATGTTTCCAAGGGAGCCTACATCAGGGTTATTGCGCATGAACTGGGTGCAGTGCTTGGGGTTGGAGGCTATCTGGCATCACTCAGGAGAGTCTCTATTGGCAGTTGGGAGCTAAGCTCCGCCAGAACGATATCAGAGAGTATTGAAGCTATTCTTCAGGAGGCATCAAACACCCGACCGGGTGAGGGGAGATAAAAAGAGGTATGCGTATTGTTGAGTATGATAATAATCATGTCTGTCGTTATGGTTCTGCCACTTCGGAGGATTTTCCGATCACAGCTTCTGCTGTGACGGTTGGCTCCTATGATGGTGTCCACAGAGGGCATCGGATGATCATTGCCCGTATGGTTTCCATTGCAAAAGCTCGCAGTTTGAGAAGTGTTGTCGTTACCTTTGAGCCTCATCCGAGGATGGTGCTCAAGGGCGAAGTTTCAGGCCCGCTTGGACTGCTGACCACACTTGACGAAAAAATTACCCTTCTTGCCGGTGAGGGTGTTGATCTTCTTTTTGTTGTGCGCTTTACACCGGATTTTGCTTCGCGCAGCTCGGATGATTTTATCCGCAATGTTCTGGTCGGGTTGCTTGGGGCCAAAAGCATTGTTGTCGGTTATGATCACGCTTTTGGTCGCGACAGGAGCGGGAGTGGCAAGACGCTTGAAACCCTTGGCTGCGAGCTTGGTTTTGATGTAGAGGTTGTTGATGAAGTGATGATTGGCAATGAGCATTTTTCAAGTACACGCATAAGAGTACTGCTTGCAAGCAGCAAGATCGAAGAGGCCAATGCATTTCTCGGTTCTCCGTATATAATCAGCGGAACGGTGGTTGATGGCGACAAGCGTGGGCGGGAGATTGGCTTTCCGACAGTGAATCTCAGACTTTCTGATTCCGATAAACTGCTGCCCCGCGCCGGAGTCTATCTGGCTCAAACCGTGCTGAACGGCCATTCCTTCATGGCTCTGATGAATATCGGTGTTCGTCCGACGGTCTCCCTTGAAGGGATTAAAACGGTTGAGGCCCATATTCTGGGATATGGCGGTACCCTATATGGTTGCATGATCAGCTTTATTTTGCTCAAGTTCATCAGGGATGAAATAAAATTTTCGTCACTCGAAGAGCTGAAAATGCAGCTCGAAAAAGATAAAAAAACGGTGGAGTTGTATTGCTAATAATATTATATTGAAGGTCAACCGATTTAACATAACAAACGAAGAGATATGAGCCTGACAAAAGAGTTTAAAGCGGAAGTTATCAAGCAGTTCGGCGCGTCAGAAAAGAATACCGGAAAATCCGAGGTTCAGGTCGCGTTATATACCCGCAGAATCAGTGATCTTACCGGTCACCTGCAGTCGCATCCAAAAGACAAGCACTCCCGCCGTGGATTGCTGATGCTTGTAGCAAAACGCAAGAAAATGCTGAATTATGTGAAAAACGTCGATATCGATCGTTATCGTAAAGTGATTGGTGAACTTGAGCTTCGAAAGTAAGAGGGCAATCTGAACTATTTTTGCCCCGATCTCTGCAGAGCCTGGGCTCTGCAGGTTATCCTTTTAAAAAGAATGCAGAGCAGGAAATACTATGTTGGAAAGCATGACCGGATATGGCAGCGCAGAGTCAGTTGAAAGCGGTGTCCGGACTCTTGTTGAGTTGCGGTCAGTCAATAACCGCTTCGCTGAAATCAGTGTCAAGCTTCCCCGTCAGTTACTCTCTTTTGAGCTTGAAGTCAGGGAGATGATCCGTGCCCATTTTCAGAGGGGTAAAATCGCGGCTTTTATTCAAATTCAGCTCGACGATGTACAACCCATCTCTGTCAGTATCAATATACCGAAGGTAAAAGCTTATAAAGAGTTGCTCGACAGCCTCAGGCGCGAAGCTGCCGTTGACGCTCCTCTGCTCCTTGAACATTTGCTCCGCTTCCCTGAAATATTAGACAATGGGGCGACGTCACTTGACCATGTCGATGAGCATTGGCCGTTTGTGAAAAATCTTCTTCAGGTGGCAATTGAACGTCTCAAGGCAATGCGGCGCCGGGAGGGCGAGGAGCTTTCAGTCGATTTTGTCAGAAGAATTGTCGAAATTGAGCGTACACTTGCGCTTGTAGCTACTCTTGCATCTGACAATCTTGAAGCGGTACGAAAGAGGCTTGCTGCAAAGGTAGAGGCTGTTGCCGGTAAAGATTTGGCATATAGCCGTGATCGCCTTGAAATGGAACTGGTTCTTGCAGCCGACAAACTTGACATTACCGAGGAGCTGACCCGCTTTGCCAGCCATAACAAGTTTTTTCTTGAAGAGTTGCAGAACGATGAAAGTGGAACAGGAAGAAAGCTCAATTTTCTGCTTCAGGAGCAGTTACGCGAAGCGAACACCATTGCATCAAAATCACAGAATGCAGAGATTTCCCAGAAGATAGTTCAGATCAAGGAGGATCTTGAGAAAATCAGGGAACAACTGCAAAATATCGAGTAATTCTATGGTTGAAGAGCGGCAGCAGCAGGGAAAGCTTATTGTGTTTTCAGCTCCATCAGGTACCGGAAAGTCCACGATAGCCAAACTGGTGCTTGAGTGTTTGCAAAATATCAGATTTTCGGTATCAGCCACAACCCGGCAAAAGAGGTCGGGTGAGCAGGAAGGAGTTAACTACTATTTTCTCACGAAAGAGGATTTTGAAGAAAAGATCCGCCAGGGCGGCTTTGTTGAACATGAATTCTTTTTTGGAAACTATTACGGTACTTTGCTCGATAAAACCCGAGAGGTTATCGACAGAGGTACAAATTTGCTTCTTGATCTTGATGTGAAGGGCGCACTGAATTTGAAGCGGATTTTTCCGGACAATTCATTGCTGCTTTTTTTTAAGCCACCGAGCATCGAGGTTTTGCAGCAGAGGCTTAAAGGGCGGGAGAGTGAAGATGAAGAAAGTATCAGAGTACGCCTTGAGCGCGCCCGGCTGGAGCTTGAGTTTGCAGACCGGTTTGATGAGGTTATCGTGAACGATAATCTGGATAAAACCGTTGAGGCTGTCACGGAGCTGATCAGCAAATTTCTTTTAAAAACGTAAAAAAAAGTGCAATGTCGGTTAAACCTGTTGACCTGAACAAGTTGAGAAGTGCGCACTCGAATCTGTACGAGACGGTGGTTGCGATTTCAAAAAAAGCAAAAAGATTACATGATGAGGAACGGGCAGAACTTGAAGACAAGCTTCTTCCCTATAAGGAGATGATTCGCAATCCGAGCAGTGAATCCGAGTCGGACAAGGTATTCCCGGAACAAGTTGCTATCAGCCTTGAGTTTGAAGTTCGTGAAAAGTCGTCGCATAAGGCTGTTGCAGATTACTTCGCGCATAAATACAATTACACGGTGGAAAAACCGGTAGAGAAAAAGATCATTCAAGTTGAAGAAGATGATGAAACTGACGGGGATTAACCAGATCACCCTTCGTGTTAATGATCTGCGCAGGGCCGAAGAGTTTTATGGCGCTGTTCTTGGTCTCAAGCTTGATCACCGCGTTGGTGCAAATATTACCTACTTGCGTATTAATTCGGATATGCTTGTGCTTGTCAAGGCTGAAACAGCCGGTTTGCCAGAAGCAAGGGATATCCGTGTCGATCACTTCGGATTCAGGCTTGCGTCGGATGCTGAAGTTGATGCAGCGGCGCTCTATCTTGATGACTGTGGCGTGCATATGGTCACTCAGCCAGCACATCGCCGGGAAGGCAGAGCTTTTTTTGTCATGGATCCCGATGGCAATCTGGTTGAGTTTTATTCCATGCATGAGAGCGGAATACACTCGGAGAGTGCCGATATTGATCGGTCATCTCCGGATTCTCTTGTTACTGGAGCGAATCAAAAAACAGCCAAAGAGAGAGAACCACAAAAATCACGCCGCACCCGGAAATAAGCATTACCTCCCCCGATTTGTCGGGGCATTTTATTTCGAGTGGTTGCGCAGCAGTTGCTCCGCCTCCAGGAGTTGTTCAGGGGTGTTGATGCCGAGAATTTCGTCCGGATTCTCCGTCTTGAAGGCGTACACTCTCAGGCCTTTCTGGAAGCAGATGGCAAAAACATCGGTCAGATAGTACTCTTTTTGGGCATTGTTCGTGTTGATCTGTCCAAGCGCCTGAAAAAGCATTTGTGCATTGAACACGTAAACACCGGAATTGATCTCCCTGACGACCAACTCCTCTTTGGATGCGTCTTTTTGTTCCACAATCTTCAGAACACCATCACTCTTCTCCTGTCGGATAATCCGTCCATATCCGGTTGGATCATGAAGTTCTGCAGTCAAGACTGTTGCGGCACCATTTCTGGAACGGTGAAAAGCAATGAGCTTCTGCAGCGTTTCAGCATTGACCAGTGGTGCATCTCCTGAGAGAATAAGGATTTCACCCTTAAAGTCACGGAGATGGGTTTCTGCCTGCATAATGGCATGACCGGTTCCGAGTTGTGGTTCCTGAAGTGCACTGCATACCCGGTATCGTGCAGCCGCCGCCTTGACCAACTCGGCCTGGTGACCGACAATAAGCACTGTTTTGGCGGGGTCAAGAGAGTTCGCCGTATCAAGCACATAGTCGATAAGAGGTCGTCCGTTGGCCTGATGAAGCACCTTTGGCAGCTCTGACTGCATTCTGGTACCTTTTCCTGCGGCCATAATGATTATTGCAAGTGCCATATTATTGCTTGAATATTGGAGGAAGTATCAGGTGTGCAGGGCTGTCATGATAACGATTCATCAGCCTCGCCTACATGGTGGCGGCTTTTCGGGTTGTTTTCCCTATCGACAATAAGAACCATGGGTTTGAAGTTTCGCGCTTCTGCTTCTTCCATGACGGCAAACGTCATAATAATGATTTCATCGCCAACCAGGGCACATCTGGCTGCTGCGCCGTTAAGCTGAATTTCCCGTGATCCATGGGCTCCCTTGATAATGTAGGTTTCAAACCGCTCACCGTTATTGTTGTTGACAACAAGAACTTTTTCATTGGGAATCATATCGACCATTTCAAGAAGCTCACAATCAATGGTGATGCTTCCTTCATATTCGAGATCACCACTGGTTACTATAGCGTTGTGAATTTTTGATTTCAGAATGTGTAATTTCATGTGTACTGACGCGCCTTCATTATTGTTTTTTAAATGCCTCTCCGCTTCCCCGGAAAATCCGGTACTTTTTCAAGGCTTGATCGGTTTCAAAGCCCTCGCCCCGAATGGTTTCATCACCTCTCCTGATAGTAACAAACCTGTTTGAACGAATCATTTTATCTTTGGCGCTCCGCTTGACATATTCGGTTGTAATGATCGTGCCTTCGGACGTGATGGTAACGTTCCCCTCGGCCTCAATATCCTGATTGTCATGAATCAGGGCTTTCTCGGCCGTTATGGTCGTTTTTGCTTTGCCGTTGCTGTCAAAGAGGGTGAGACTGATGCCGTGGTCAAGATGTTGCTCCGTGCCGGAATTCGCTCTGTATTCCGCTCCGTGCCCGGCTTCAATGACCTCGCGCTGTATTCCTGATTTTGTAACGGCAAGCTTCACCGTCCAGCTCTCCTGTACGGGATGATTGAGACCGATAAAGGCTGTAACGGGAGAACGGCGCTCCTTGCCCGGATTGCCGCACCCCGATGCCATAATCAAAACCATGTGCAGAAAAAGAACGATAACTCTTTTCAAATCAGATAGACAATTACTTGATGTTCAACTGGTTCATCACCTTGAAGGTGAGATCATTTTCAGGAGTGAAATAGATTGCTGTATTTTTGTCAAGCACAACGCCAAATCCTTCTTTCTGGGCAATTGACTCAATTGCAGAATTAAGCTTTTGACGAATCGGAGCAAATATTTCCTGCTGCTTTTTTTCGAAAGCCACACTTTGTTCCTGCTGGAATTTCTGCATGGCCTGACCTTTGGCGGTCAGCTCTTTTTCTTTCTGCTCCCTTGCGGCTGGTTTCAAAGCAGGTGCCTGTTTTTTGTAGTCGGCAACGGCTTTCTGAAATTCCTGATTTTTTAGGGCAATCTCTTTTTGCAATGGTGCCGCAGCGGATTGCAGTGAGGCTTCAGCCTGCTTTGTTTCAGGTAACTGCTGCAAGATTTTTCCTGAATCCACAACACCAACCTTGCTGGCCTCCTGAGCGGCAAATGATTGGGGGGCAACCAGCACCATACTCAAGCCAACCGCCATAACGATACGGCGCGACATGTTCATAAATCCTTCTGAATGAGTCATCAATTTGAAAGTTTAAGTTTACAGGTAGTGTATCAATATCTTTTGGAATATACAACTGGCTACAATTTCACCTTTCAAAGGTAAGAATTCCGTGGTAAAAAACTACAAAAAGCAGAAAAGCCTTCCCGTTATTTAAACGTTTTATTTCAGATAAATCTTTTCTGGAAAAACTGTCCGGGTTGCTGCACGACGGCCGCTTTCAGTTCAAGTTCAAAGAGGTGTACCAGGAGCGAGGATAGATCGATGTCTGACGCAATGGCAAGTGCATCAATATGAATGGGTTCCGTTTGCATGCACTGCAAAATGGCTTGTTCTGTTGGGGAATAGGTGCTTGTGGGTGGGTCATTTTGCAATGCCGTTTTTCTGGAATAATTTTCTGCGAATTTCGGCCCGAGTTCGGTGATGATATCCTCAGCACTCATGACCGCTTTGGCCGATCCCTGCTGGATAAGTCGGTTTGTTCCCCGGGAGGTTCGGTAAAAGATGTTTCCTGGAACCGCAAAAACCTCACGGTTCTGTTCAAGGGCAGAAGCCGCCGTGATTAGCGAACCGCCCTTTAGGTCTGATTCGACGACAATGGTACCGGAGGTGATGCCTGAAATGATGCGGTTGCGTTTCGGGAATTTTGCCGGCGAGAGTTCTGAACCAAACCACTCTTCCGAGATGAGGGCACCTGCTTCAATGATTTTCGGCCACACTTTTCCTTTTGGATCGGTATAGATGGTATCGACTCCGCTTGCAAGAACACCAACAGTTGTACCCCCATTTTCCAGAGTTGCCGAGTGTGCCACCATATCGATGCCATAGGCCAGTCCACTGACGATGACGACACCGCAGTTGACCAGGTCTCGGCAGAGCAGTGCGGTAACCTGTTTGCCATAGTGTGAGGCATATCTTGTGCCTACAACGGCAAGGTTGGGCAGGCTTGCGTCAGGAAGTCGGCCCCGCACAAAGAGGCAGGGTGGTGGATCATAAATTTCTTTCAGGAGGGGAGGATAGTTTTCGTCAAGAATGGTGATCAATTCTGCATGATGGCGCTGCAGTTCGGCTATCTGCTTTTCAGCACTTGCCAAGGCCTCCGCCTTTGTCGCAGCATGGTGCAGAAAATGGTGAACCTGTCGAGCAAGAGTTTCACCGATTCCCGATATCTGTTGCAGTTCGTCTATCCCGAAATGGAGAAGATCACGCAACCGGCCAGGCCGGTGAGTGGTCATCGCCTTGATTCTTGCGGGGCCGATTCCCGGGATAAGGGTCAGGGCAAGCAGCAGAATCTTCTCTTCCATTGGAGCGGGGAGTGTCATAACACCCTGATGGTTAGAAATCCCTCTTCATGAGTATGTTTGCATACCCTTTAAGATAATCTCGCCCTGCCGGATAAGGCAGATCCTCAATAGCGGTGAGCGCCTCTTCAGTATTGAGGTTGATCAGTGATTCGGTCTCTTGAAGGACACCGCACCGCTCATAAATGGCTTTCACTTCCGGAACTCTTTCGGAGCTGATGCCTTTATTGCTGATGATGGAGTGCAGGAGATCACGATCCGATCCTGACGTCAATTCAAGGGAGCGAAGCAAAAGGTAGGTTTTTTTGCCGTTAATGATATCACCGCCAGCCATCTTGCCTGATTTTCCGTTCTCAGCCATAATATCAAGATAATCATCCTGTATCTGGAACGCACGGCCGATTTTCTCACCGAAAAGCACCAGACTTTGCAACTCTTCATCCGTTGCATTGCCAGCAACACCTCCAGCCTCAAGCGCGGCAGAAATAAGACGTCCGGTTTTCTTTGCAATCATGTCGATGTAGTCGGCAATCGTGGCATCCTGCTTCTCTTCAAGTTCCATATCAAGCGCCTGTCCTTCACAAATCGTAATGTTGGCATCATTGAGAATATGGATAAGCTCACCATGACGGGTGCTTTTAGCCTTCAAGGCGAGTTCATAAGCGTAAGCAATCATCATATCTCCTGACAGTATAGCCGCATTGGTGTTCCACTGCTTGTGAACGGTCGGTCTGCCGTGGCGAAGGTCCGCCTGGTCCATAATGTCGTCATGGATGAGGGTGAAGTTATGCAAAATTTCAACTGCCAGAGCAACATGGAGAGCGTTTTCCGAAGAGCCGCATACCGCCTCCGAGGCGAGCAGGGTAAGAAACGGACGGATTCTTTTGCCATTTCCTTCAAGAATATACCTTGCAGGAGCATAAAGGGTGACCGGATTCTCCTTGTCGAAGCATCTGGCGAGAGCATCATTGATTCTCGTCATGGAGAGACGGTACTTGTTTTCGACAAGTTCCTGTGTCAGGGATATATTCATAATGAAGTCGCTCATTTAGTGATAAGGGTTTTATTCCGAAGCTCTGCTATGGTGGCTGCTCCGGTCAGGAACATTACTGCCCTGAGGTCGTTCAGCCAGGATGCAATAGTCTCTTCAAGAGCTCCTTCATGAAGCGCTTTGAGAATATGGCGTGCTGCAGCGGCCAGTTGCGCTCCAAGTGCGAGGGATTTAGCAATATCGGTGCCACACTGGATTCCGCCCGAAGCGATAATTTCAATGGCGCTGAAGCGGGGCCATTTCCGTTTAAGTGCTTGTATATCAAGCAGGCACTCTGCTGTGGGAATTCCCCAGTTCAGCAGCTCTTCGAGAGCGGGGAGGCTGAAACGGTTTTCCTGACCGTACTGGCGAGTATAACGAATCTCTTCAACTTTCTGCCAACTGCTGCCTCCCGCTCCGGCCACATCAATCACTTTGACACCAGCTTCGATGAGTTGTCGGGCGGCAGATGCCGAGATGCCACACCCAACCTCTTTGACAATAACCGGTACCGGAATGGTGGCGGTGATCAGGGTGAGCTGTTCAAGAACATGTCGGAAATCAGTGTTTCCTTCAGGCTGAAAGAGCTCCTGTGCGGCATTCAGGTGAACAATCAGTCCATCAGCTTCCAGAAGCTCCAGCATGGTATTGATGTTGCTCTCCGTCAGCCTTTTTGCTATCTCCGGAGCACCGATGTTTGCAAAAATCTGCACAGTTGGGGCATATTTTCGCACCACAGCAAAGCTCTCGCGATACGAACGGTTTTCAAGTGCCTGGCGCATACTGCCGACGCCAAGGGGAATGCTGAAATGCTCAGCCGCTTCTGCAAGGCGCCGGTTAAGCGTTGCCGCCTCACTGTACCCACCTGTCATTGAGGAGATCATCAGTGGAGCACCGATTTTTCTGCCAAGAAAAGTCGTTGAGAGCTCTACATCGCGGAAAGCGATTTCGGGCAGGGCATTATGCTCAAACCGGAACCGCTCAAATCCTGTTGTGTTTCCCTCAAAGGCCACATCACCATGCAGGCAGATCTCGACATGACTGTGTTTCCGCTCCACTATTGTATTGCCTGTTCTGTCGCTCATTCCGCCCCGGATAGGTTTTTTTCCAAGATGCCCTGATACTTGAATGCCAAAAAATTTAACTTAACAAAAATATCCCATATTCATGAGCACACAACAACAGAAGAGGCTGTTTCATCTCTTTTACGTTATTTTGGAACGGCATGCAGCGCTGGTTACTGGGTTTGTGTTTTGCTGTCGCCGGGTATTGCCCCTGCTGTTCAGGCTTGAGCTGGCGCAAGATGGGCTGAGAGCAACTTTGGAATTATAAGGCTAATAGGGACCTTTGATATATAAGTACCAAAAGCTATTAGTTGAGCCGATAAAAACAGAAAATGATTACCTGATGGAATTAAAAAGATTGGAGGTGATTTTTGACGCGACAGTTGGAACAGAGATGAGTGATGAGGCAGATATACTTGGATTGATGATCGATGATTAAGAGAAAAAGCATTATCCTGTTGAGACTCAAGACCCGATTGAGGCAATCAAGATTCGAATGGAAGAGATGGCGGTTAACATCTTTCGGCAGATTTATTAATTCATGATTATCAATTGATGAGATAACGCCCTTTATGCTGAAAACCCTGTTCTCTATAGCCCTGCGCCATTTGCTGGGACGTCGCCGCCAGACTCTGACCACTATCTTTGGCGTGGCGGTCAGTACGATGGTGCTGATAACAACCAACTCACTGACGAGAGGGCTGCTCGACTCTTTTGTTGAGACCATTGTGAATGTTGCGCCGCATATAACCCTCAAAGGGGAGAGCATGAGCCCCATGCCGGTCAATCTTCTTAAAAAAGAAAGTCCCTCCTCTGTTGCATTTGTTGAGGATACGATCAAGAAGCAGGAGCGCGAGGAGGTGCGGAATTATCGCCAGCTTCTTGCGGTGTTTGGCTCTCCGCAGTATAAAAAAGAGCTTCTTGCAGCTTCGCCCTATGTCGTCTCACAGGTTATGGCGGTCAAGGGAAGCCGTAACCAGCCGCTGCTGCTCAAGGGAGTTCTGATCGATCGGGAGGATGCCATCAGCGGCATTATAAAAAAGCTGGTAGAGGGAGATATTGGTATGTTTGAAAAGACAGCCAATGCTCTGCTTGTGGGCCGAACAGTGGCGAGGGATATGAAGCTCAAGCTGAATGACCAGGTTGTCATCATTCCTGCATCCGGAAAGAGTCGGCAGTGCAAGGTGGCCGGGCTCTTTTTTACCGGTGTAAATGCGGTCGACAACAGTGTTCTGGTTTCGCTCAAGCTTGGGCAGATTATCGAAGGGTTGCCGGCCAACAAGGTTTCAGGCATTGCGCTTAAAGTGGTTGATCCGCTCAACAATACCTCTCTGGCAAGGGAGCTGGAGCGGATTACCGGTTACCGCTGCCTCACCTGGCAAGAGGAAAATGCGGGTATTCTCTCGCTTTTTGCTCGCATTGGTGCCATCGTCTTCTCTCTGGTGGCCTTTGTCGGTGTTGTTTCAGGTTTCGGTGTGGCCAATATTCTGGTTACCACGGTCTTTGAAAAGAGTCGAGACATTGCCATCATGAAGTCGTTCGGATTTTCTGCCCTGCAGCTTGTCGGCATGTTTGTGCTTGAAGGGTTTATGGTGGGCCTGGTTGGTGCACTTGTCGGGGGTGTGCTTGCCATTGGTTCAATTGATCTGTTTGCCAGTTTGCCCATAGAGAGTTCACAGGGGCCACTGACCAAAACGGGCTTCAGTATGTCCTATAATCCGTTCTATTTCCTGCTCATTATCGGTATAACGGTACTGATCAGCACGCTTGCGGCCATTCTTCCCTCAGCGAAGGCGGCGAAACTGGAGCCGGTCAGTGTGCTCCGCGACAGCAGTCTGTAGTGTTTATTGCCGTTCAGGGTCGGGGCGCATCCCCCTCTGTGATAAGGTTTTGTTCAGGGTGCTGGAGCAAATAGAGCTTGTAATAGAGCCCTCTTTTTGCGAGCAGCTCCTGGTGATTGCCGCTCTCCCTGATCACCCCTTTGTGCAAAACAATAATCCTGTCGGCTTTCTGGACGGTTGAAAGCCGGTGGGCAATGATGATGGAGGTGCGCTCACTCATCAGGCGGGTCGTCGCTGCATCAATAAGGCCTTCCGTTTCGGTGTCAACCGAGCTGGTGGCCTCATCAAGCACAAGAATTTCCGGATTGTACAGGAGTGCCCGGACGAAGGCAATCAACTGCTTCTGCCCCGAAGAGAGGCCAGTGCCGTTTTCAAGTACCCTGTACTGGTAACCGCCGGGGAGCTGGTTAATAAAGCGGTCGGCTCCGACAATCCGGGCGGCTTCGCGTAACTCTTCCTCAGAAACGTCAGGATTGCCGAACGCGAGATTTTCGCCTATAGTGCCTGAAAAGAGAAAAACATCCTGCATTACCACACCGATCAGTTTCCGTACAGCGTGTTCCGCAATCTCAGAAAGTTCGATACCGTCAATGGTCACTGATCCTTTTGCAAAGGGGTAGAGGCGGGAGAGAATATTGATCAGGGTGGTTTTTCCACTTCCCGTCGCACCGACAATGGCAATTTTTTCTCCACGGCGGATGGTAAAGGAGATATCTTTCAACACCCAGTTTTCACTCTCGTAGGCGAAGCAGACGTTCTTGAACTCGACGCTTTCCCTGAAGATCTCCATCTGCGCTTTTCCTGATGGTTCTTCTATTCCCTCTTTTTCATCGAGCAGTCGGATAATGCGGTCTGAGCTTGCAATGGCGTTCTGGATAACATTGAATCGATCAGAAAGATGCTGAAGAGGGCGGAAAAACAGCCAGATATACTGGACAAATGAGATGACCACTCCTATGGTGAGGTCCGACTTGAGCAGTCGGACGCCGCTGTACCAGATCACCAGCCCTGCAGCGACCGAGCTCAGCGTCTCGATCAGCGGATAATAGATGGAGAACGAAAAAACGGTACGGATATTGGCATCGCGGTGATCGGCGTTGATGGCCGCATATTTCCGCGCTTCGCGTTCCTCACGGTTAAAGAGTTGGACAATGCTCATGCCGGTGATATGCTCCTGAAAAAAAGTATTCAGTCGGGCCTGATGGGTGAGCACATCCTGGAATGCAATCCTGACGCTGTTTTTGAAGACAATGGTGGCCCAGATCATCAGGGGAAGAATGCTGAGAACGATAAGGGTTAACTGCCAGTCGATCCATGCCATCAGAACCACAATGAAAAAGAGCTGGAGGAGGTCTCCAAGAATGGTGATGATGCCGCTCGAGAGCATCTCGTTCAGTGATTCAACATCGCCCGTTGTCCGGGTGATGAGTCGTCCGATGGGGTTTCGGTCAAAGAACCTTGCGGGCAGTTTCTGCAGGTGCCGGAAAATATCCATCCGGATGTCAAAGACCGCCTTCTGACCGATAATCTGGGTCATCCATGTCGTGATATACTGCTTGATGCCGTCAAGCAGTATTGCTGCTGCAAGAAAAATGCTGATAACGCCGAGTCCCTTGAGATTGCTGTGAGCGATGTAGTCGTCAATGGCGATCTTTGTCAGCCAGGGGCGCAGCGGGCCGAGAAAAGAACCTGCAATCGTGATGGCGATAGCCGCAGCAACAAGCGTGCTGTAGGGCTTGATATAGCCTAAAAGGCGAGAGACGATGTAGCGGTCAATCGAGTGTTTTTTCCCTTTTTGCAGGGTATCATCCTGTTGCGGGCGGAAGCTTTTTTTTACCGGGTTGTTACTCATGCTCCCCAATACCCCAAAGTACCTCCATCCCTGCGACTCGTTGTTCAATTTCATGTTTCAGTTCGCTGGCCAGCGCTTCAGCCCGCTCTTTTGAGGGAGCCTCGGCATAGATCCTCACAATGGGTTCCGTATTGGAGGGGCGCAGATGCACCCAACTGTCGGTGAAATCAAGCTTCAGCCCGTCAAGCCGGTTTGCTTCAGCGTTGTGGTAGTGGCCAGCAATGTCGGTCAGTAGTTTTTCAAGCTTGGCCCGGCTTGTTGAGCCAAGTTCAATTTTCTGTTTCGACATAAAGTAGTCAGGAAAGTTGCTGCGGAACTGCGAGAGCGAGCCGCCCCTGTTTTCACTGCGCCAGAGGGTGAAAGCCTGGACTATAAGCGCGATACCGACCAGAGCATCGCGGCCGTAGTGCAGTTCCGGAAGGATGATCCCTCCATTGCCTTCGCCGCCGATGACGGCACCGACCTCCTTCATCATTTCGCTGACATTGGCTTCACCTATTTTCGCGCTGTAACAGGCTATTTTGTATTTTGTTGCAATATCGCGCAAAGCACGGCTGCTTGAGAGATTGTTGACGACAGGCCCGGGATGGTGTTTCAGGTAAAAATCAGCGCAGGCCACCAGCGTGTACTCCTCTCCAAAGAGTGAGCCATCTTCGCAGAGCAGGGCGAGGCGGTCAACATCAGGATCAACGATCAGGGCAAAATCGCAGGCACTCTTCTGAAGTGCCGCAATGGTGGTGGAAAGATTTTCTTCGATCGGTTCGGGGTTCCTCTGAAAGATGCCGCTGCCGCCACAGCCAACTTCGACAATCTCCTTGATACCAAGCACTCGGCAGAGCTCAGGAATAATTGAGGATCCTGCTCCTTCGACACAGTCTACAAGCACCCGGAACTGCTCTTTTGCGATGGCAGCGGTATTAATGCAGGGAAGTTCAAGCACTTTTTTTATATGCAGAGCGTCATAGCGTTCATTGCCCGAGAGCGAGCCGATCGCGTCCCAGTGAGCAGTTACAAAGAGCTCCTGGTCAGCAATGGCGAGCAGCTCATCAACATCAGCAGCATTCAGAAACTCGCCTTGGTGGTTGAGCATTTTCAGCGCATTCCATGCGACAGGGTTGTGTGAGGCTGTAATGATCAATCCGCCGTCGGCATGTTCGGCAGGAACGGCAATTTCAACGGTTGGTGTTGTGGCAATACCAAGATCGACAACATCGCATCCGCACAGCAGCAAGGTGTTGCTGACAAGGTCGCTGATGGCTTTACCAGTTGGCCGGGTATCGCGGCCTATGACGATCTTTGGTCGCAGCTCGGTCTTGCTCCCTGCACGTATCTCTCTCTGGCGAAACATCAGGGAGGCAAATGCCATGGCAAATGCCGTGAGATTTTTTGGGGTCAGGCTTTCGCCGACAATTCCCCTTATCCCTGAAACGCTGATCATCAGATTCATAAAAGCTCCGTCACGGTGGTTAAAATTTTTGCCTAATATAAGAAAAAGGGTGTTGAGTTTTGAGTGCCGGGCGAAAAGGTCGCGGCAGGGTAGCCTCCTTTCTCCGTCTCTCTTACAGTACGTGTAAGAAAATTCTTTTGAATTTTGCTTGTTTGTTATATATTATAAGTCTTTTGTTATTCAACAATATATTATCCTAACAGCACGTTATATGCCTTTACACAAATCGGCTGAAAAAAGATTGCGGCAGTCAGAAAAAAGAAATGCCAGAAATAGAGCAAGAAAAAAAGAGATGAAGGTTCTTGTCAAAACCATGCAGAAACTGATTGACACCAGTGCTGACAAGGCAGTTGTTGAAGTGGCTTACCGCTCAGCAGTCCAGAAAATTGATCGTCTCGGGGTAAAGAACTATATTCATGCCAACAAGGCATCCCGTAAAAAATCACAGTTGACGCGTCTGTTGAACAGTTATGTGAAGGTCGACTGATCTTCGGGATTTTTCCGTCACGGCCTGGAGTAATCTTCATTGTCTGACATCCGGCTCCGAAAAGCTGCAGAGAGCGAACTCTCAAAGCCTTTCAGGCCGGGTTTCCATATCCTCTTTCATGTTTGCATATTTTCGCGGCAAGCTTGCTTCGCTCTTGCCAGAAGAGGTGGTTGTCGAAGTTTCCGGTGTTGCTTACCAACTGCTGATTTCCGCCACCACACATCGTCAGTTGCCTGTGCAGGGCAGTGAGGTACTTCTTTTTGCACATCTTGTTGTCAGGGAAGATCTTCTGCAGCTTTATGGCTTTTCAAGAGAAGAGGAGCGCCAACTCTTCCGGTTGCTCTTACTCACCTCGGGAGTAGGGCCAAAGCTTGCACTTGCCCTTCTTTCAGGACTTCAGGTTCAGGATATTCACGAAGCCATTCTCGCCAATGCCCCTGAACGGCTTTACGGTATCACCGGTGTCGGGAAGAAAACAGCGGCAAGGATTATTCTTGAGTTGCGTGATAAAATCCTGAAACTTTCGCCGGTTTCCGCTATTTCCTCTCCAGCACGGCTTTCGTCAAGCCGGTTGCAGGACGATGCCGTCAATGCCCTTGTAACCCTCGGGTTTTCGAGAATCACCGCTCAAAAGGCGGTTGTTGCCATTGTGGAGCAAACACCACAACTTACGGTCGAAGAGGTCATCAAGGCCGCTCTTCTCTCAATTCATAACAGTTAGCAGATAACGGTGACCTACCAGGAAGCACTTGATTTTCTTTATCCGTTGCACCGATTTGGTATAAAACCCGGTCTCGACCGTGTTTGTTCACTGCTTGATCTTCATGGGTCGCCGCAGAAGCGGTTGGGGGTGGTTGTTCATATTGCAGGCACCAACGGAAAGGGGAGCGTTGCGGCAGCGCTTGCCTCCATATTTCAGGCATCAGGCAAAAAGTGTGCGCTTTATACTTCACCACATCTTGTTGATTTTACCGAGAGGATTCGTATCAACGGTCGCCAGATTCCCCGTGAGCGTGTCGCTTACTACTGTTCATGCTTCAGTGATGCGGTGATTGCCAGCAAGGCTACATTTTTTGAGGCAACAACAGCCATTGCTTTTGCCTGGTTTGCCGATGAAGGCGTTGAGGTATCCATCATCGAGACCGGCATGGGCGGACGGCTCGATGCAACCAATGTTGTGGATTCCGATTATGCGGTGATTACATCGATCGGTCTCGATCATACTGACTGGCTGGGCAAAACTCTTGCCTTGATTGCCGCCGAAAAAGCCGCCATTATCAAAAAAGGGAGCAAGGTTTTTTCTGCGGTCTCTCAGCCTGAAGCGCAGCATGAGATAGATCTGATGGCGAAACGGTGCAACGCTCCACTCTTTGTTGCCGGAAAAGATTCGGCATGCAGACTCATGTCCGTTGAACCGGGAATGGTTGCGCTTGAGCTCACAACAACTTTTCATTATTATCCAAGCCTGAAGGCACCTCTGACCGGATCGTTTCACGCATCCAATATCTCTTTGGCTGTCATGGTTGCTGAAAATGCCGGGATTGCTCCCGAGCATATCACTTCGGGCCTTGAAGGGTTATTACAGACAGGATATCGCGCAAGGCTTGAGCTGATCGGAAGGCATCCAGCGCTTTTTCTTGATGTTTCACACAATCCCGACGGCATGCGCGAAACGGTTAATGCGCTCTGTTTATTCCGGCATAACTACCGTAGAGTGCATGTTCTTATTGGTCTTGCTTCAGACAAGGATGCGAGGGCGATTATCCGCGAGATCCTTCGCCTCGACTGCACCTTTGTTCTGGTCAATATACCCTCAGAACGGAGCGTTCCGGCCGAAACACTCGGTTCTCTGTGCCGGGAAGAGGGAGGGGAGGCAACTGTGTGTGCGGCTGGCAGAGAGGGGCTTGCGTATCTGCTTGGACAAGCAACTGATGATGACATGATTCTTGTGACAGGCTCATTTTATCTTGCTGGTGATCTTCTTGCAGCCGGCCTGTGATGCATGTCTGAAGGTGAAGAGCGTTTTTTTATTGATTTTTTTTATATTTTAGCAAAGCTACTGAAATTCTTCGTTTATGAATAGGGAACATTTCGTTCCATAATTCCTTGCTGTGCTTATCCCTTTTTCAGGTATAGAGAGTCTTCCCCTGTCATTTTCTTCTTTCCTGCTTTAATGGTAGATGATGAAGCCTTTACAGGTAATTCCCGGATTATGAGTCGTGGCATAGGCCATACTGGCGGGATACTTCCTTGCAGGGATGCAGTGTTTTTTCCCCTTTTTGCTGTTGCTTTTTTACATAACAAGCGTTGAACACAATCAAAATGTCGAACAATCCGGTTTTTAAAGGTCTGGACATTAATATGCTCCAGAAAAAAAAGGTTTCTGAACTGCACGTCCTGGCCAAAGAGCTTGGCGTCATGGCTGCCGGTCTGCGCAAGGAGGAGCTGATTTTCAAGATTATTGAGGCGCAGTCACAGAAGAATACCGATTCTGAGAGTGGTAATGTGATGGTCAACACCGGTGTTCTGCAGGTCATTCCGGAAGGATACGGCTTTTTGCGATCAGCCAACTACAATTACCTCTCTTCTCCTGACGATATTTATGTCTCCCCGTCGCAGATCAAGCGTTTCAACATGCGTACCGGTGATACCGTTTCCGGACAGGTCAGGGCACCCAAAGAGGGAGAACGTTTTTTTGCTCTGCTGAAGATCAATACGATTGACGGCAACGATCCCGAAATCACACGCGAAAGGCCCTATTTTGAAAACCTGACTCCTCTATTTCCGCGTGAACGCCTCAAGCTTGAGACCAAGCAGTCAGAAGCATGTGGTCGTATCATGGATATCTTTACCCCTATTGGCAAAGGACAGAGAGGCTTGATTGTGGCGCAGCCGAAAACAGGCAAAACCATGCTGCTGCAGATGATTGCCAACGCCATCATCAAAAATCACCCGGAGGTCTACCTCATTGTACTGCTCATTGATGAGCGTCCTGAAGAGGTAACCGACATGGCCCGGAGCGTACCGGCAGAAGTGGTGAGCTCCACCTTTGATGAGGATCCGGAACGTCACGTTCTGGTGGCCGACATGGTGCTCGAAAAGGCTAAACGGCTTGTGGAGGTTGGTCGTGATGTGGTTGTGCTGCTTGATTCCATTACCCGGCTTGCAAGGGCCCACAATACCATCATTCCCCATTCCGGCAAAATACTTTCAGGTGGTATTGATGCCAATGCCCTCACCAAACCGAAACGTTTTTTTGGAGCGGCCCGAAATATTGAAGAGGGTGGCAGTCTGACCATTATTGCCACTGCGCTGATTGATACCGGATCACGCATGGATGATGTTATTTTCGAAGAGTTCAAGGGCACAGGCAACATGGAACTTCTGCTCGATCGCCGTCTCTCAGAGCGCCGCATCTTTCCCTCCATTGATATTCTCCGCTCAAGCACCCGTAAAGAAGAGCTGCTCTTTACACAGGAAGAGCTCTCCAGGACATGGCTGCTCAGAAAGTACCTTGCTGACAAGAATCCTATCGAGTGCATGGAGTTCATGCGTGAAAAAATGATGGACACCAAAGACAACAAGGATTTTTTCAAATACATGAATGCCTGACAAACTCTGTTGGAGCGGTAACCAGTTGCCCTGCCCGGTAATAGTGCGGCAGCCCAAGGTGAAACAGCCGCACAGCCTGTGGCATGACTATAAAAAAATGCATTTGTTTGAAAGAGTGTGAATAAATGTTTGCACCTTGGAAAAAAGTTCCTATATTATCTGCCTTTAAAACAAGAGGAAAGACACTTACTATATGCCCTGCGGAAAAAAGAGAAAACGTCATAAAATGGCGGTACACAAGCGCAAAAAGATGCGCCGTAAGAACCGGCACAAGAAGCGCCAGAGATACCA
>CAIMHT010000005.1 GCA_903840935.1 uncultured Chlorobiaceae bacterium
CTCACCGAGATGGATGCGCTGATTGCATACCTTCAGAAACTGGGACGCGATGTCAAACAAATGGAGGCAAAAAAATGACCATTTCCGGCTTGGCATATTTCCTCTTTACCCTGCTTCTCGCCATTGTTATGGGAGGTATAATTTTTTATTACTACAATCCGAAGCGAAAAGAGAAGGTTGAGGAGCCAAAGCGCAGAATGCTTGATGATGAGCAATAAATAACCGAATCCGCCAAAAGGAGAGCTCTATGCATGAGACCGATGAACCCCAGGATGGCCATAACAAAATCCCCAAAGGGTGGCTGCTGTTTTTTTTCGGGGGAATTATTTTTCTGATCGGCTATATCGTCTCCTATACCCCGGCCATTTCCGGCTGGTCGTTCTACAAGGAGTATGACAAGGAGATGGCGTTAGCGGCCAAAAGTGAGAAACCCGCTGTCGTACAAGAGTATTCCGGCGACAAGGAGGCCATTGAAGAGGGCAAGGAAATTTTTGCAAACACCTGTGCCCCATGCCACAATACTGATGCAACTGGCAATATCGGTCCCAATCTGACCGCCCCCAAACTCAAATACGGCTCAACCCGTAACGATCTCTACGAAACAATTACCAAAGGCCGCTCCGGCGGGATGCCCTCATTCCTTCCGCAGATTGGCGGAGAAAAAATCAGCAAGGTAATAGCCTTTCTGGAAACCCTTAGAAAAAAATAATTTCCACCAATTCCGGAGTATGCCATTGTGTGGAGAAAAAAAAGAAGAATCGTTGAAATCCTGCAGGCCGCCATCGTAACCGGCCTGCCGTTTGTGGCCATAAACGGCGAAAGTTCGCTCCGGTTTGACATTGCGACTCTCAAACTCCATCTTTTCGGATCGGTTATATGGATGCGGGAATTTTATCTCATTCTTGCCGCATCTCTTTTTTTCCTGCTCTTCATTGCCTTTGTTACTATCATCTTCGGCAGAGTCTGGTGTGGCTGGTTCTGCCCGCAGACCGTCCTGCTTGACCTGAATGAAAGCATCGCTGGAGTTGCTGGAAAAAAACTGCGTCAGACATGGCAGAAACTCACCCTGATCCCACTCTCCGCTCTGGTGTCGATAACCATGATCTGGTACTTCGTCCCGCCGGCAGAGACATTCAGAAGCCTGTTTGTTGCGCCAACCATTACCGCTTTTTTCCTTGTTCTCTGGCTGCTGGTCTACCTTGAACTGGCCTTTCTCGGAAGAGGATTCTGCATATCAATCTGCCCCTACGCCATGTTGCAGAATCTCATGTTCGACAAGGATACCCTTGTGATCGAGTATGATGTTGCTCGGGATGCTACCTGCATGAAATGCGATGCATGTGTCAAGGTATGTCCTGTCGGCATCGACATCAAACAAGGGTTGAGCTCCGCCTGCATTGCCTGCGCAGAATGTATCGCCGCCTGCCGGAATATGACAGCAAAGAGAGGACTGCTCCCCTTCCCGAACTATAAGGGGAGAGTGCTGCGCCCGAAAACATTTTGGTTCGGTGGCGCAACAGCTATTGCTGCCATCGCCCTTGTTCTGCTGCTCTGGAGCCGTCCAGCGGTTGATTTTCTTGTCATCCGTGACAATGCCCCGCTGCCACCGGGCCTGAACCGTTACTCATTCATCATCCATAATAACAGCGGGAAAAAACTGGCGTTTGAACTCTCCTCCTCTGATCAGGTGACCCTTATCGGCGAGCACACGCTCAGTTTGGAGGCATTTTCAGCCATTCATGCAAGTATTCTGGTAAAATCAAACAGCAAGCTGGAGCATCTCCATCTCAGAATTTCCGGTGAGGGCATTTCAATCAACAGGGAAACCGGTTTTTTATGAAGCTCTTTTTATACATCATGTACCCGCTTTTTTTCTTTGCCATGGGCTGCGGCATCTACGTGGCATTCAGGGATGCCGAAGGCCTGGTGGACAACAACTATTACGAAAACAGCACACGCTATTTTCAGGCAAAAGCCAATGAGGAGCGACTCGACATCGAGATGAGCAAACCTGATTCGCTGAAAAAGGGATACAACGTCATCCGTATCAAGGCAACAACTCACGGCAAACCGCTTCAGGATGGCATGCTTTCTCTCTTCATAGGAAACCTTTCAACTACCGGTTATGACTCCTCCATAACCATGAGGAAACTCTCTCCGGGAATCTATCAGGCAACCGCCACCATTCCCTTTAAAGGTGTCTGGCTTGTAAAAGTTGACCTGCGGCAGCAACAACAACTCATAACCAGCAAAAAATGGTTTTTCAACGTACAATAACGGCTCTGGCCCTTTTCGCCTCCATGGTGATTGCAGGAAGCACACTCAGCGCAAACCCTGTGGATAACAACATCCATGAAAAAGCCTGTACCATCACGTCAGGTAACTATAACGTCACGCTGAACATTGAGCCAAAGCCTGTCCAGCACATGAAAGAACTCACCTTCAGCGTAACGGTGAAACCCTGCGACAAACTGCCCGACACCCTGCAGCTTGACCTTTCCATGCCGGGAATGGAGATGGGCAAAAATCAGGTGACGCTTATCAAAAAGAGCGGCGGCCTCTACGAAGGAAAAGGAATCATTGTCCGATGCATGAGCGGGCGCACGCTCTGGAGGGCAACAATTATTTCAGATGAGCTGAAAAATCCAGCATTTATCTTCAATGTCAGGGAGTGAGCAATCATCTCCCGAAAGGGTGCTGTGCGACCATTGCAGCCAGGAGACGATAAAGACATCGGCTATTACCGCCAACATCGGCGGTGAAACAAAGCACTTCTGCTGCCACGGCTGTCTCGGAGTCTACGAGCTGGTTCACAGCAACTCGCTGGATGCCTTCTAC
>CAIMHT010000006.1 GCA_903840935.1 uncultured Chlorobiaceae bacterium
AGCCTGTATGTGGATGATAGAGAATCCTGACTGGGGTGTTGTTGTCCCGGATTATATCGATCTTGAGTATATCCTTGGAATTGCAAATCCCTGGCTTGGTAATTTCATATCAAAAGCTTCCGATTGGACACCATTAAAATACAATCCCAACTTTTTTGCAGGGTTTAATACACCTGATATAGATGAAACGGATCCCTGGCAGTTCAAGAACTTCCTTATTACCGATAATGATTAAAACAGGATACATCTGATGATAGCTCAAGATTTAAAACATTTAGCGTTAGAGCATGGCACACCGTTGTTTGTGGTCGATCATGATGTGTTGCGAGCTAATTACGGTGAGTTCAAAAAATACCTTCCAAGGGTTCAGGCTTATTTCGCTGTTAAAGCAAACTCAGATGCCGAAATAGTTAAAACGTTCTATGACGCTGGAGCCAGCTTTGACGTTGCATCAATGCCTGAGTTTCTTACTGTCTATGAAAATATTAAAACCCTGACGCCCGAAGAGCAACAGGATTTTATCTGGGACAAGATCATTTATGCGAATCCGATAAAGCCAATACCGACCCTGAAGGAGCTCGACTGTTACAAGCCGCTGGTCACGTTTGATAATGAAGATGAAATAGCGAAAATCGCTACCTACGCCCCGAACACGGGTCTTGTTTTACGAATAAAAGTCCCTAATACCGGAGCGATGGTAGAGCTCTCTTCCAAATTTGGTGCAGACCCGGGAGAGGCTGTTGATCTTATAGACAAAGCTTTCAAGAAAGGGCTGGTGGTCGAAGGTTTAAGCTTCCATGTCGGCAGCCAATGCACAAATTTCCAGAATTATGTTCAAGCCCTTAATCTGGCCTCCAATATCTTCAAGGAGTCGTGGGAAAGAGGGTATAAGGAGGTAAAAATTCTTGATATTGGCGGTGGTTTTCCCGCTCCCTACGACAACAGTGTCAAGCCTTTTGCCGAGCTTGCGGTCATGCTCAATTCCGAATTTGACCGACTCTTTCCGCCCGACATTGAAATCATAGCCGAACCCGGACGATTTTTGGTGGCAACTGCCGCCTGGGTTGTGATGGAGATTATTGGTACCGCCTATCGTGACGGCAAAAGATGTTATTACGTCAATGACGGGGTATATCACACCTTTTCAGGGATTATCTTTGACCACTGCGAGTATCCCATAAAATCATTCAAAGAGGGCAATGAGAAGATGTGTGCGGTGTATGGACCTACCTGTGATGCTCTCGACACGATCACTATGGCCAACCTCTTGCCCGTAGATCTTGCGATAGGGGATTTGGTCTACAGTGAAAATATTGGCGCCTACAGTCACGCATCATCGACTTTCTTTAATGGTTTTCCGCCTGCAAAGGTTTTGCATATCAATAGATAGTACCAACGGGCATGTTACGACATGCAGGGGGCACGCCGCGGCGTGCCCCCTCGCTATCCATCCTTGTCTTGCAATATTACAATCAATCAATCCTACAATCAGTCAATCTGACTTTTGAATAAGAAGGCCGCGCTTGCGCATCCCAAGGATGAAACGGAGCGAGAAGTATCCCGTGATACTTCTGCGCTTGCTTGAAAAATTCGGATATCCTCCGTCATCAATTCCAAAGGGCGAGTAGTCTTTTCTGACAGACGTTTTCACGGCGCTGTTGTTGTTACTGATTTGATAATTGAAGGGGATTGCGGCAATTCACAGGTGCCTGCTCGGAAATGGATTGCCGACAACCTCTCCGCCCGTGACGTTTTTTTTGAACTTTATCCGTACATTGAAGCTGCTTTATTGGGCAACAATCACGATCTTGGTTTAAAAGAAAAGAACATTGATTGATGAGCCTGAGCTTGGTTTGCACCCTTTTGCAATTCACCTTTTAGCCGCAATGCTTCGTTCCGTCTCTAAGCGGCGACAGTTGATTGTCTCTACGCAGTCCACAGATCTTTTGAACGAGTTTGATGCTGAAGATGTTGTTGTTGCTGATCGGACAGAAGGTTTTACCTGCCTGCACCGTCTGGACTCGCAGGCTCTGAAAAATTGGCTTGATGCATATTCTCTCGGAGAGCTATGGCAGAAAAACATACTCGGCGGGAGGCCATCACGATGAGCCGGGTTCATGTTTTTTGCGCCTGTGTTTGAGGCATGGATTAAAAGAATTGAGGCTTTAACCTCTTGAGAATAAAAAACACTTCAATTGGGAACCCGATTTTGGGGTTTGTAGTGTCAATTTTGTTTGTCTTTGCGTCCGTGCTGAGGTACCACCATGAAACTTGCTACAATCGACATCACCTACTTCCGCTGCTTTGAGTCACTTGCGGTCAAGCTTCACCCCGACATCAATGTTTTTGTTGGTGCCAATGGTGCAGGCAAAAGCAGCATTCTTGATGCCATCGCCATTGCACTGTACGAACTCGTCGCCGCAAATGGTGGGGGAGGCAAGAGCCAGCGAAAAATGCAGGGGGCTGCACTTCAGGCTACGGATATTGCCATCACTCCCTCAATTGGAGAGTCTTTTGCCGGGCGCAAGCAATTCGTACAGATCAGTGCAGGGGTAACGGATTACTATCCAATCGAAGATTTCACAGGAAAAACACCTGACGGACAAAACGTACTGCTGGAGTGGACAGATCACATTGTTCATAGTATTCCAGCCACGTTCATTTACGACACCAGCGCTTCGGAAAGAGTCTCAGAACTTCACTATTATATAACGCTCCTTTGGGAAGAAATCGTCAAAAGTCCGCAAGCATTGATTCCTTTGCCCGTTGTAGCCTACTACCGTGCTACTCGGAGGATGGGGGGAATGCCTGAACTTGGAGATATCTTTAAACTCGACCTTGCCAGAGACAAGGCATTCGTCAGTGCTCTCAATGCGGCTGCAAATTTTACTGCCATGTGCCAGTGGTTCTATTTGCGTGAGAACGCCGAACTCCGTGCCCATGTAAACGTCCAGAATGGCGACAGCACGGAGTTTGCTGACTTGCGTGCTGTACGAGAGGCATTGAAACTTACCATTGATGGACTGGAGCGTATTTACTTTGATGGCAGTCCACCACGACTGATGGTTGAAATCAGGGAGTTCGATGGCACTTTGCGTGCATTCGAGCTGGCGCAACTGAGCGACAGTTATCGTAACTTGCTTGCGCTGGTACTCGACTTCGCCCGTCGACTTGCTCAGGCCAATCCAAACTGGCCAAACCCGCTTGAAGCGCCGGGCATTTTACTTATTGACGAAATCGAACAGCACCTTCATCCTTGCTGGCAGCAAAAGATCATTCCCGCTCTTCGGGCAGCTTTTCCTAACACCCAGCTCATTGTTTCAACACACAGTCCGGCGGTGCTCACCACAGTACGCCGCGAACATATCAAACTGCTTGGCGCTGACCATCAGTTTGAGCAGCTCCCGGATGATGTAGGTACCTACGGAGCCGACAACTCCCGCGTTCTTGCTGAGGTGTTTGGTACTTACCCACGACCTCAAAATATTGATACAGTCCAACAATTAGCTGAATACTGGCAGGCTGTGGAAGCTCGAGAACACGATACCGATCAAGCAAAAGTTCTACGTCAAGAGCTTGAATCCAGATTGGGCACAAGCGATCCCGATCTTCTTCGCGCCGATCTTAGGATAAAACAGTTACAATTTCTGAAGCAACGATGAAATAAATCCAATACAAATATTGACTTAAATCAGACGAAATCATTTATATAAGCGCAATAGATTTGTATATTTAGAGCTATTTTATTTGAGTTGCTGACTTTTTTCAACTGTTGGCTTCACAGGTGTACAGCTTTTTTATTTTTATACTATGCAAGAATGCTGGGATTACAACTGAGGGATGAATTTCTCGGGGCACACATGCCCGGCACCGCTATTGCACTGCGAACCAGCGATAACAAGGGCGCTGCCCAGAAGTCTGCTGATTCTATTTTGTCGATCACCTATCCGACCGCCGATATCCAGACCGCCCTCAAGGCGATCAGTGTGAAAAACAGTGGGCGCCCCATCGTTCTTATGGGGGGGCGTGGTCGAGGCAAATCGCATATCATGGCAGTGATGCATCATGCTCTTCACTCTCCTCAAGTTGTGGAGTCATGGCTCAAAGAGTGGGGTGCGAAGCTCGGCAGTGATGAGCTAAGCAAGCTGGAACTGCTCAAGGGCTACTTCCCTATTTCCGAGCCTGTGCAAAATCAGGAATATCCATTTCTCTGGGATCTTGTGTTTGAGCGTCATCCAAAAGGGGAGTATTACCGAGGCCATTTTGAGAGCATGTCTTCAACATTTCCGCCTCGCACTCTTCTGGAGAAGATGTTTGAAGAGCAGCCCATTGCTTTAATCCTTGATGAATTTCAGACATGGTATACCGGCCTGCCTGACAAAGATCCTAAAACAGGTCTTTTGCTCAAGCAATACGCCTACAACTTTGTGCAGATTCTCTCTGAAATTGCTGCCGATCGCCCGGAGCTACTGATTTTTGTGATTTCGGTGCTCAATAATGATAATGAAGCCTTTAAGCAGGTGCATCGGCAATCGCCTGTTATCATTGATTTTCGTGGCCCCTCAGCCCGGCAGGATCGCCAGAAACTTCTTTTGCACCGGCTCTTTGAAAACAGGCGCAATATTCAGCATGCAGATATTATCACAACTGCTGGCATCTACTCGACCGAGCGGTTTCGTTTGTTCTATGCCAACAAGTCCGAAGCTGAAAAGGAGCGGATTCAACACGAGGTCTTTACCTGCTGGCCCTTCACTCCGGAGCTGCTTGATCTGCTTGAAGACCACATTCTGCTCTCTTCGGCAGCACAAGAGACAAGGGATCTCATTCGGATTCTTGCCCAGGTGTTTCGCAGTCGCGGTGCGCTTGTGCCCGTCATTACTCCCGCCGATTTTTTTGTTGATGGTGAGTCAGACGAAGTGCAGACGCTGGTCGATTCCATAGCAGTTCAGGCAGGTCAGGAAAAACTCCGCCAGATAGCCCAGCGGAATCTTTTTGCGGTGCGTGATTCCGGCTCAACGGTTCCCCATGTTCGTGAGCTGGTCAGCTCTCTCTGGATGCGCTCCATCTCCCAAGGAAAGAGTGCGGGTGGAACCCCGGCTGAGTTGCATCTTGATATTACCCGTGAAGCTTGTATCGACAACAACTCCTTTCAGGCTGAATTAGCCCTTCTTATAGAGAACAGTGTCAATATTCATGGTGACGAGGTGCCTGGCGGGCCACTCTGGTTTGGCATCAACGAGAACCCGCGAGCGAAGGTTCGGGCCTGTGCCAAAAATGACCGGCTCTGGCAATGCAGTGCGGCGCAAACGAGCGGGTCGACGCTCTACCCTGGTCAGGATATGCAGTGGATTCGAAAATATTTGCGATATGAGCTTGCTGGTCAGGATATCAGGGAGAACGTCTCCCGAATCATTGTGCTTGCCCAGAACTGGCGCGATGACCCCTGGAGTGAGCTTGAAGAAGCCGACAACCCGGCAAAATGGGACAGGCCGGTGCTTCTGGTCATTCCGGACAACATAGAGAGCGATGAAGTGAATGCAACACTGGGCCCCTGGCTGGCAAAGCACGTCCAGAAAAGGCGTAACACCATTCGTTTTTTACTGCCAGCCGTTGATATGCCGGGCCTCTACAATGATAAAGAGCTTCTCTACTCGGCCCGGTGCAGCTATCTCTCTTCTCGTGAAGGATGGGGTTCTGACCCAGTATATTTCTCTTTGCACCAGGATTTTAACCGACCGTTCCGCACCTTATTGAAGTCCCGTTACAATCGGCTTGCCCTTTTGCGGCAATGGAATTTTCAGCAACCGCAGCGCTGCCTCTTTGACCTTGAAAAAATAGCCGCACAAGGCGGGGAGATTCCGCCTGCTGTTGAGGCAAAGATTCTCTCTGACCTTTTCGACAAGAGCGAATTCCGCTCTTTTGTGCTGCAACGCGCAAAAGAGTCTGACTTTATGGGATCCCTGCTTGACGACCTGATTGAGCCACCTCCACCCAACGCCGGAGAGGCAATTCCTTTCCTTGGAGAGACAAAAATCAACGAGTTGGTGCTGGAGCTTGTCGCCGAAGGGGCCATTGTCCTCAATGTCAACGGAGAATGGATAAGGCGGCGCGACGAAGAGGACTCTGACCAGGCTGCATTACGTTATATCCAGTCCAGAGCATTTCGCACCGGTCAGGAGTTACGCCAGATTCAGCTTGCCCTGCCTGGAGCCGCAGGTGGCGGAACAGTCACCGCTCCGAATCCTCCCCCGGTTGTTCAGCCAGTGAGCAACGTGAACACTCCCTACTTACCATCACCTCCTTCTGGTGGAGGTATCGTAAGTGGTCTTGATGACAAGAGCGCCATCACCCAGCCAATACCCCGCCCAACGGCAAAAACCTGTAAATCCGCCGAACCAGCAACGGGAATCAACCTCTCGGGCTGTTTCGAATCATGGGGAGTCTCTTCCAGTCAATCCATTGAAACTGCACGCATCGAATTTTCTGGCCTTACCTCTCAGCAGATCAAGCAGATTCTGCAACGCATACCATCCTCATTCAAAGCGACACTCGATATCACCTGGCGCGATGGAGGCGATCAATCATGAAGAATATTGACTGGAACGCCCTCATTTTCGGTTCACACTCTGCGGCAACAACCTGGGTGGAGATGTTCTCCTCTTTGCTTGCGATTGCCCGGCAGACTTCATCGCCTGTGCTGCTTCATAATGCAACCGTCACCCCTGACCGCCTGTTAAGTGAGGCTGCATGGGAACTTTGGGAAGCATTTCCGGCAGTGGCCGTAAAAACCTCAGCGAGCCTCAAAGAGTGGACACGGCATAGCCCGGGCAAGGCTGTTCTCATCCTCGATGCACTCTCTTTACGTGAGTTGCCTGTTCTGCTCCGGGCCGCAGAGGCAAGAGGCATCCAGGCGAAGGAGGTCAAGGTCACTGGATCGGAATCTCCCTCCACCACCACCCACTTTGCCCAGGCAATTGGCCTGCCATCAAGAAGTGCCTTGGCCAACGATGGAAAACCCGCCACCTTTGCACTCTTCGATGGAAAGTGTTGTACTGATGTGCTCAGCCTGCCATTTGAGGATTGCGCCATCTCGCCATCAACCAACATCGTCATCTGGCACTCCTGGCTGGACGATCTGCTGCATCTTTACAAAAACAATCCCGACCAGATCGCCAGTCTGGCTTCAACCGCTTTGCAAGGAGAGGGGTTCTGGAAATTCATCAACAAGCTTCGTCAGGGACGGGCGCTGGTCATCACCTCCGATCATGGGTACGCAGTAAGCAAGCGCTTCTCTTCTGAAATCGAAGAGCCCGATGCGATAGCAATGTTAAGAAATTCCTTTGGTGCGTCACGCAATAAAGCGCTCACGGAACCCTGGCTGAAAAAATTTATGCCCCCAATCGTCATGACGCACAACAACCAGCAGATCATTATGGGGCAACGCAAATGGAAGGTTCAGAGCGGATTCCCCAACCTGTGTCATGGCGGAATGAGCCTGCTTGAAGTTGCCGTGCCATGGATAGAGTTTTCTGCACTATAATGAGCAAACTATGCTGACTATTAAGATATTTTTTTATGAATGATAGCGCTGGGCAGCTCCGCGTAGAGGATATAACGGCCTATATCCGTAAAACAGGGTGGACAAAGCTCGACCATCCAAATCCATCATTACTTGTCTACCAGTACGAGCGTAACGACGATTTCAATCATGAAATCAAGCTTGTTCTGCCAAATGGAAAAGACTATAGCGATGCCGTTGCCAAAATTCAGTCAGCGGCCAAACTTATTGCAGCGCTTGAGCAAACTGCCGTTTCCGATATTGTCCAGAAAATCAAAAAGAGTTCGCAAGATATAGCCGCAGCAAAATCACTTCGGGCAGTAACCGAGTCGCAGGAAACTGCAATAATCGGGAAAATCATACAGTTGAAAGCGGAATCACTCGACAGTGACGATGATTCGGGCGACTCCGACGGACGGCAGGTTATCATTGCGTGGGATATTGGTAATAATCGCAAGGTCAATATCAAGGTCTCCCTGAGCCCTGAAAACTATCGCACTGCCTGCGATGCTCATAAAGACAACAAAACTGTATCAGTCATGGGGCGGCCCGAAAAAGTCGGTAAATCGTGGGTATTAACCTCTCCGGCAAGTTTTGCCATCAATGAAACCGGCGCATAGGAATGGACTTATTTGGTCACGTTCATGAATCATCAACCGGCTACCCGAAAAAGAGCGGGCGCAAAACGAAGGCTGACAAACAGGGTGACTTGCTCCCTGAAAAGCTTGGCAAGGCGATAAAGCTTCCTGTCCCGGACTTTTCTGATCCTGACCGCAAGCTCACCTGCCTTGAAGCTGATTTTCCCATAGCGCAGATCAACGCGCTCTCTATTCTCGAAGGCAACGCCGGAAAGCCGATCTACCAGATGTCGAAATGGTGGGCCCGCCGTCGTTCGAGTGTTTTCCGCTCCATGCTGATTTCGGCGGCAACTGAAGCACCGGATGATCCCAATGAGGCCGCCAAACTGGTGTGGGAGCACTACTACTGCAACCATCAAAAAGCGGGATCATTCAAAAAGCTCCGCGTGCTCGACTGTTTTATGGGTGGCGGCACCACGCTTGTGGAGGGCTCCCGCCTTGGTATGCAGATGACCGGCGTTGACCTCAACCCGGTGGCCTGGTTTGTGGTAAAAAACGAACTGGCGTGCAGCGACCCGGAGCAGGTCAAGGCACTCTTCTCCTCCATTGAAGTGCAGGTCAAACCGCAGATACAGCCATTCTATACCACAACCTGCCCGAGAGGGCACAAGGGACGATGGATAGATATCGAAAGCGGCGCACCGGTTGAAATTGACCCGATAGCGTTGCCGCCGGAACAGCGCTTCCGTTACCGATGGGAAGGGCCGGAGGTGATCTGCACCTTCTGGGCAAAGCACGGCCCCTGCCAGGCTAAAGGGTGCGGCCACCGTACCCCGATTTTCCGCACACCGGTTATTGCCGAGAAAAAGCTTTCCACCGGGTACGCCGAACTGACCTGCCCCGGATGCGGAACAACCTTTCACGCTGAACTTGGTGAAACCCGCATGGCTCCCGGAGCAGAGCGCATTATTGTGGATGGGGATACACCCTTCACCGAAATGACGCAGCAGTTTGCCCGCATCCTGAACGACTACGACAAAGGCAACGCCGCCGACACCTTTGAGCGAGCCCTCACCCTGAAAGCAAGGGGGAGCGAGGAGCCAGGGCTGCACTGCCCGAAATGTGGTACCTTTGCCGGAAAGCGCCTTGTTGACCAGTTTACGCGCCATGCCCAGCCCGCACTTGGTGCAACAGCGCGAAAGAAAAAGGAGTTTGGTCTCAGGAACAAGCCGGTTCAGATGTACCTGCTCATCCATCCCGAATGGCTGAAAGGCGCATCAGGTTTTGACGGGGAGCGGGAGTATGGCGGATGGGCCGGAGCACCGGCAGAGGCAACCGCCGACTGGTTCATGAAACGGCTGGAGAATTTGCGCGTTGTTGAGGTTCGAGGGGCTTCACTGCCGGATGAGGTGGTTTTGGCTGACGGGACGGTGATTGAGACCGGGCTGGGTACTGTGCATCGCAAAGCGCATTTTACCTGTGCCTCCTGCGGGCGTGAGGGTAACACACTCGAATCAGTGCGTCCAACCGGGCACACGGCTTCAGTTGCAACTTATGCCTTGCAATGCCATTGCTCCCAGTGTGATGCCGAGGGTTATACCTACGGAGGACGATATTTTAAAGTACCGGATGAATATGATATCAGTCGGCTCAATGCGGCTGAAGAGGAGTGGGCAAGGCGGGCAGAGGGAGATTTGGCGGAATATTGGCCAAGAATTTTGACAAATCCATATCCAGCCGGAGTGCATGACAATGATAGTCGGATTCAAAATATGGATCGCTGGAATTTTGATTATTGGTGGAAAATGTTCAATTCTCGCCAGCTTTTTGTGCTTGCCCAGCTTCTCAAGGTTATTACGGAAGCACCGGAAGATTCATGGCCTTTGGATGTTCGGGAACAGGTTATGGGGGCTTTTCAGCAGTACTTGCGGAATCAGAATATGTTCTGTTTTTGGGATATTTCTCGTGACTGCATGGCTCCGCATCTTTCAACTTCGAATTATCACTCAAAGAGTTTAGTTGTTGAAAATTGTGTATTTCATTCACTCGGCAGAGGAAATTGGCAGTCAAATACTTCTAACACCTTAGGTGGTGTTGAGTGGGCAAAAAATCCTTGGGAATGTATGTTGCTCCCTGAATTCGAAAAGGCCAAAAGCTTACGATTGAAATTGGGTGACCCGATCATTCCCGGAAACGAACCCTACTGTGGCTCATCCACCGACCTTTCTCAGCTTGGCAACGAGCTGTTCGATTTGGTTATTACCGACCCACCTTTCGGCAATAATCTTTTTTATGCTGATCTTGGCGATTTTTTCTATGTCTGGTTACGGATTCCTCTCCGTAAATGGTATCTGGATATGCCAGAGGAGTTGTATTTTCAGCCTGAGTGTACTCCACGAAGTCTTGAAGCCGTTGATAATAAGGCAGAACACCCTGATGATCGTGAGGATTATGAAAAAAAACCTTTCATTGAATCGAAGTATTTGGCTCATATCAGGGATATTGTTGGCGATAATTCCTTAATTGAAAAAGATCAGAATATCCTCTATCGGCCGGAACCTTCAAGCGATTTCTTCAGCCAGACTCTATCTGCCTGCTGGGCGGAGGCTGGTCGCCGTCTCAAAGATGGCGGTATTATGGCCTTTACCTTTCATCACAGCATGGATAGTGCCTGGAACGATGTTTTAAGAGCACTTTTTGAGGCTGGTTATGTTTTAGTTGCGACTTATCCTATTCGCAGTGATGAAAGCAAAGGTGAAGGTGCGCAGTTTGGTGCTAAAACTATCGAATACGACATCATTCACGTCTGCCGGAAACGTCTCGGAGAGCCGGAGCCGGTGAGCTGGGCGCGGATGCGGCGCTGGGTGAAAGAGGAGAGCTTTCGGTTGAAGGAGCTGTTGGAGCACACCCATGGCAAAGAGCTGCCGGAATCCGATTTGAGGGTGATTCTTCGGGGCAAGTCGCTGGAGTTTTACTCCCGGCATTATGGCAAGGTGTTTACCGGCGACAATCAGGTGCTTGATGTTCGCGAAGCCCTGCTTGGCATCAATCAGCTTCTTGATGATTTGCTGGAAAATACTTCTCTGACTGGCGGAGTGCATCCGCCCGACAGTGCTGAACCAGCCAGTCGGTTGTACCTGCGTTTGTTCAAGAAGCGTACAGAGATGGAGCGTGACGAGCTGCACAAAACCCTGCGTGGCACCGGCATTGCCCAGGGAGACCTTGAGGCGCGGGGATGGATAAGGGTGGTTGGTAAAACCGTTGTGATGGTGCCAATCCGTGAGCGCATTGCC
>CAIMHT010000007.1 GCA_903840935.1 uncultured Chlorobiaceae bacterium
AAAAACGGTTCTTGCCCGAGCAATTCATAACTGGAGCCGCAGGGCAGAAAAACCATTTGGGGTGATTTCATGCCCGTCATTAAGTCAGGAGCTTCTTGAAAGTGAGCTTTTCGGTCATGTCAAAGGCTCATTTACCGGGGCTGTCAGGGATAATCCGGGAAGGGTATCCTCCTGCGAAGGGGGCTCGCTGTTTCTTGATGAAATCGGAGACCTTCCCCTTGCAATACAGCCCAAATTTCTTCGTTTTCTTCAGGATCGAGAGTATGAGCGGATCGGTGATTATCAGACACGCAAAGCGGATGTACGGATCATTGCTGCAACCAATATGGATCTTGAGACGGCGGTCAGGGAGGGGCGTTTTCGTGAAGACCTTTTGTACCGGTTGAATGTTATCCAGATTGACTTGCCGCCCCTTGCGGGCAGACCTGATGATGTTGAGCAGCTTGCAGGGAACATGCTGAAGTTTTTTGCTTCCCAGAACCATAAAAACCTTGATGGATTTATGGAGAGTGCCCTTCTTGCACTCAGGACGTATTCCTGGCCGGGCAATGTCCGGGAGTTGCGCAATGTTGTTGAGCGTGCTGTTATTCTGAGTAAAGCCAATCGAATAGGTGTGGAACTTCTACCCGAACAGATTTTCTCCAAAGCGCATCCTGTGCGTATTGGAGATCCCTTGACTCTTGATGTGATTGAAGAAAACCATATCCGCCGTATTCTTGCGTCATCAAAATCCCTTCAGGAAGCCGCAGAGCTTCTGGGTATTGATCAGGCAACCCTTTGGAGAAAGCGGAAACAATACAGGATCTGACTTTTTCTTGCCGCCTTGCAAAATTCAATGCACTCTCTCTTCTACCCTTGTGTTCCGCAATATGCCCTATGGCACCCTTTCCTTATGTTTGTGATTTAAAGGCAGGCTGCAACAGTTTTGTTGATCTGGATGTTGGCGTCTGTGTCTGTTTTGATCCAGTTCCTTGGGCAGAAGGAGGGCGAACAACAAGCTCTCAACAGGGGGGTTAATTTTTTGTATTACATTTATGACAGCGAATAAAGCATTCCGGCAGTTAAAAACATTTTTTCTTGGTGGTGCACGTGATTTCCGGGATCACAGGATTTTTCACCAACTGGCTCTGACCGCATTTCTTGCGTGGGTGGGACTTGGTTCGGACGGTCTTTCCTCCTCCTGTTATGGGCCACCGGAGGCGTTCAAGGCACTCCAGGGTCATCCTACACTTGGAATTTTTGTTGCCATAGGGACTGGTATTACCATTCTCATTATCGCATCAAGTTATTCGCATATTATTGAACTGTTTCCATCTGGTGGTGGCGGCTATCTGGTAGCCAGTAAACTGCTCTCTCCGGAGATGGGCGTTATTTCAGGCAGTGCGCTCCTGATTGATTATGTGCTCACCATTACCATATCGATTGCCAGCGGCGCGGATGCCATTTTCAGTTTTCTTCCTATCGGCTTGATTGGCTATAAATTGTGGTTTGCGGTATTCGGGGTTACCGCTTTACTGCTGCTGAACCTCAGGGGGATCAAGGAGGCGGTGATGCCTCTCGTTCCGGTTTTTCTGCTCTTTGTTGCTACCCACCTGATTGTGATTGTTTATGCGGTGCTCTCTCATCTTGCGGATTTTGGCAAAGTCTATCATGAAACAGGACGTGAGCTTACCAGTTCATTTCATACGATGGGGGTTTTCGGAGTGCTTTTTCTGATCATGAAGGCCTACAGTCTTGGTGCCGGTACCTTTACCGGTATTGAAGCTGTCAGCAACGGCCTTCCCGTTTTGCGGGATCCGAAAGTTGCGACGGCAAAGAAAACCATGCGCTATATGGCGATCTCTCTTTCTTTGACGGTTATGGGGCTTATGCTTGCCTACATTCTTTTTGATGTCCGCGATATGCCTGGAAAAACTCTGAACGCAATGCTTTTTCAGCGGGTCACGGCATCATGGGGTGGGTTTTACGGTGTTGGTTTTGTCTGGGTAACGCTCTTTTCCGAAGCGGTTCTGCTCTTTATTGCTGCACAGACAGGTTTTCTGGACGGACCAAGGGTTCTTGCAAATATGGCGCTCGACAAGTGGTTGCCTGCTCGTTTTGCCATGCTGAGCGACCGGCTTGTGACGGAAAAGGGGATTCTTGTCATGGGAACTGCGGCCTTGATCATGATGCTTGCCTCAAATGGATCGGTTGATTTTCTGATTGTCCTTTACAGTATCAATGTCTTTATCACCTTTACCCTTTCACAGCTCGGAATGGTTCGGCATTGGTGGACAAAAAGGGAAACAGAAAAAAAATGGCGCAGGAAACTGCTGATTAATGGAATCGGTTTGATACTGACGACCTTTATTTTGATCTCGGTACTTGTTCTCAAGTTTGATGAAGGTGGGTGGGTGACCATGGTGATAACAGGCCTTCTTGTTCTGGGTGCATTTATTATAAAAGCTCATTACAATAGTACCACTCAGATCCTGAAACGGCTTGATGTCATTGTTGAGGCCGCGGTGCTGACAGGATCGGATGTTCACGACAAGGAAAGCGATCGCTCTCGTCTCTTGCCGGTTTTTGATCCTAAGGCAAAAACTGCGGCTATTCTGGTGAACGGCTTTAATGGACTGGGCCTGCATACATTGTTCAGTGTTTTCCGGTTGTTCGGCGATAGTTATAAAAATTATGTTTTTGTTGAGATCGGCTCCATTGATGCGGGGAACTTCAAGGGAGCTGATGAAATAGAGAATCTCGGCAGTTTTGTACGTAATGAAACGTCGAAATATGTGGACTACATGAACGAGCATGGGTACTATTCCGAGGCATATTATTCCCTTGGAACCGATGTGGTTGATGAGGTCAACAAGCTTGTTCCGGCAATTACGGAAAAATTCCCCAATATTGTCTTTTTTGGTGGTCAGCTTGTTTTTATCAAAGAGTCGCTGATGGATCGCTGGCTGCACAACTATACCGTTTTTGCCATACAGAGAAATCTCTATGTGCAAGGTATTCCCTTTGTGATTTTACCGGTCAAGGTATAACGGCTGTTTTGCTTGGCGACGTTTCTTGCCTGCCTTGCAAAAATCAGGTAGGCTTTTTAAACCCTCTTGTTTTTTTTATAAGAAGCAGCTTCGATACGCTGTTTGCATCCATATCTGTCAGGAAGTTGCTTATGATTGGTATACGGCAAAAACTTGTTCTTGGATTCGGGGGACTGCTTCTTATTGTTGCTGCAATGGGCGTGCTTACCATCCGCCAGATTGATGCGCTTGGTGGCGCCATTGATGTTATTCTTAAACAGAACTATCGTAGCGTTATTGCCTGCCAGGAGATGACCGAATCCCTGGAGCGCATTGACAGCGGAGTGCTGATTATTTTTGCTGGTCATGACCATGAGGGCGTTCGTACATTAAGGGAGTATGAACAGGCTTTCAGAACGGCTCTGCGTGTAGAGCTTGGTAATATTACGTTGCCAGGAGAGCATGAAAAAGCCCGCAAGATTCAGATGCTTTTTGAACAATATATCGGGGTGATTGATCGTGTTTCAGATTCATCAGTTTCTGTAGCTGAAAGAGAAAGTCTTTATTTTTCAGAGCTTCAGCCTCTGTTCCGTGATATAAAACTGCTGGCGCGCCAGGTTCTCGAAATGAACCAGCAAAACATGAATGATGCAAATGATAAGGCAAGGATGATGGCTTTATCGGCACATAATATCATGCTTGCGGCAATTTTTGCAAGTACAATTCTTGCTCTGCTCTTCAGCTATCAGTCGCACCGATGGATTCTTATGCCTATAAAAAAGCTGATAGCGTCGGCTGAAGAGATCAGGAAGGGAAATCTTGACCTTGTACTTGATACCGCTTCCAAGGATGAAATCGGCCAGCTTTCCGGCTCTTTTAACGAAATGGCGGCAACGTTGCGCAAAATGCGCAAACGCGACAGGGAAATCCTGATCCGGACACGCAGGGCCACGCAGGAGGTTTTCAAGGTGCTGCCATCACCAATAGCGGTGCTTGATCTTGACGGATGTGTGGAAGTATCAACGGAGAGTGCCGAACAGTTTTTTCGTCTCAAGCCTGGTGTTAACGTTCGCGATCTTGGCTTTGCATGGCTGACCGAGTTGCTGCAAAGAAGCTTTCGGAAGGGTACCGTGGTGGAATCCGAAGATGGTAGCAGTTTCGTTCAGCATTTTGCCGGGAATCGGGAATATTTTTTTCAACCCGTTGCGGTACCTGTTCCTTCTGGCACAGAAAACGGTGATGTTATCGGAACAGCTCTGATTTTCAGGGATGTTACACAGCTTCATGAGCAGCTTGAACTGAAGCGCAGCGTTATTGCAACGGTCTCTCATCAATTGAGAACCCCGTTGACTTCGCTGAGGATGTCTATTCATCTTTTGCTTGAAGAGCGTATCGGTTCCCTGAATGAACAACAGGCGGGGCTGCTCCTTGCTGCGCGTGAGGAAAGTGAGCGTCTGGTGCATATTGTGGATGATCTTCTCGATATCAACCGTATTGAGTCCGGAAAAGCTCACCTGAATATTCTGCCGGTATCTCCTGCTCTTATTGGTAAGGGCACCGAGCAGTTTCTTGTTGCAGCCCGTGATCAGGGAGTCTCGATTGTCAATACTATTGGAGAGGGATTGCCGGACGTTATGGCCGACATCGAGAGTATCCGGCATGTTTTTGCCAACCTTCTTTCAAATGCATTGCGGTTTACCTCACCTGGTGGCAAAATAACAATTAGTGCTGCTGAAGTACTTGATAGTATCAGGTTTTCTGTTGCCGACACCGGCTCAGGCATTGCACCTGAGCATCTTGAGCATCTCTTCGAACAGTTTTACCGGGTTCCAGGTCAGCAAGAGAAGAGTGGTATCGGTCTCGGGCTCTCGATTGTCAAGGAAATTGTTGAAACTCATGGTGGAATGGCTGGCGTACAAAGTGATTCAGGCAACGGTTCGATTTTTTATTTCACTCTGCCTGTTCGAAAAAACAGATGAGCACAAAAAACGGCAGGAGGCGATGCATGAATGTGTACCATTACCTGTATCTCGGGATACTCATTTTTCTGATTCTGGCAGCGCTTGCGGCATGGGCTGGTATCGGCGTAATGAAATGAATATCAACATCCAATTCTATTGTGGAAAGTAAGCTATGGAGAGCAACAGAGCCAACAGTTTTCTGCATCTCATTCAGTGCTCACAACGAGGTAAACTCAAGATCTATCTTGGTTACTGTGCAGGAGTGGGGAAAACCTGGCAGATGCTGCAGGAAGCACGTCGTCTTAATGACAATGGTATTGATGTCGTTGTCGGTTTTGTAGAAACCCATAAAAGCAAGGAGACTGAAACCCTTCTTTCAGAACTGGAGATTCTTCCGCGGAAAAGTCAGCTATACCTGGGGATAGAAATTACAGAAATGGATATTGACGCAGTTCTCCAGCGTCGTCCCGCCGTTGTGTTGATCGATGAACTTGCGCATACCAATGTTCCTGGCAGCAGAAATTCACGGCGCTATGAAGATATCGAGGAAATTCTTGCTGCTGGTATTCATGTGATTTCAACATTGAATATTCAGCATATCGAAAGCCTTTATGAGACAGTAGAGCATGCAACCGGAGTAAAGGTCAAGGAGCGGGTGCCAGACCGTATTCTTGCTTTGGCTGATCAACTCGTCAATGTCGATATGACGACCGATGATCTGCGGCAGCGTTTGAGTGAAGGGAAAGTCTATGTTCCCGGTCGGACGGAAGCTGCTCGTTCAAACTTTTTCAGGCCGGAAAACCTTGAGCAGCTTCGGGAGTTGACGTTAAGGGAACTTGCAGCACAGCTCGATTTGAAGCGGCGAAACCAGTTCAGTGATGAATCTGCTTCCAATCCGGATCAGCTTATGGTTTGCCTCAGCTCAAAAACGCGGGACTGTGAAACCATTCTGCGTTATGCATCGCGAATCGCAGGGAGACTGAACAGAAACTGGTATGCGGTCTATGTACAAACTTTCTCGTCGATCCCAACCAATATTGATGCCAGAGTACAGCGAATACTTTCCGATACTCTTGCTCTTGCCCAGCAGCTCGGAGCCACGGTATTTACCTACAAGGGCGACGATGTGGTTAAAACCATTCTGCAGTTTGCCAGGGAGTATCGTGTTGGGCACATTATTATTGGAAATTCCGGACGAACACAGCCTTTTTGGAAGCGTATTCAGGGTCGCCAGACCATTGTTGAACAATTGATCAACCAGTGCCGGGGTATCAGCGTGATTGTGCTTGATACGAGGGAAGAAGAGGGTACTACTGCGTCAAAAAAAGCTTTTACAGACTACTTTTCAGTCATAAAAGAGGTGATTCCGACAGGAAAACCGTTACGCAATGCATGGAAAGAACAAGTAAAAAATGCACGGGTAATTTTGTGGGAGAGTGTTGTTGAAAAAGAAGATGCCATTCTCCAGCTTTTGCACGAATGCTGCATCATTGATTCCGATATTGACGAAACTATAGCACTCAACACTCTGCTTGAAAGGGAAAAACGGGGAGGTACCTTTATCGGGGAGGAGATAGCCATCCCTCATGCCCGGCTTGAAAAATTAAAAAAACCGGTTATGGTTATTGGCGTCAATAAAATTGGTATTTATGATAAGGAGTCCAGCAATAGCGTTCGTATCATGTTCATGATCCTTTCTCCGCTTTTCGATCCGAACAGTCATGTCAGACTGCTGGGTGTCGTTAGCAAAATGGCTTCAGACAGCCAGTGGTGCAGTATGATGCTTCGCTCCGGGAGCAAAAAAGAGATTCTGCGGATTATAAGGAATTGGTCCGTCCAGTCTCATTAAGAGTGTGTTTTTTGTTGTGTTTCTGTCCTGGATATGGATTGTTTTCTAATGGGGACTATTATTAAGGATACTTCGGGGCAATCTACAATGTTCTGGCTTGCTTGGAACAGCAATTTTTTTATTTTGAAACAAAGATGTCTAATGATTTTTTACTTTCTGTGCTGACCCATGCGTCCAACGAACCTGAATAACCTTCTGTCTTTGCTGGCCCTGCTGCTTCTTAGCATTGTGGCCCCGGAGGTAGGTGTCTTTTAGTTCGTTTTTCAGCCAGAGTGAACATTGTTAAAGCCGCCACCTTCTCAGGGTAGGTGGCTTTTTTCGTTTAAAGGATACAAAAAGGAAAAGCATTCATGAAAAAGATGAAGTATCAAAAATACGCAAAGTACCCTTCGGTAGCCATTTCCGCAAGGAGCTGGCCTGACAGAAGCATCACAAAAGCGCCGATATGGTGCAGTGTCGATCTTCGTGACGGTAACCAGGCGCTTCCGGTGCCGATGAGTGTTGAGGAAAAGGTCTCCATGTTCCAGCTTCTGGTTTCCATAGGTTTTAAGGAGATCGAGGTTGGTTTTCCATCAGCTTCGGCGACAGAGTTTGCCTTTGTGCGCAGGCTTGTTGATGAGCATCTTGTTCCTGATGATGTTACCATTCAGGTACTGACCCAGGCGCGGGAGCACCTGATCCGCAAGACGTTTGATGCCATAAGTGGAGCGAAACATGCCATAGTACACCTTTACAATTCGACCTCAAGCCTGCAGCGGGATGTGGTTTTTCGCAAAAACCGGGAGGAGATCAAGGCTATTGCTGTCGAAGGGACGGCGCTTGTTCGCCGTCTGAAGGATGAGAGCGGCAATACAGGAATTCGTTATGAATACAGCCCGGAAAGTTTTACCGGTACGGAGCTCGACTATGCGCTTGAAGTCTGCCATGCGGTTATGGATGCCTGGGGAGCATCGAAGGATGAAAAAATCATTTTGAACCTCCCTTCAACGGTTGAAATGTCGTCGCCGAATATCTATGCTGACCGCATTGAGTGGTTCTGCCGCAACATCAAGTCGCGGGATGCGGTACTGATTAGCGTTCATGCCCATAATGATCGGGGTACGGCAGTGGCAACTGCTGAATTGGCATTGATGGCCGGTGCTGACCGGGTTGAGGGGGCACTGTTCGGTAATGGCGAGCGGTGCGGTAACATGGATGTTGTGACCATGGCGCTGAACCTTTTCAGCCAGGGAGTCGATCCTGAACTGGATTTTTCCGATCTCCCCCGCATACGCGAGGTCTATCGCCGCTGTACCCGTCTGGATATTCATCCTCGTCATCCCTATTCGGGGGAGCTGGTCTATACCGCTTTTTCCGGTTCGCACCAGGACGCAATAAGCAAGGGGATGAAAGCGCAACCGCACTCACCCGGCGGTTTATGGGCGGTTCCCTATCTGCCGATCGACCCGGAGGACGTTGGTTGTAGCTATGAGGCTATTGTTCGTATCAACAGTCAGTCAGGCAAGGGTGGTGTGGCCTATGTGCTTGAGAAAGAGTATGGTCTCCAGATTCCGAAATGGATGCAGCCTGATTTTGCCGAAGCGGTACAGGCGGTTGCCGACACGACCGGTGTTGAGTTGTCGGTTGAGCAGATCAATGAGCTGTTTCATGCAGAATATGTGAAACTTTGCGAGCCGGTTACCCTCAAGAAGTGCCATATCAGTTGGGATGACGAGGAGCCTCGGTGTCAGGATGAAGAGGATACCACCATAAACTGTGTTGTGCAGACCAGAGAGCGGGAGTTCAGCTTTGAGGCACAGGGGAACGGTCCTCTTGATGCATTTGTGAAGGGATTTGTCAGGGTGAGTGGTCTCGATTTCAGTGTTGACGAGTATGCCGAACATGCTATCGGGCGCAGTGCCGGAGCTCTTGCCATAGCCTATATCAAGATTGGCTGCGCTGATGGACAGGTTTCTTTTGGTGCCGGTATTGATTCGAATATCAGCCTTGCCTCAATTAAGGCTACAGTAAGTGCCCTGAACAGGCTGCCTTGAGAGGCTGTTCTGCCATTGGTAATGTTTTTGTCTTTTTATTACTACAGGCTCTTCTTTGACGGAACAGCGCAACCTTTTTTTGTATCTTCAGGGGGTGGTGGATGATGGATAGACCATCCCCCGGCATTAAAGGGTAAATATGGCTTGTATGATGAAGATCGTGAGGAAATTCTTTTTTCTGGTTCCGTTTCTTGCCCTTTTTCTGAACGGGTGCACCAAGCCTGCCGAAACGGGAAAGCTTCTGGTTGTTGCCTCTATTGCGCCATTCGCTTATTTTGCTGAAAGAATTGGTGGTTCTCATGTTGCCGTATCAGTGATGGTGCCACCAGGCGGAAATCCGCACAGTTATGAGCCCTCTCCCCGGCAGATGGCCCGACTTGGTGAGGCAGCACTTTTTATCAAGGCCGGTTCAGGGGTTGAGTTTGAGCTGGACTGGATGGAGCGTTTTTTGTCGATCAACCCTTCCCTGAAGGTTTGTAATGGTGTTGAGGGTATTCGACTTCTTCCAGTCAAGCATGATGGAAAGGCGCATCAGGATGGGCGTTATGATCCTCATTACTGGCTCTCTGTGGCAAATGGAATGATCATTGTAAAGAATGTTGAGCGAGCCCTTGCGGCTGCTGATCCGGCTCGAAGGGTTGAGTATGCGGCAAACTCGGCAAAGCTTCAGGCTGAACTGCAGTTGCTTGACCGGGAGATTCAGGGAAAGCTTGTCGGGTTAAAAAACAGGCGCTTTTTGGTTTTTCATCCGGCATGGGGCTATTACGCAGATGCTTTCCGGCTTGAGCAGATCGCCGTTGAGGAGGAGGGCAAGACGCTCACACCGCGGCAGATGCAGCGTGTCATTGAACAGGCAAAGGCAAATCGTATCACCGTCGTCTTTGTCTCTCCGCAGTTCAGTTCTTCCCAGGCTCAAACCATAGCGCTGGAAATCGGCGGCAAGACCCGCAGTGTTGACCCACTCTCATCTGATTATCAAAATAATCTCCGGCGTACGACGAGTGCGTTTATTGAAACCATGCGATGAGGCCGCCTGTAATTGCATGTGACCAGCTTTCCGTCGACCTGGGCGGTGTGAGGGTGCTTGAAAATGTGACACTGTCGGTCGGTGACGGTGATTTTCTTGGACTTGTCGGCCCGAACGGCGGGGGGAAAACGACGCTGCTCAGGGTGATTCTCGGGTTGGAGAAGGCTTCTGCCGGGATTGTAAGGGTTTTTGGCGGGCTGCCAGGAAGCTTCCCTGGTCGTATCGGCTATGTGCCCCAGCGGCTTTTTTTTGACCGTGAGTTTCCAATCAGTGTCCGCGATCTGGTGCTGATGGGACGGTTGTCGAAAAAAAAACTTTTTCAGCACTATAACGCTCTTGACAGAACGCGGGTTGATGAGGCGATTTCTGCGGCTGGTCTTGAGCGGTTGATTGAGCGCCGGATAGGCGACTTGTCGGGCGGGGAGTTGCAGCGGGCACTTATTGCACGGGCGCTGGCCGGAGAGCCGGAACTGCTTTTGCTTGATGAGCCTACGGCAAGTATTGACCCACAGATGAAAACCACCATTTATGATTTGATCGAGCATTTGAAAGAGAGGCTCACCATTGTTCTTGTTACGCACGATACCGCTCTTATAGGTCGTTATGTGACAAAAGTTGCTACATTGAATGTCAAGCTTGAACTGCATGAATCGGGCGCAACTGCTGGCAGGGCGAGTCTTTCAGGGGTGGCGGCGCAGAATCCCGTGTTTTTGAACCCTTGAACCGCACCAACGGTATGCTACAGGAGATATTTGCTTTTGAGTTCATGCGCAACGCCCTTTTTGCGGCGCTCCTTTCCAGTGTCGCCTGCGGCATTATCGGCACCTATGTGGTGGTGAAAAAGATAGGCTTTATCAGTGGAGGTATAGCGCATACGGCGTTTGGAGGTATCGGGCTTGGCTACTACCTTGGAATCAATCCGCTTCTCGGCGTTATACCGTTCAGTCTGGCCGCAGCGCTGGCTATCGGTCTGTTGAGCAAAAAGGCAAAGGTTGCGGAGGATACCGCAATCGGAACCTTCTGGGCAGTCGGGATGGCGGTCGGGGTGATTTGTATTGGCCTTAAACCGGGCTATGCCCCCGATCTTTTCAGCTATCTCTTTGGCAATATTCTGACGGTACCTGCATTTGATCTCTGGATGATCATGCTGCTTGACCTGCTGATTATTGCCGTGGTATGGCTGCTCAGCAAGGAGTTTCTGGCCATCTCTTTTGATGAGGAGTATGCCGCCGTTTCGGGACTGAAAACGACGGCACTCTATCTGCTGATGCTATGTCTGATTGCGCTGACTGTCGTCGTTATGGTGCGTGTTGTGGGGATCGTGATGGTGATAGCGCTGCTGACCATTCCTGCGGCCATTGCGCGGATGCTGAGCCACAGTCTGCCCGGAATGATGATTCGGGCCGTTGTACTCTCGGCCTTTTTCAGCATCTGCGGGTTATGGCTCTCCTGCCTGCTTGATATAGCATCAGGAGCAACCATTATTCTTGTCGCCGGGTTTTGCTTTCTCCTGGCGCATAGCTGGCGATTTGTCAGGCTTTTGCCTGGCGTCCTTCCTGGTTGATCATGAACAGTGCAAAGGCAACTCCGGGCAGCCAGCCGAGCGCGGTAAGAAGTCCGGTAAGCATGACCGTCCCGACCTCCTTGTTTGTGACTGATGCGGGAGGAAGAATCACGGCAAGAATCAATCTGCGAATATCCATTATAGGGCTCCGTTTTTTTGTTAAAAAATTCATAAAATTTAACACTAAAACAGACAGGAAGCAACGCAAAAACGTTATCAGGAGCTTCTTCTCGCATCCATGGATAACACTATTTCTTGTATTTTGATTCAAAAATCGTAAATTAAGCTCCCTTCAGAAATAATCCTGAGTAAAACAAAGCGCTCTTGATTTGTTGAACATAAACAGAAAAAACTTGCTTAATAAAGTTCATCCCGACGTGGTTTTGGATGATGTTGATGAGGTCATTGACGAACCGAATTTTAATAACCACAATACCTCTCCAGAGCCACCCAGTCCCTATGCCGACCTTGAAAAAAAGTATCGCAAAAACCGGTTTAACAAAAACAGAAGCAAAGCTCCTTCGCCGCTTTTCGGTGTGAATGGCGCGGGCAATTCCGTTTCAAAAAGTGCGGATGGAAACAAACTCCAGAAAAGAAAACCGAAAAAGAAGAGCTTTTCCAAGGTATCCCGAGTTACTTCCGGCAAACGCAACCCATAACGGCCCTGGCAGGAAGTTGTTTTTGTAATGCTTTGCTTGCAATGTACTGCCGGTAGTATTGGTTTCGTGCCTTTTTTTGAACTCTTGTAACCGCTCAAAAAAGGGGGTTGCTCGATGCAATACGGTTGTGTTATGGTGGCAATAGAGTGATCGTTATGTCTTTTGAAATACAGGCTCATCGCGGTGGTAGATCCCTTTTTCCCGAAAACACACTGCAAGCCTTCTTTCATGCGGCCACCCTTGGTATCAGGGTTCTGGAGCTTGATATTCTGGTATCGAAAGATCACCAGATAGTCGTTTCTCATGACCCCTCGCTTTCCGCTCCTCTTTGTGCTGATCCGCAAGGTCGTCCACTCGGCATTGAAGAGCATGGGCGCTATCTTCTTTATGAGATGGACTATGCCGATATTGCCTCTTTTGACTGCGGTCTGCCTCATCCATCCTTTCCCGGTCAGGTGCGTGTTGTCGCCGTCAAGCCGCTTCTTTCCAGGGTATTCCGGGAAGTGGAGGCTTTTATGGCATCGTCGGCCATGAGGGGAAGGATGATCTATAATCTGGAAATAAAGTCATGGCCCGACAAGGATGTTTTTTTCCATCCGCCTCCCGACTATTATGCCGCACTTGTTCTCCAGCTTGTGGAAGCCGCAGGGTTATCGCAGCATGTCAGGATACAGTCTTTTGATGGCCGGGTGGTTCGGGAGGCGTGGAGGTTGAACCCAAGGCTCTGCTATGGCCTTTTGATTGAGGAATCGAAAACTGCCGACGGTATTTTTCGGGAACTTGGCTTTGTCCCTGGCTATCTCAATCCCCATTTTTCTCTTGTAGACCGGACCATGATGGATACTCTCCATGCCGAGGGTATAGGGGTGATACCCTGGACGGTGAACCGGAAAGAAGAGATGCTTGCTATGAAGCAGATCGGTGCGGATGGGATTATTACCGATTATCCTGAACGTGCGATTGCGCTTTTCGGCCTGCCGGAGTAATCGGGTTTTCTTGTTGATGTTTTTTGCGCTTTCAGCGCGATGAGCAAGCTTTTTTCAGATCATGCAGCAGAGCGTTCACCTTTGTCGTTATCCAGTCAGGGATTCGACTCTCTTTTTCTCTGGCAGGGCTATAGAGAATTTTATCAAGCGAGTCCAGTACTGACGGGAGTTCTGATCGGGTTTCATCGGGGATGTTCATCTCTTGCAGTGCATCTTGCAATTCCATCCTTGTCATGCTTCCGGGACTCTTTACACCTGTTTCTGAAAGCAGGGCCAATAGCTGCTGTTTCATGGTTCTGGCAGATTTTCCGATTTCAGGTGACTGCTCAGTCACCTCCCCGGCCCCCTTTTTTTTTGTACCGGTGAGCCGTTTTTTTCTGATCAGTACAAATATTGTGCAGCTTATAAGCAAGAGGAATGCAATGGTGACCGTTGAGAAGAGAGTCGTTGCCTTGCTTTTATTTTCTGAAAAGCCGTTGAGAGGTTTGTCTCGTTCTCCTGCTGCTTTCAGACCTGCTGCGTCGACTCTTATGGCAAGCGGTTTTGAATGAAGTATGCTGAATTGTTGTGTGTCAGGGTTGAAGACCACAAGGGTTACTGCCGGGATCTGAAAATCACCCTCTGATTGAGGCCAGGCAAGAGTTGTTGAGGTTGTGGAACCAGAGGTGGTCTCAGACTCTTTTATAAGGTTTGTTGTTTTTTCCGGAGGGTTGTGCCGAAAGCTTTCGGGGAGTTGCATGCCGGGCAGTTCCAGGGTAAGGAGGCTTCCTGTTCCGGTGAGAATGAGTTTAAGGGAGAGTGGTTCTCCAATTTTGAGCTTCTCTTTGTCTGCCACGAGGTTGAGTGAAAAGATCCCTACGGCACCGGAAAGTTTTTCCGGCACCGGTTCAGGAAGTGCACGGGCTGAGATGGTAATGGGGGGAGCGGTGATGCGTAAAGAGTTCTCGATGGGCTCTGTTTTGTCGGCAGCACTATGTTCTTGCGGTAGAGTGCAGAGCATGCTGTATCCTGAAACCGTAATTTTGCCACTCTGGATCGGTACCAGTTTGAATTGCTTGACAACAGCACTTCTGAACTCCTTTCCCTTAACCGTTGCCGGGATGCTTTTGATAAAGCGCTCAGCACCGGTCTCCCTTGCCCACAAACCCTGAAGCGACGGTGTCATTTCATTGGATATTTTCGGTGCGATATCCCTGAAATAGAGTCGATAGGTCAGGAGTATTTCCTGGCCCACAAAGGGATGGTTGTTGTTTATTGAGGAAGCAAGAAATGGTTTGTTTCCCTGAAGCTCTGACGCTCCGGCAACTGCCGGAGCGCAAAGGGCCACCATGATGAGCATGAACAGGTAGCGGTACCCGTAACGAGCAAAGCTTGCAGTCATATCGGTTATTTCATGAGTTCCCTGGAGCGTGCCGTAGCGGCGGCAACTGTTGCAACCAGAATCTGCCGTATATTTTGTTCATCCATGATCTTCAGCCCGGCTTCTGTTGTTCCTCCGGGCGTCGTGACCTCCTGCTTGAGTTCTTCCGGGCCTTTTCGCCCGGAGAGCACCATTGTTGCCGCCCCGATCATGGTTTGTGCACCAAGAAGCAGAGCCTCCTCGCGTGAAAGGCCGCATTGCACCCCCCCCTCGGCCAGAGAGTCAAGAATATGAAACATGTAGGCCGGTCCGCTGCCGGACAGGGCGGTTGCGGCATCCATCTGCAATTCATCGAGAATGGCCACCCGGCCAATGGAGCTGAAAAGCTCAGAAGCAAGAAGAATATCGTCATCCAAAGCCATTTTTCCCCGGCACAAGGCGGTCATCCCTTCGCCGACAAAGGCCGGGGTATTGGGCATTACCCTGATTATCCTCATGCTCTCGCCGGAGTTTTTCCGGATAAACTCCGAGGAAATTCCGGCAGCAACGCTGACAAGCAGATGATTGGTGGTGAGTGAGGGCTTCAATGCTCCGAGCACCTCTTCCATCTGGTAGGGTTTGACGGCAAGGATGAGCACTTGCGATTTCAGGGCAACCTCTTCAATTGAGAGGCAGGGAAGAATGGCGTAATCGGCAGCAATCGAAGCAAGAGCGGCTGGTTCCTTGTCAAAGCCGGCAATAACAGTGTGCTCTCTCTGGCTGAGACCGGCAATAAGCGCACGGGCAATTCTTCCTGTTCCGACAAAGCCAAGACGAAGATGGTTATTCATTACAAAACAAATTTTGGTGTACAAACCTTAATATACCGGTAGTTACGCTTTTTCAGCCGATTTTCCATCGTATAGCATCGTTACGGTCTGTCCTGATGATCGAAAGAGGGGAGTGCGTTGTCTATGAGAAGTGGTGGGCGGGAAACAGAAAAGGCGGGTTGTTTTCCCGCCTTTTCAATCGAGATAAAGAAGAGTACAGCTTATTTGCTCTGCTCTGCCATGTAATTCACTGTATCGCTGATCTGGGCAGTAGTCAGAGTTGTACCGCCTTTTGCCGGCATTGATCCTGTTTTGCCATCATATCCGTTGTCGGCATGGTTGACAAGCACATCAATTCCCTGAGCGATACGAGGAGCCCATGCAGCCTTGTCGCCAAGTTTAGGCGCACCGCCGAGACCGGTTTTGTGACATGCAGCACAGTTTGCATCGAACAGGGTTTTACCTGCTGCAAGGTCGTTGGCTGATGCTACAGTGGAGCAGATTGAACAGACAAAAAGTGCACAAAGTGCGGAAGAAATAAAACGCGACATAGAATACTCCTGTTTAATGAGTTTGGTTTGACAGGGAATTTATTACTGCCGTCATGCTTCGAAGAAAAAGGAACGGAGCTGCTGATGGCAACTCCCATTCCACAGAAAAGAGAAATTGGTGTTTATTTTGAACTTTTGACCATGTACGCGACAGCGTTGGTGATTTCAGCAGTTTTCAGAGTGGCAGTACCGCCCTTTGCTGGCATGGTGCCTTTTTTGCCGGTAAATCCTTTTTCGGCATGGCTGACAAGTACAGGAACTCCCTGCTTGATGCGTGGTGCCCAATCCACCTTGTCACCAAGTTTAGGTGCACCCATCAGGCCTGTTTTGTGGCATGTTACACAACTGGTTTCAAAAGTTTTTTTACCAGCGGCGAGGTCGGGAGCTGCTGATGCTACTGAAGAACAGATCGAACAGACAAAGAGTGTACAAATCGCGGTTGAGATAAAACGGGACATAGGGGTTACTCCTCTTTAACGGGTTTTGGGATGATGGGCTGGTATTTTTTGCTTGTGTTCGTGCTGCACACAATTGTTAATACGAATAAAATATGATCAATCCAAATGTGATGAATAATATTTTATGTTTAACCTGATTGTCGGGACAAAAAAAAAGCGGGAACCGATCGTGCCGGTTCCCGCCAGGGAAAAAGAGATCTGCGGTTTACTTCGATTTGTTGACCATATAGGTGACGATACTTGATATCTCCGCACCGGTAAGCGTTGCTTTGCCGCCTTTTGCCGGCATCATGCCAACCTTGCCCTTGAATCCATCGGTGGCATGACTGACAAGAGCAGGGACTCCCTGTGCGATACGTGGTGCCCAGGCAGCCTTGTCTCCGGGTTTTGGTGCTCCCATCATGCCTGATTCGTGACATGCGGCACAGGTGGCGTCATAGAGTGCTTTACCGTCGGCCAGTGCCGGTGATGCTGCCGGTGATGCTGCCGGTACTGCTGCCGGAGTTGCAGCAGGTGTCGTTGCGCCTTTTGACTTGTCGGCCATGAAGGCAACAGCATTTTTCACCTCGTCGTCGGTCAAACTGGCGTTGCCACCTTTTGCTGGCATGGTCCCAACTTTACCGGTGAAGCCTGCGATAGAATTTTTCACCATAACGTCGGCGCTCTGCGCAATGCGTGGTGCCCATGCGGCGGCGTCTCCGGGTTTCGGTGCACCCATCATGCCTGCGTCGTGACATGCTGCACAGTTCGCATCATAAACCGTTTTACCTGCGGCCAGCTTCGGATCTGAGGGAACCTCAGCCTTTGCAGCCGGAGCTACTGATGCGGCCGTCGATGCGGCACCACCCTTTTGATCAGGAAATTTAAGTGACGCCGGTGGTTTTTCAAGGCCGCATGCACTGAGGAAAAAGAGAGCCACGGTAAAAAAAGGGAGAAAGGGCTTCATGGTCATTTTTGATACAGGTTTAGATTGTTGTACCGGGTTCGGGTTAGAAATACTGTCATTCATTTTAAAAATTATTTAGCGTATGGCAAAATGGTTTTTTCATTCTGTTTTGTTGCAAGCTGACAGCGCAGGTCATGGCGGGAGAGGCTGTAGAGATGAGCATAGAAGAGGTTGAAGAGCATCACCGCACTTTTTGCTCTTGGAGCAGCCAAGCCTCTAATTACAGCATTTTTTGTGTTGAACACTTGCCGGGTAAGGGCGGAGTAGCTTTCGATAAAGGCTTCGAGTGGAATGTTTTTAGGCTTGTACAGCATCTCCTGGCCGAACGAGTAGCGGTAAGCGGTGATGTCGAGTGGGTCGAAGAGAAGGCGTCCCTCCTCACGGAGCCGTTCAAAAACCTGTGTTCCAGGAGTTGGGCGCAGAATGTTGATGCCGGGGACGTCAAGCCTTGTTTCGTCTATAAAATCAAGGATTGCTGCTGGCGTATCGAGCGTATCACCGTCGAGACCGTAAATGAAACTACCGTAGAGGCTTATTCCTGCTGCCCTGATATTTTTAATTGCACCGGCAAGTTCTCCTGCCTTGTTCTGGTTTTTTTTATGGGCGCTTCGGCTTTTTGTTTCAATGCTTTCTATACCAACCAGGAGCGCCTGACATCCTGAGTGGTTAAAGGTTTCAAGCAGCTCATGCTGTTGACCGAGGGTTGTTGTCGCTTGTCCGAACCAGCGGATTTTCAGGAGAGTGAGCTGACGGAAGAGTTCCTGGGCATAGAGCGGGTTTGCATTGATGGAGTCATCGACAAAAAAGAAGATTCTTTTGTCATGCTGCTGAAACCGCTCAACTTCGCTGACCACGTCGGCAATCGCCCTTCTGCGCAGGGTACGTCCGTTCAGGAGATGCACATTGCAGAAGTCACAGTTGTATTGGCAGCCTCTTCCTGTCTGAATCAGGTTCGTTGTAAAGTAGCGGCTTTTTATCAGTGACCGTTTACTGACAGGCCTTGATTGTCCGAGATCGGGAAAGCTGCTGGATTGATAGATGGGTTTGAGGGTGTTTGCCACCAGGTCGGCAAGCACCTCCTTCCAAAGGTCGTCAGCCTCTCCGAGTACAAGAACATCGGCGTGGGGCCTGCAGGAATCGGCGAAGAGTGTCACATGAGCCCCTCCCAGTACAACTGCGATTCCGGCAGAACGGAGTTTGTCGGCAAGGGCAAAGGCCTGTTTTGCCATGCCGGTCTGGACGCTGATGCCAACCAGATCCCAGGTTTGATCAAAAGGAAACTGGTCAAAGCGCATGTCGCAGATCGACTGCTCGACTCCCGGTACCTCAAGAGAGCTGAGGATCATGAGTGAGAGCGGTGGAATGGCAAACTGGCTTTGCTTGATTATGGTTCTGATCGAACGGTTGAACCAGTTGAACAAAGGGTTTGTCTCCTTCGCGCCGTAGAGTGAACGGGCTCCATCAACACCGCTTTCCGATGGAAGAAAAACAAGCGCGACCTTTTTTGGTGAATGCATTCCGCCTTACCAGTCCTGATTGTTTTTGCCGCCTCGCGCCGCAGCGTTCCCTTTCCTCGGGATGCGCTGCATCAGTGCGGACTCATCCTGTTGGGCGTTCTTAAGCAACCGTTCTGCCGTATCCTGGCTGAGGTCGGAAGGAGGGGGAGTTGCATGCTGTTTTTCTGGTTTTGACGAAGAGGCCTGTTCGGGTTTTTCAAGTTCATCAAGGTAACGGCGAACAATTTCAAAATTGATTTTTGCATCATTATCACCCGGGTCGGTCAAGAGTACCGTCTTGAAACGATGAAGCGATTGGCGGAAGAGGATCTGTTTCTCTGTTTTTCTGTTGCTTCCGACAGCTATCATAGCAAGTGCATTGCCTTCATTGAAGATCGCTTTCACTCTCACTTCCGACTGTTTGCTGTCGGGCTTTGTGCTGAGAGCAAACAGTGTTGCCGATTCTGGATATTTTCCCTGCATGTAGAGGGAGCAGGCGAGATTAAAGCTGGCAGATGCATTGCTTTTTTGTTCAGGTAGAGCTGCAATATGGCGAAATGCTGTTTCCGCTCCGCGGTATGCACGATGCTCATAGAGTGCGTTGGCTTTAAGTTGTAAACGGTACTCGCTGAGCATCTCCTGCATTGAAGGTGCGAGTGCAAAAACAAGCAGGAGAGTGTGCAACAGAATCATGGCGAAAGCACTCCCGTGGCTTAGTTGCCGAGAAATGCTTTCTGTACAGCGCTGACGCCAGCACCAATTTCAAACGGAAAGTTAATCTCCTTCAAAGCCCGTTCAATACCACCGATGACGGTCAGCATGTCGAGCTCATCATAAAAGCCGAGATGAGAAATACGGAAAATTTTGTCTTTATAGTCATCCTGGCCAGCAGCAACCGTTATGCCGTTGCTGTTTTTCAGCGCTTTGTTGAATGCTGCCCATTTTACACCTTCGGGGAGCCATACCGGAGTAACCGCAAACGACGGGGAGTTGCTGAAAAGCTTCATGCCCAGTGCATGACACCCTTGACGGCAAGCGTCTGCGAGGCTTTCGTGCCGTTTCCAGATATGCTCAATGCCTTCCGCCTTGATCATTTGCAATGCTTCGTCGAGGCCGATGACGAGCGAAACGGCTGGTGTGAAAGGAGTATCGTCGCCGGCATGAGCTTTGAGTGCGTGTTTTAAGCTCAGGTAGTATTGTGTCATGCTTTGCCTCTTTATGATGTCCTGCGCCCGTTCTGAAACGGCGACCAGTGCGAGGCCCGGCGGCATCATGAGTCCTTTCTGTGAACCGGTGATGCAGATATCGACACCCCAGTCGTCAAAATGAAACTCGTGAGCCCCAACCGCTGTAATGCCGTCAACCAGAACAAGCGCATCGGACTGTTCACGAATCAGGGCACTGAGCGTCTGAATATCGGCGGCCGTTCCGGTTGATGTTTCTGAATGGGTCAGGCAGACACCTTTGGCATCCGGGTGCTCTTTGAGCAGCTCTGCAAGTCGTTCAGACTGAATGGCCGAACCCCATGCGACCTTTTCCTCAACGCAGTTGCCGGTGAAGATGCGTACCAGCTCTCCCCACCGCTCACCAAACTTGCCGGCATTGACGGTGATGACCTTGTCGCCCTGTTTGAAGAGGCTTGAAATTGTCGCCTCCATGCCGCCAGTGCCCGAACAACTGAGCACAACGACTGGCTGGGTCGTTCTGAAGAGATACTTGAGATCCTCGTGAACCCTGGTCAAAATCTCCATGAACTCGGGGTTCCTGTGGTGGATAATCGGAGCAGCCATGCGAAGCATGACATTTTCAGGCACAGGGGTAGGCCCTGGTGTAAATAATCTTTTTTTCATCTCGTCTGAATAATGGGTTGAGTTAAATCCATAAGTGAGGTGAACTCTTCAAAGAGGTAGTGCGAATCGTGCGGTCCCGGTGCAGCTTCCGGGTGGTACTGTACCGAAAAGCAGGGAAGTTTTTTATGCTTTACCCCCTCAACGGTGGTGTCGTAGAGGTTGAGATGGGTCATTTCAAGCTCTTCGGGCAGTGACTCCATAGCAACGGCAAAACCGTGGTTCTGTGAAGTTATCTCTATTTTTTTGCTGGCGAGGTTTTTAACCGGGTGATTGCTGCCGTGGTGGCCGAATTTCAGTTTGTAGGTTTCGGCTCCGAAAGCCAGAGAGAGCAGTTGGTGGCCGAGGCAGATACCAAAGATCGGTAACGGTCTTGTTGTGCGGTTATACTCGACAAGCTGCTTGATGGTATCAATGGCGTAGCCGACGGCAGAAGGGTCGCCAGGACCGTTGGAGAGAAAGACTCCGTCCGCATTGAGCTTGAGCACCTCGTCGGCTGTTGTTCCGGCCTTCAGTACGGTTACACGGCAACCCGCATCCTGCAGCATACGCAGGATATTGGTTTTGATACCGTAGTCAAACGCTGCAACATGGTAGCGGGCATTTTCCTTTTCAAGGGTATAATTTTCGTTGGTTGTAACGGTTTTGACCAAGTCGCGACCACTCATTTCAGGGCTTTGAAGTGCCTTATCCCTCAGTGTTTCCTCATTTGTTTCAAGAGCGGAAATAACGCCTCTCATGGCACCCTTTTCACGGATTTCGCGCACAAGCTTGCGGGTATCAATACCGGCAAGCCCCATGACGCCAGCTCTCTTGAGGCAAAAGTCGAGACTCTCGGTGGCCTCGAAGTTGCTGTGGATGCGCGACACTTCATGGACAATGAAGGCAGATGCCCATATTTTTTCCGATTCGTTATCAGTCGGATTGATACCGTAGTTCCCGATAAGCGGATAGGTCATCATCACCATCTGGCCGGCATAAGAGGGGTCGGTGAGAATTTCCTGGTATCCGGTATGCGATGTATTGAAAACAACTTCACCGGTTGTTTCCCCGATGTGGCCGAATGCGGTTCCCCGATAGACCGAGCCGTTTTCCAGTACCAATTTTGCTGCTGCTGGTTGCATGATACTTCTCATTCCTTGGTCGTGAGTTTATCGCCAGTTTCCTGTTTTTCAATATTTGCTATGGCCGTGCGGTCAAAGGTGATTTTAGTGGAATCACTTACCTGAACAAGAACGGTTTTTTTCTCCGTATCGATTCCGGCAACGGTACCATGAGCACCGCCAATGGTGATAACCTTGTCACCTCTTTTCAGGCTGTCAAGAACTTTTTCGCGATCCTTCTGCTTTTTCTGCTGGGGACGAATCATGAAAAAGTAAAAGACAATAAAAATAAGTACCAGCGGGACAATTTGAATGAGCGGATTTGGTGCTGCCTGGCCTGCAACGGGAGGCGCAAAAAGTAACAGTGAGAGTATCGTATTTGGCATGGTATTGTCGTAGGATATTAAAAAAACGTAACAAACTTATTTCGTGAGCGGTAATGTAATGTATTTATGGAACTATTTCAATCACGCCCTCCTTGCTCCGGCTGTAAAGCTTGCGTAAGGTGCACAATTGTAACGGTGTTCAGCCCTCATGCCTCGGGAGAGTTTCAGGCTGGCAAGAGTGGCGATCATGGCCGCGTTATCGGTTGAGTAGACGGCGGCGGGAACATGCAGCATGATGCCGGCTTTATCGCAAGCCGTTTTCATCGCTTTTCTCAATGCCGAATTGGCACTCACTCCACCAGCCATTGAAACCGCCTTGATGCGATGACTGCGTGCTGCGGCAATGGTTTTTTCGACCAGTACGCTGACGATGGCCGCCTGGATTGATGCAGCAATATCTGCCTTATGGCTTTCTATGAATTCAGGAGTCTGTTTCTGCAGCCAGGTGAGTACAGAGGTTTTCAGACCGGAAAAGCTGAAATCAAAATTGCCGTGATAATTTTTACTGCTCTGCGATGTTGAGGTGAGCGCCCGTGGAAAGAGGTGAAAGGCTGAATCACCCTTTTCTGCAAGTTTGTCAATCACCGGGCCTGCCGGATAGGGGAGGCCGAGCATCTTGCCTGTTTTGTCGAATGCCTCTCCAGCGGCATCGTCAAGTGTCCGGCCAATTACCCTGTAGGAGAGATCCTGCTCAACAACAGAGAGAAGGGTATGGCCGCCGGAAACGGTCAGCGAAACAAATGCTCCTTCAGGGGATGGGAGAGAGGTACCTTCGTTGATAAAGGGCGAGAAGATGTGGGCTTCGATGTGATTGACCGGCACAAAAGGAATTCCGAGAGCGTATGCCATGCCTTGCGCAAAACAGAGACCCACCATGACGGCACCGATTAATCCCGGACCGGCGGTCGCCGCTATGACATCAAGTTCATTTTTTCTTATATTGGAGTCGGTTACGGCAGCGTCCACAATTGAAACAATAAGCCGTTCGTGTTCTCGTGAAGCCAGTTCCGGCACAACGCCGCCGAAGAGCGTATGACAGCGTTGCGAACTGACCACATTCGACCGTACTGCTCCGCTACAAAGCACTGCTGCCGATGTTTCGTCACAACTGGTTTCAATGCCTAAAATATTCATGGGCTAATTTTTTCTGTAAAACTATGGGCAAAGCTAACAATCCGGTCAATAATAGCAAACCGCGTGAAAAGGTAAGCGCGTTCCATGTGCTTTTGATTCTCATCGGTGCAAACCTCATGCTTCTTTTTGCACCTGATTTCGGCCTTCTCAACAGCATGCTTTATATCCCGGATATTTACGTATGGCCAGCAACGATCGGCGGGTTGGCCATGGTGGTTTTTGGCTTCAGGGGTTTTTTCAAGAAAGCTTGAGGATCGCGGCAGCAGGAGGATGGATTCGAAAAAAACAGGTTCCCTTAACAAGCACAAGAGAGGAGGCGACATGCAGCATGCAGTAGAACTGGAAGAGCTTGGAGAGCAGATAACGGAGGCCTCCCGTTTTATCGAACATGCGCAGGAACAGCTTTCGCAACGCATTATTGGGCAGCATGAGGTCATCAGGAGGATTTTTATTGCCATGCTTGTTAATGGCCATATTCTGCTTGAGGGTGTGCCAGGACTTGCCAAAACACTTATTATCAGGACGTTTGCGTCGGCAATGAATCTGAAGTTCCAGCGTATCCAGTTTACTCCGGATATGTTGCCGGCTGATCTTATTGGTACGATGATATACAATCCCAAGGATATGGAGTTCTATCCCCGCAAGGGGCCGGTTTTCGCCAATGTTATCCTTGCCGATGAAATCAATCGTTCACCAGCCAAAGTGCAGTCCGCACTGCTGGAAGCCATGCAGGAGCATCAGGTAACGATCGGCAACCAGACTTTTCCCCTTCAGGAGCCCTTTATGGTGCTGGCGACACAGAACCCCATTGAACATGAAGGTACCTATATTCTGCCGGAAGCGCAGGTCGACCGGTTTATGATGAAGATTCTTGTCGATTATCCCTCATACGACGAGGAGCTTGAGATTATGCTGCAATCGGCGACTACCGCCAGCAAGTTGCCAGTCATGCCGGTTGTGCATCTTCACGATATTTCCAGGGCAAGGGCGCTGATTGACCGGATTTACGTTGACCCGAGAGTGCAGCGCTATATCGTTGATCTTGTTGTTGCTACCCGAAAACCCGGTAAATATGGCATGGCTAATCTTGAAGCCATGATTGAGTATGGCGCCTCTCCGAGGGCCTCAATATTTCTCCTTCTGGCGGCCAAAGCGCACGCGTTTCTTCAACATCGGGCTTATATTACCCCGGAGGATGTCAAGGCGATAGCCTACGATACCCTTCGCCACCGTATTCGACCGGGGTACGAAGCCGAGGCCGACAACATCAAACCTGACGATATTATCCGCCAGATACTGCAGCATGTGCAGGTTCCATAACTTTGACGGCCATAACATGAGCGCGGAGGAGGGCAATGGAGAAAAGTGAAGAGCGTTTGAAAGAGCTCCAGAATATCATAAGGCGGGTTGAAATCCGTTCGAAGCGCATGGCCAGCGAACTGTTCAGTGGCGAATACCACTCTTCGTTCAAGGGGAAGGGTATTGAGTTCAGCAATGTCCGTGAATACCAGTACGGCGACGATGTCCGCTCTATTGACTGGAACACCTCCGCCCGGAAGCATGAACTCTATGTCAAGCTCTTTACCGAAGAGCGCGAGCGAAGCCTTCTGCTTGTTGTAGATGGCTCCGCATCAATGCTTTTTGGAAGCCGTAAGCAGAGTAAAAAGGATCTTGCCCTTGAAGTGTGTGCCGTGCTTGCTTTCAGCGCTCTGCAGAACAACGACAAGGTCGGGCTTCTGGTCTTTACTGACCGGGTTGAAACCTATATTCCTCCCCGAAAAGGGCGTTATCATGTGCTGGTGATTCTTGAAGAACTTGTTCGGCTGAAGCCCAGGAGCCGCACGACCAATATTGGTGCGGCACTCTCTTTTATCCGTTATACCCGCAAGCGGCAGGAGATTATTTTTCTCTTGACCGATCTCGTCGACAGTGATTACGAAAAAGGGATGAAGCTGCTCAATACCCGTCACGACTTTATTCTGGTGCACATCAGTGATCCGCTCGACAAAGCGTTGCCCCTCAGCGGTCTGCTCGACCTCGAAGAGCCTGAAACCGGCTTGCGGATCACCATCGACGGCGGAAGCCCTCGCGAAATAGAGCGCTATCGGCTGGAGCAGGCGCTGCATCATGACGAGCTCCGTCAGCGGCTTCGGCGCATGCGCATCGACTCGGTTTTTCTCGATACAGATCGCTCTTTTACCGCCGACCTCAACTCTTTTTTTCGGAATCGTGAACGCAAGCTCTGAATTGCAGAGGGCCGGGCTCCGGAAGTGGCTTCTTTTTTGGCTGCTTTTCCTCTTCCCGATTGCTCTCTTATCTCCACTTTTCGGTGCAAGTGGAGAGGTTCAGCCCCGTATAACGTTGAGGGTTATCCCCGATAGCGTTCTTGTCGGCGACCGTATTCGCTGTTTGATCACTGTCCATCATTCACAGAAAGAGGTTGCTGCACTTGAAGGGTTCGACCGGAGTGACTCTCTTTCCAGCCACTCTTTCGAGCTGATCCATCGGAAACACTCCGCCTCTTTTCCCCGTTCCGGAGCTGGAACGGAGGAATTCGAGCTTGAACTTGCCGCGTTTGGCCGTGGCCATCAGCCTCTTCCGCCCTTTACCGTGGTGTTTCGGGATCTTCAGGGAAGGGTAACAGAAAGAGTGCCTTATACTTCATCTGCCTCCCTCTTTGTTCGGGTGCTTACCGACTCCTCCATGCGCGAACTCAGGCCTCTCAAGCCTCCCCTGAAACCCTCGATACCTTCTCTTTTGATGATGAGCGTTATTGCAGGAGTGTTTGGTGTTGCCGGTATGGTGCTTCTGCTGCTTTTTCTGCTTAAACGCACGGTGCGTAAAAGCGCTGAACAGGTTGATTCCGGACAGGTTGCCCAGCGGAAGCTTCGAAAACTTGGTTCAAGCCTTTCAGCAGGCATGCCTCCGCACGAATGCTATGAGGAGCTCAGTAACATCATGCGCTCTTTTCTTGAAAACCACTACCGAATCAGTGCACTCGAAGCCGTAACGCAAGAGATTGAGCGCGACTTGAAAAAGATCGGTGTTGCGGGATTTGAAAGCATCATGAACCTTCTCAAACAGGCCGATCTCGTAAAGTTTGCTGATTGTCATCCCGATGTCGAAGAGTCACGCCAGTCACTCAAAAAAGCTTCAGAAGTGATCCGTTCCACCCGTACACCAAAGTCAGAGGGGTAGATACGGGGCTGTTCAATGAGTGATTACGCACGGTAAGGATAACATGAAAAAAGCAGAAACCATTCGATTGCTGCTGATGCGGGATGTTTTTTTTGAGGTTGTACAGGGATATTACATTTTTATTTTTTGCGTATTGTGTTTTGCATGGTTATCTTTTTGAGGTAGGGTTAGTCGATTGTAGCCAATTGGGAGCCTCTTGTTCCTTATGTCTGATTTTCTGCAAAGTTTCCGTAGTGACAGGTTTTCTCTGCATCACAGTGTGAGGATATTACGGCGGGGTGCTGTTACTTCTGCGTCTCTGCTGTTTCTGATGTTTTGTGTTTTCATCACCTCTGCTGCCGTTGCAGCTCCTGGGGAATGCGTCGGTTGGCGTGCTCTTGTAATGGCGAAAAAGGCGGTAGCAAGGGCTGAAAGGAGAGCTGATCCGGATTCGATTGATCTCGCCTTGAGCCTGAATAATCTGGCTGGATGTTATTATTTTCGTGCTCAATATGCTGCGGCGGAGCCTCTTTTCCGCCGAGCACTGGCAATTCGTGAGAAATCTCTTGGTTTGGCTCATCCTGATGTGGCCACGAGTCTGAATAACCTTGCGGAGTTGTATAACACTCAGGGCCGATATGCCGATGCAGGACCTCTCTACAGGCGCACTCTTGTCATTCGTGAGGAGGCCTTTGGTCCGGATCATCCCTATGTTGTATCGAGTCTGAACAATATCGCGCGACTTTACGCACTCCAGGGCCGATATGCGGAAGCCGAGTCGTTCTTCCTTCGTGCGGTTGCCATTTATGACAATCTCCCCGATACGGAAGAGTCTCAGCGCCAGGAAATGGTCATGATTTTGAACAATCTTGCAGGGCTCTACGTTGCCAAGGGCCGCTATCCAGATGCAGAGAAGCTCTATAGACGAGCGCTCTCCATTTACGAGAAACTTCCGTACCCGGATCAACTTGAGGATGCAACATGCCTCAACAACCTTGCGGAGTTGTATAAGAGTATGGGCCGGTATGCCGATGCTATGCACCATGTTAGACGGGCTTTGGCGATTCGCAAGAAATACCTTGGTTCGGCTCATCCTGATGTGGCAACGAGTCTGAACAATCTTGCAGGTATCTACTTTGCACAAGGCAGGTACGCTGAGGCCTCCCCCCTTTATCATCGTGTCCTGGCAATCCGTCAGAGCTGTTTTGGTTTCTTTCACCCTGATGTCGCCGCCAGCCTTGTTAACCTTGCTGAACTCTACAAAACGCAAGGGAAATACGTTGAAGCTGAGCCACTCTATCTTAAAGCCTTTACGATCAAGAAAAACATCTTTGCTTCTGATAGCCTTCAGACTGTAGTGGGCTTGAATGCCCTTGCCGGTTTTTACTTTACCATGGGCCGATATGCAGAGGCAGAAACGCTTTCCAGTCAGGCACTGGCCATGCGTGAAAAAATTGCCGGTTCGGTTCAGCCAGACAGGGCAACCTGCATGAATAATCTTGGAGGAATTTATGTTGCCTGTGGCCGATATGCAGAGGCAGAATCTCTTTACACCCTTTCAACGGCGCTCAGGGTGGAGGCTTTCGGGCAGGAGAATGTTCTTGTTGCCGAGAGTCTCGACAATCAGGCCGATCTCTACAGCTCTCTGGGTCGCTATGCCGATGCAGAGTCTCTGTACCGGCGTGCGCTGGCCATCCGGGAGAGGATTTTTGGTACTGATCACCCCGATGTTGCAAGAAGTCTGAACAATCTTGCATGGCTGTACAGCACTCAAAACAAATATGCCGATGCAGAGCCTCTTTACCGGCGTGCACTGGCCATCCGGGAGAGGATTTTTGGTGCTGATCACCCATTCGTTGCAAGAAGCCTGAATAATATTGCGGCACTTTACTCTGCTCAAGGCCGCTATGCAAAAGCGGCACCCCTTTATTTTCGTGCGCTTGCCATTCGTGAGGAGGCCCTTGGTCTGGATCATCCGGATGTTGCCCTCAGTCTGAATAATCTTGCGGCTCTTTATCAGGCCCTGGGTCGTTTGGCTTTGGCCGAACCTCTTTACATGCGAGCACTCACTCTCCAGCAGAAGGCTCTCGGCCCTGCCCATCCTGAAGTAGCAACGACATTGAATAACCTTGGAAGGCTTTACTATACCCAGTGTTGTTCTTTGAAGGCAGAACCACTCTATCTGAGAGCTCTACCCATCCAGGAGAGAGTCTTCGGTCTGTACCACCCTGAAGTTGCAACAACATTGAATAATCTTGCGTTGCTGTACAAAGTCCAGGGCAGATACGCTGAGGCTAAGCCCCTTTTTATGCGATCCCTTGCGATTCGAGAAAAGTTTTTTGGTCCGGATAGTCAAAACGTAGCGGTGAGTTTAATGAACCTTGCAGAGTTGTTTTTGGCTGATGGTTATTATGCTGAAGCAGAGCCATTAATCCGGCGCTCACTGACGATAGTTGAGAAGAGCCTTGGAGCTGTTGACGAGCATGTTGCCACTCTTCTTGAGCATTTGGCGATCATCTATCGCAAAACAGGAGAGACGGTTGCTGCCGATGAGTCAGAAAAGCGTGCCACAATGATCAGGAGCCTGAAGCACTGATAGCCGCAGTTTCGTGGCTGTCGGATGCCGGGCATACCTGAAGCGCATCAATGTTGCTCATTGATGCCTTAAAAATGAAAATGGAGTACAGAATCATGAACTGCAGTGCAAAAATATGGATTTTTCGATACGTTAGGCTGTTGCTGCTTTTGGGCTTTGGTCTGCTGACCGTTTCGCCGCTCTCTCAGGCGCGAACCTTGAAAGTAGGTGATGAATATGGAGGAGGCATAGTCATCGACCTTTTCCCGCCAGATGAAGGTGGTGTTAAAAAGAGTGCCGAAGAGGTCGTGATTGCCGGAGAAACGAATATGTCGGAGCATCTTTACTGGTCTCATCTCAAAACGGCATCTGATACCTTTAACGGCGCTCTTTACCGTGACTGGGTGGAGCCGGGAGTGTTATCATCCAGAACTGTAGCTGGCACTGATGTCATCGAACGCGATGCTCAAAACAGTTCTCGATAGCAGTGAGTGGATGAGCACATCCACTTTACTTATGGAATTGTCTGCATTATTATGGAAGAATTTGAAAAAAAATACAGTAAAAGGTTGAGATGCATGCTTTTCCCGATTTTGGGTATCTCCCTGCTCTCTTCATTGTTGACGGCGGCACCGTTAAAAAAAGCTCATGAAAAGGTGAAAGGAGATGTTGCCTTTCTTCAACGGCCGGGTGATTCGGGTTCAAGAGTATCAGTACAGCATGGCCTTATTGCGGCCAAACAGGATCTCTCGGGGAGCTTCAGTTGGAATGATGCCTATGGAGCGTGTGACCGGCTTGAGGAAAATGGTTTTAATGACTGGCATTTGCCCGACAAGGATGAGCTGAACCAGCTTTATCTTTCCAGAGCTCTTATTGGTGGTTTTTCAGACGACAGATATTGGAGTTCTACTGAGTTTAATCCAAAATCGGCTTTGAGCCGGCAGTTTTTGGATGGCTCGCAGGAGGTAGCTCCCAAGATGAAGATTTTGTCTGTCCGGCCCGTTCGTACCTTTTGACCGATTTAATTGTTGATCGTAACGCGAAAGATTATGACGCCTGACTTGATAAAAACATTAACGCTCGCTCTGTTTTTTGCCCTGTTTTCCGGAGTTCCGGGAGCCATTGCAAAAGCAACCGGAGAAAGTGTGACGTTGCTTAATGTCTCTTATGATAGTTCGCGGGAGCTCTACAAAAACGAAAATGCGGCGTTTGCTCAATACTGGAAAAAGAAGTCCGGTCAGACGGTGCTCGTTAACCAGTCACACGGCGGATCAGGAAAGCAGGCGAGGGCAGTCATTTTCGGTCTTCAGGAGGCTGATGTGGTGACCTTGGCACTCGCCAGCGATATTGATGCCATCGCTGAGCAAAAATTTCTTTCGCCAAATTGGCAGAAGAGGTTCGCTTTCAACAGCGTGCCCTGCACTTCCACCATTCTCTTCGTGGTACGGAAGGGAAATCCGAAACAGATCAGGAACTGGGATGATCTGGTTAAACCCGGTGTATCGGTTATTACTCCGAACCCGAAAACCTCCGGAGGTGCGAGGTGGAACTATCTTGCAGCATGGGGCTTCAAACAAAAACAGACGGGATCGAAAGAAGAGGCAAAAAACTTTATCAGGGCATTATATCGCAATGTTTCGGTGCTTGATACAGGAGCCCGTGGCTCAACAATGACTTTCGCACAGGGCGGTCTTGGTGATGTGATTCTTGTGTGGGAAAATGAAGCGCATTTTATTCTCAACTCGTTTGGAGCGGACAAATTTGAAATTGTTATTCCACCTTCCAGCATTCTTACTGAACTACCTGTGGCCATTGTAGATAAAAACGTCAATAAACATGGCTCCCGCAAGTGTGCAGAGGCCTATCTGAACTTTCTTTATACTCCACAGGGGCAGGAAATTTTTGGGCAAAACTTTTGTAGGCCCCGCAATCCGGCAATGCTTAAAAAATATTTTGGAAACTTTGCCAAGATAAAGCTTTTTCCTCTGAAAGAAGTCTTTGGAAACTGGCGTACTGCCCAGAAAACCCACTTTTGCGATGGTGGGGTTTTTGATCAGATCAATGCACCCTGAAACGGGGTTGTCTTGTCCTTCCGTGCACGGCTCCATCCTCTCTTGCCTGCGCCGGATTTTCAAAGAGATACAAGAATAACGTATACCGTAAATTAAAAAGCAGGTAAAGACAACAGATGGTAAGCGTTTATATGCAGGTGCTGGAATTAACTTATTATTTTATTTGCGATAAGGATTTTTGGTCACCCAAGCCGCAAACCATATACCGGATAACGCCGAAGGGCCACGAAGCTTTTATCCGGTACAAGGAATCTCTTCTTCATTTTCTTGAAGCCTGATTTGTTTTGGCAAGCGGGCAGTGTCTCTTCATTGATTCGGCAACCGGACTTCATATAAGTTCGGGGCCAGTCACTATCTTTACCTGCAGCAAGCCTGTTTCCTCTTCAGTCCCATTGAGTGCTATGCCGCTGCCCGCTTTATTTCCTCAGTGAATATCTTCCGTCGATCCATACCAAAAAGCTGAATAAGGAGTTTCAGGAAAGGCTCTTTCGGATTTCTTGTGATAGCATGGCTTTTGTTTTTTTATAGCGCTTTATCTTAAAGCTCCCCCTGCAGCATTACGAGAAATAACACGAGTTGCTCTTGAATGAGTTTATTCTTGCTCTTTTTTGCGCTTTTTTTTTCAAGATAATTGTGGATGCTCGCCCTTTTAATGCTGTGCCCGTGATGTCGTGTATTCGTTTATTTCGTCGTTATCTACAGGGAATCCGGCACGAAATGATTGCGCACGGAAAAAGTTCATAAATGAAATCTGGGTGCTACTTATCATGATCGGATTGATCTGTTGACGAAAAATATCTGTAATTAATGAACCTTTTGTTTTATCGCTTTGTTTATTAATGCTGTCGTTGGCAGTCAGGAATTCAATTGCAGCGAGGAATGGTCATTTCAATTAAAAGGAGGAGTAACGTGCTCGAAACCATCATCATTATTCTTGTTGTCCTCTGGCTCTTGGGTGTTGTTACATCATATACCATGGGGGGGGTTGATTCATTTGTTGCTGGTCATCGCTATCGTGGTCGTTCTTATTCGTGTCATTCAAGGCCGACGAATTTGATTTTTTTAAATCCGGAAAATCCGGAAAAAACGATAAGACTGATCTGCTGTCGAATTTCAACAGCAGATCACTCTCATCACTCTGAAAAACATGATAAACAGGAGAACAAGAATGAAAAAATCCATCTGGCTTGCCGCAGGTGTTGCAGGAATGCTTCTCGGTAGCCCCATTGCCGATGTTGAAGGCGCTGTTAATGTTCAGATTCATTCACGGAATGGACATTCGTTTGTGCTTGAGTCGCGCCCTAATTTTATCATGCTGCCTGAACAAGGATTTTCAGTTGCTGTCGGGAGCCCGTACGATATCGTATTCTACGGTAACCGCTACTATATAAACCAGAACGGTGCCTGGTATCGTTCTTCAAGCTACCGCGGTCCCTGGAGTTTTATCAAAACGAAACATCTCCCGTCCCAGATCAGAAGACAT
>CAIMHT010000008.1 GCA_903840935.1 uncultured Chlorobiaceae bacterium
TAATTTGAGGAAGGAGGCGGAGTCAAGAGGTGTGGACAGTGAGCGGCTGATTTTCGGGAAACGGTTACCCCGGCCAGAGTATCTGGCAAGATACCATGTCGCCGATCTCTTTCTCGATACTTTTCCCTACAACGCGGGGACAACGGCAAGTGATGCCTTGTGGGCCGGGTTGCCGGTGTTGACCTGCATGGGGGAATCGTTTGCAAGCCGGGTTGCGGCAAGCTTGCTCAATGCCATCGATTTGCCGGAGCTTATTACCGCTACACAGGGAGAGTATGAGGCACTTGCGATCGAACTTGCCACAAACCCGGAAAAGTTGGGCATTATCCGCCGTAATCTGGAGCAGAATCGTCTCACGACGCCCCTGTTTGATACGCAACTCTTCACTCATCACATCGAAGAGGCGTACAGGGTGATGTATGAACGATATCAGGCTGATTTGCCGCCGGATCATCTTTTTATCGAACCATCCATTGCTGGTTTCAAGGGTGAACCAGAGAAGAGTCGCAGAGTCTCTGCTCCGACAAGTGGTAAATCTGTCGTTCCCTCTCAAGCGGCTACAGGTGATCATGCTATCTTGTTGCCATCGGCATTGGCTCTTCATCAACAGGGGCGTTTTGATGAAGCCGAGGCGTTGTACCGGCAGATCTTGCGTTCACAGCCCCGCCATTTTGATGCGTTACAGCTTTTAGCAACCATTGCTGCGCAAAAAAAGAATTTTTTTGAAGCCGTTGCGTTATTTGACGAGGCCCTCACCATCAATCCGGATCAACCGGGAGTGTTTAATAATCGTGGCAATGTGTTGAAGGAGTTGAAACGGTACGAAGAGGCTTTGTTGAGTTATGATAAGGCTATAGCACTCAAGTCGGACTATGCGGAGGCATACTGTAATCAAGGAGTGACGCTTAGGAAGCTGAAGCGATATGAAGAGGCCGTGTTGAGCTATGACAGGGGGTTGGCGCTCAAACCTGATTATGCAGAGGCATATTCAAATCGCGGCAATGCGTTGTTGAAGTTGAAACGATTCGAGGAGGCACTTGCAAGTCACGAGAAGGCGATAGCGCTTCAACCTGACTATGCTGCAGCATACTCAAGTCGTGGACTTGCATTGCAGGGATTGACGCGCTTTGGGGAAGCTCTTGCAAGTTACGACAAGGCGATAGAGCTTCTGCCTGACTACGCCGAGGCATACTCTAATCGGGGCATTGCATTACAGGGATTGATGCGTTTTGAGGAGGCTCTTGCAAGTTATGACAAGGCGATAGAGCTTCAGCCCGATTCTTTTGCAGAGCCATACTATAATCGTGGTGTCACGTTACAGGATTTGCTGCGCAAGGAAGAGGCTCTTGCAAGCTACGAGCGAGATCTTGCTTACCAGCCGGACTATGATTTTTTACTTGGACAATATTTGCATGTAAAAATGCAGATTTGTGAATGGAGTTCTTTTGATGATCACCTTCATCAAGTTGCCGAAAAAATAGAGCGCCATGAAAAGGTTTCGCCACCATTCCCTCTTCTTGCGTTCAAAGATTCCCTCTCTTTGCAAAAAGAGGCGGCTTTGATCTTTGTGCAGCATGAATGTCCTGAAAACAACGCACTTCCCGAAATTCCAAAGCGTGAGCGACATGGTAAAATCCGCATTGGCTATTTTTCTGCTGATTTTTGTAACCATCCGGTCTCATTTTTGACCGCAGAGCTGTTTGAGTTGCACCATAGAGATGAATTTGAGCTTGTTGCATTTTCATTTGGGCAGAACATACAGGATGAAATGAGAAGACGGATTGAAGTTGCGTTTGACCGCTTTCTTGATGTACGAAACCTCAACGATATAGAAGTTGCAAAGCTTTCCAGAAGTCTTGAAATTGATATTGCCATTGATCTTGGAGGATTTACGACAGACTGTCGAACAGGGATATTTGCCTTGCGGGCAGCGCCGGTACAGGTCGGTTATATTGGCTATCTTGGTACGATGGGCGCTGCTTACTTTGACTATTTGATAGCAGATCCGACGATTGTTCCAGAGGAGAGCCGCAGGCACTATTCTGAAAAGATTGTTTATTTGCCAAGTTATCAGGTAAACGATACAAAGCGCCGTCTTGCTGACAGGGTCTTTACCCGAGAAGAGTGCGGATTGCCCCGGAAGGGTTTTGTTTTTTGTTGTTTCAACAGTAACTATAAAATCACTCCAACCACCTTTGACGGGTGGATGCGCATCCTTCGGCAGGTAGAGGGAAGCGTTTTATTTCTCTATGCGGATAGTGATTCAGTCGCTGTTAATTTGAAGAAAGAGGCGGAGTCAAGAGGTGTGGAGAGTGACCGGCTGATTTTCGGAAAACGGTTACTTTTTCCAGACCATTTGGCAAGATGCCGTGTCGCCGATCTCTTTCTGGGCACCCTTCCCTACAATGCGGGGGCGACGGCAAGTGATGCCCTGTGGGCTGGATTACCGGTGTTGACCTGCATGGGGGAATCGTTTGCGAGCCGGGTGGCGGCAAGTCTGCTCAATGCCATCCAGTTACCGGAACTCATCACCTCCACGCAGGAAGGGTATGAGGCGCTTGCGATCGAACTTGCAACCAATCCGCAAAAGTTGGGGAAGATTCGCCGAAAGCTGGAGCGGAACCGTCTCACGACGCCGCTGTTTGATACGCAACTCTTCACTGAACACATCGAAGAGGCTTACAGACAGATGTATGAACGGTATCAGGCTGATTTGCAGCCCGATTATCTTTTTATCGAACCATCCAATGCTCGTGGCAGGAGTAAGCTGAAGAAGAGGAAAAATCACAGAGTCTCTGCTCCTGAGGAGGTGCAATCGGTTGCTCCCTCTCAAGTGGCAACAGGTGATCATGCGGCAATGTTACAATCCGCATTGGCCCTCCATCAACAGGGTCATTTCGATGAAGCCGAAGCGTTGTACCGGGAGATCTTGCGTTCGCAGCCCTGCGACTTTGATGCATTGCAGCTTCTGGCAACCATTGCTGTTCAAAAAAACCATTTTTTGGAAGCGGTTGCATTATTTGACCAGGCACTTCAAATTAATCCTGATCACCCAAGTTCATTATGTACTTTAGGGATTGCATTACAGGAGCTGACGCGATACGAAGCGGCTTTATTGAGTTATGACAAGGCTCTTGCTCTCAAGGATGATTTTGCTGAGGCTTATAATAATCGAGGGAATACGTTACTCAAAATGAGGCGCTATGACGAGGCTCTTGCAAGTTATGACAGGGCTTTGTCGGTTAATCCTGATTATGCCATGGCGTACTTTAATCAGGGCGCTACATTAAAAGAGCTGAAACGATATGATGATGCATTGGCAAGTTACGACAGGGCGTTGGTACTTATTCCAAATTATGTACAGGCTTGTTATAATCGTGCCATTGTGCTCATGATGCTACAACAGTATGAAAATGCACTGGCAAGTTTTGAGCATGCTTTCGATCTCAAGGCAGATTATGACTATTTGTTTGGACAGCGCCTGTATTCCAGGATGCAGATTTGCGATTGGACCGATTTTGATGATCAGGTTCATCAACTTGCAGAAAAAATAGGGCGCCGTAAAAAAGCCTCATTACCATTTCCTCTTCTGGCGCTGATAGATTCACCCTCTTTGCAAAAAAGTACTGCGTTGATTTATATGGAATGTGAATTTCCTGAAACTCATCTGCTTCCGGAACTTTCAAAACGCAAACGGCATGGTAAAATCCGCATTGGCTATTTTTCTGCTGATTTTTGCGACCATCCGGTCTCATTTTTGACCGCTGAGCTGTTTGAGTTGCACCATAGAGATGAATTTGAGCTTTTTGCCTTTTCATTTGGGTTGAATACTCTGGATGAGATGAGAATAAGGATTGAGGTTGCGTTTGACCATTTTTTTGATGTTCGAAACCTCTCCGACATGGATGTTGTAAAGCTTTCCAGAAGTCTTGAGATTGATATTGCCATTGATTTGGGCGGTTTCACGACAGACTCGCGCACCGGTATATTTGCTCTGCGGGCAGCACCGGTACAGGTCAGCTATATTGGCTATCTTGGTACGATGGGTGCCGCCTATATTGATTATCTGATAGCCGATTCTACGATTGTTTTGGAGGAAAGTCGAAAACATTATTCTGAAAAGATAGTTTTCTTGCCGAGTTATCAGGTAAACGATACAAAGCGTCCTATTGCTGAAAGGGTCTTTACCCGTGAAGAGTGCGGATTGCCGCAGAAGGGCTTTGTCTTTTGTTGTTTTAACAGCAACTATAAAATCACACCAGGAACCTTTGACGGGTGGATGCGCATCCTTAAGCAGGTAGAGGGGAGCGTTTTGTTTCTGTATGTGGCTAATGACTCCGCCATGGATCATTTGAAGAAGGAGGCGGAGTCAAGAGGTGTGGACAGTGACCGGCTGATTTTCGGAAAACGGTTACCTCTGCCAGACCATTTGGCAAGATATCGTGTCGCCGATCTCTTTCTCGATACTCTTCCCTACAATGCTGGTGCTACGGCAAGTGATGCATTGTGGGCGGGATTGCCGGTGTTGACCTGCATGGGAGAATCCTTTGCCAGCAGGGTGGCGGCAAGCTTGCTTCATGCCATCCAGTTACCGGAGCTGATTACTGTTTCACAGGAAGAGTATGAGGCACTTGCGATAGAACTTGCCACCAACCATGAAAAGTTGGGCAATATCCGCCATAAGCTGGAGCGGAACCGTCTCACAACGCCCCTGTTTGATACGCAACTCTTTACCCGACACATCGAAAAGGCTTACAGGATGATGTATGAGCGGTATCAGGATGATTTGCCACCGGATCATCTTTATATTGAGCCGTCACAACTTGTAAAAAAGAAACAAATGATGCAGGAACTTGTTAAAGATCAAAGAGTTGCTGCACCGGATGGCGGAGAATTTGTCACGTTCAGTATAGCGTCTACGGGTGATCGTTCTGTCATGTTGCAATCGGAATTGACTCTCCATCAACCGAGGCGTTTCGACAACATGTTTATTTATCAAATCTTTTATAATCAGGATTCTAAAAAAATGTTAGATCCTGGTTTTATTCCGTTGGATAATTCTTTGAACGAAAGGCCTGATTGGTATGAGTTCTGGGTTATAAGAGATTTTTTAAAAAAACATAAATTGCAGGAAAATGCCTTTTATGGTTTTTTTTCTCCAAAGTTTTGTCTGAAAACCGGATTTAATTCATCTGTCGTATTTGATGCCATCGAGAAATGCGGCGAATATTGTGATGTTTGTATCATTTCAAACTCCTGGGATCAGCTTGCTTATTTTTTAAATCCTTTTGAGCAAGGTGAATTTTGGCATCCAGGATTACTGAAAATATCACAATATTTTTTTGATGAGATTGGCTTAAACATGGATCTTGCAAAATTGGTAACTCACTCCAAAATATCGATATTTAGCAATTATATAATAGCTAAACCGCGATTCTGGAAAGAGTGGCTCACCATTGCAGATAAATTTTTTGAAATTGCTGAAAGCAATGCAATGCCTGAATTAAATCAAAAAACAAATTATGGCTCTTCTGATTATCGTGCACCTATAAAAACATTTATTCAAGAAAGATTCGCTACAGTAATCCTTGCTCAAGGCGGATATAATATAGTGTCCCTTGATCAAATTCAAAACCAGGCACTATTTTTCAGGCTCTTCAAAAATGATGTCAGAACACGAAATATGCTGCAAACCTGTGATTTACTTAAAGCAAAATATTGCAGTACGAAGGATGAAGACTTTTTGAAAATGTATTACAGGGTTCGCAAAGATATTGATTTTTGCAAGCCTTGATGATTCGTTCTTTAATTGCGTTGATTATTTCTGGTATTATAAACATTCTGTACACTTGTTTTGCGGTCAAATTCGGTAGTGGAACAGGTCCAATGGTGAGGTATAGCATAGAAGAAATGTTGCTGCAATACCACACGCCATTACAATCCTTGACTCTTCCTTGCTGGACTGTGTAGCCGTATGGTGGGGGACTCTCTGAGCTCCATGTTTTTCGAGCGCATGCTCATTGGAGCGTTGTGCGGTAACAACATCAGTGGCGATGGGATTGTGCCGATGAGGAGTTGCCCGGCAAAAGATTCCTTTGCGTGTATATTTTTGTATATTTTTGTTTGTTCTTGTATATTTTTGTTTGTTCTTGTATATTTTTTTTGTGTTTGTATGTTTTTGTGTGTTTTTTAAGTGTTATATTGATCGGTGTAGACTTGCGGTTTGCTTTTATTCATCGGTGGGTGGTGATGTACTTGTTCTATAAAATGTTGTGCAACCCTGCTCTTGTTCGGTTATGTCACCGCAGTTTTGATGATGAGGTGCTTGTTCACAATAATTCTATGGATTATGAAACGTTTTTTGAAAATGCTCTGTATTCCATTCCTGAGAACGCTACTGCTTTCGGGTCTGGGTATTATTATGGTTTCGTCCATTTTATCTGCTGCTCCGGTCACTATTGGAGATGAATATGGGGGGGGGAAGGTTGCTTACCTGTTGCAGCCTGGTGACTCGGGTTACAAGGCTGGCGAATCGCATGGTTTGATTGCTGCCAAGGAGGATTTGCCGCAGGAGTCGCTCTCCTGGTTTGAGGCCAAGAGTGCAGTGGAGAGAATGGAGTTGAGCGGCAATAAGGGGTGGAATTTGCCGAATGAAAGTGAGTTGAGCATATTGTATAAGAACAAGGATATGATTGGTGGTTTCCGCGAATACAGTTACTATTGGAGCGGTTCTGAGGTAGGCAATCAAAAAGCGTTGACGATTGATTTTTTCAATGGTGAGAAGATTCCCAGCCTCAAGTCGGGTAACATGCCTGGTATCAGGCGTGTTCGTCCAGTACGGAAGTTTTAGGTGAGGCATTGTACGTTTTGTGTCGTGTTTGGTATTTTGGCGTTTTACAAGTTTTTTATTGAGTTTGTGTTGTCATGATTACTCCAGGTGAGACGTTGCTATTGATTATTGATGTGCAGGGTCGTCTTGCGCAGGGTGTTGTCCGTTCATCAGCTCTTGAGGCGAGTATCGTAAAACTTGCGAGGGCGTGCAAGATTCTTGATGTGCCGATTTTGCTGACCGAACAATACCCGAAAGGGCTTGGTACAACTATTGATTCTTTAAAGGAGTTGCTGGTGGGCACTGTTGCGATTGAAAAGCTCTCTTTCAGTTGTTGCGGAGCACCGGAGTTTATGAGGCAACTTCGTTCGTTTAAACGAAATGATGTTCTGGTCGCTGGTATGGAGACCCATGTTTGTGTTTACCAGACTGCGGTGGGTCTCATTGAGTCGGGTTACAATGTTCATCTGGTGACTGATTGCGTTTCGTCGAGAAGTGACGAGAACAGGCTGCTTGGTATTCGCTGCATTGAAAAAGCAGGGGGCTTTTTGACCAGCAGTGAAATGGCAATTTTTGAATTGTTGCGTGTGGCCGAGGGTGAGCGGTTCAAGTCGATTTCTAAAATCATAAAAGAGTAGGGGCAACAACAAGGGATTGCCCCCAAACCAATCCAAAACCTGGCATCCGGCAGTTATTTCACCCCCACAGCTTTTTGGAGCATCTCCTGCAGTTTCTCTTTTCCTTCAAAAATATCGATTTCAATTTTTAGGTAGTAGCAGGGTCTTGAGGTTATAATGCGGATAAGTTCGGGATGGCCAAGCATCCTGAAGTAATCTTTTTCTGTTGTGATCAGGCTGAGCCCTTTGGTTTCGGCCTCCTTGCGTATGGCCTGCAGCTTTTTAACACTATAAGGCGCGTGGTCATGGAAAAAGCGGTGAGCGGCGATGTCCACCCCCTCTTGTTTGAGGCTTTCCAGAAAGCTTTCGGGTGAGGCGATACCAGCAAATGCAAAGGCCTTGATCTCTTGCATGGAGCGAGCCTCTTCAGAAGTGGTAAATGCGCCTGAAACACAGACCAGCTCTGCAGTTTTAAGGCGGGCTTTTATGACAGGTGTGCCGGTTTGGTCCAGTTTTTTTTCTATGGTGTCCGCTTTTTGGGGATCACTGATTTTGTTGAGCACAATCAAGTTTGCTCTTTTAAGGTTTTTCAACGGTTCCCTCAAGCGTCCTTCGGGAAGCATTTTTGCATTGAAAAAAGGTTCTGATGCGTTGATGAGAGCGATGTTGAGTTCTCTGTGGATTTGGCGGTGCTGGAAGGCATCGTCGAGGATGATGACAGAGGGCAGCCTTTTGGCAAAGCGCTTTACAATGTAGGATATGGCATCTTTGCGTTTTTCGGCAACCATGACAATGGCGTTGGGGTTGTTCCATGCGAGCATTGCTGTTTCATCACCGCTCTCTCTGCTGCCAAGCAGGATGTTCTGGCCATCAGAAACAAGTTGTACCCCTTTTGATTCCCGCCGATATCCGCGTGAGACAATTGCCGGTGTGCATCCGATTGAGAGATAGTATTTGACGACCCAGTCAACGAGAGGAGTTTTTCCTGTACCGCCGACCGAGAGGTTTCCTATTGAAACGACAGGAATTGGTGATTGCCATGCTTTGAAAAAATGGCGGTCAAACAGTGTATTGCGAAGCAACACGATACCATGGAAGAAAAGAGCAGCAGGTCTGAGCAGTATGGAGAGTGGGTTGTGCATGGCTGAGCTTGATTGAAAGTTGCTTCGTATATGATTGGAGTTCTTCTGTATTATTGAATTGAGGAAGATCAATGAGGTGGAGCTTGATCGTGGTTTTGCTGAAAGGTTTTGGAATTTCAAACCGGTCCCAGCTTTTGAGTTTCCATGTGCGTGCATGGTGAATCTCAGCAAAAACAAGCGGATAGTGATTTTCTGAGGCTAAGCGCAACATGCCGAATTTGTATTGGTTGGCAGGTCCGCGCGGTCCGTCGGGCGTGAGAGCGACAATCTCTTCTCTCTGAAGGGTGTGCTGCATGGCGCGCTTGACCATATCGCCTCCCTTTGAGCTTGATCCTCGTATAAGTGAGAAACCCAGTTGTTCAAGCGTTTCGGCAAGAATATTGCCATCGTCAGAACTGCTGACCACTGCGGTAATTTTTTTTTCGGGAAAGAGCACTTGGGCAAGAAGCCAGCCGGTGATCATTTTTCCGTGCCAGAAGGTGAAAATGGCTCCTTTTTCGGGGAGTTGCGTATGCTCTGGTGTTACTGATATCCGCAGGCTTGCATGGAGAAGCTTCAGCGCAAGGGGAATGATGTGGCGGGTAATCAGTGGTGCGAGTGGCATGGGTGCTGAAAATAATTGTCAATCGGGGAAGTTGAGAGCACGGGAATAAGTTTTTTAATTATTAATTTTCCGACTTGCACCTTATATACTGGCTATCTGCTTATAAATAGAAGAGCAATTTAACAAACCGTATCGATAAACCACAGAATCAAATGCCCACAGTGAGCGCTATGAATGTTTTGATTATAGGAAATGGTGCGCGTGAACATGCCTTATGCTGGTCTGTCGCCCGGAGTGAAGGTGTGCAGAGGGTCTTTGTGGCACCGGGGAATGGCGGTACCGCCTTGATGGGTGGGAAGGTATCTAATGTGCCGTTGAAAGTCACGGCGCTTGATGATCTGCTTCGTTTTGCTGTCGACAACGGTGTCGAATTGACTGTCGTCGGTTCGGAGGCTCCGCTTGAACTCGGTATTGTGGATCTGTTTCGCAGAGCGGGGAAAAAAATAGTCGGTCCCACACAATCTGCAGCCCGTCTTGAGTCAAGCAAGGTGTTTTCCAAAAAGTTTATGCAGCGTCACCATATTCCTACAGCCGGGTATCATGTTTTTCATGATGCGCCTTCTGCCCATACCCATATCGAATTGACGCAGACTGTATTTCCGCAGGTGATCAAGGCAAGCGGTTTATGTGCCGGAAAAGGGGTTTATATTGCTTTTGACAAGGAGCAGGCATTGAGAGCCATCGGGGAGTTGTTTGAAGAGCGCATTTTTGGAGATGCTGGAAATGAAGTGGTCATTGAGGAGTTCTTGCAGGGAGAGGAGGCAAGTGTTTTTGCCCTGACTGATGGTACGGCATACCAGCTTTTTTTGCCAGCCCAGGATCATAAGCGTATCGGCGATGGCGATACTGGTAAAAATACCGGTGGCATGGGCGCCTATGCTCCAGCGCCGTTAGTGACGCCTGAAGTAATGCGGATGGTTGAGGAGCGGATTATCCAGCCGACCCTGAAGGGTATGAGGGATGAAGGCTCTTTGTATACGGGATTTTTGTATGTTGGCCTCATGATTAATGAGGGAGAGCCGTCGGTTGTTGAGTATAACGCACGTATGGGTGATCCTGAGTGCCAGGTTGTGCTTCCTTTGTTGAAGAGTGATTTTGTCGCAGCTCTTATGGCAAGTGTTGAAGGCTCGCTTGATGATGTGCCATTTGAGATGCACCGGAAATCGGCGGCAACGGTTGTGATCGCTTCGGGAGGCTATCCTGACCATTATGAAACGGGCAGGGCGATCAACATTGCTGATGAACTTTCTGCAATGGAGGATTGTCTGCTGTTTCATGCTGGAACAGAGTATGACGGTGCGCGGCTTGTCACTGCAGGTGGCAGAGTTTTTTCAGTGACAGCGGTTGGATCAACGCTCAGGGAGAGTATTGATCGTGCTTACCGTGCGGTTAAAATGATCAGTTTTGAGGGCGCCTGCTATCGTACCGATATAGGAGCCAGAGCACTTTAATTTTTCGTCAATTATTGTTCTATGAAACTGCCAAGGCGTCAATTCGAGATTATCCAGGAACAGGCGTTTCGGGAGTTGCCCTATGAGTGTTGCGGGCTGCTTGTCGGAATACAGAATAGTGATCACAGGGGCAATGTGGAGAACATTGTCTATGAGGTTGCGCCTTGCAGGAATTGCCTCTATCATGGCAGGGAGCAGGGATTTGAGATCGCCCATCAGGAGTATCTTGATGTGGAGCGTGAAGCTGAAATGCTTGGGTATGAAATTATAGGTTCTTACCATTCTCATATCAATTCACCTGCCTTGCCGTCATTGCATGATGTTGATTTTGCACGTTCAGGCCATACATTACTGATTATTTCATTGACCAATGCGCGGCCAAGGGAGGTGACAGCATGGCTGAGACGGGAGTCGGGAGGGTTTCATCAGGAGCAAATCCGTGTGGTTGAGTAGTTTGCCCGGCATGGGTGTCTATAACTCTTCAAATATTTTGTACATTACCCTTTTTAAGCTTGCCAAGTACTAAACCACCTGAATAACGTGCCAAAGCGGGAAGATATAAAGTCGATTTTAGTGATTGGTGCTGGCCCTATTGTGATCGGCCAGGCCTGTGAATTTGATTATTCAGGTACCCAGGCGTGCCGCGCCCTCAAGGAGGAGGGGTACAGGGTTGTGCTGGTGAACAGTAATCCAGCAACCATTATGACTGATATAGAGTTTGCTGATGCAACCTATATTGAGCCGATTACACCGGAATACGTACAGAAAATTATCGAACGGGAAAAACCGGATGCGCTTTTGCCGACTATGGGCGGCCAGACGGCACTGAACATAGCCGTCAGTCTTGCTGAATCAGGTATCCTTGAACGGAACGGAGTGGAACTGATTGGCGCGAAGTTGCGTGCGATCAGAAAAGCTGAAAATCGGGAATTTTTCAGCGATGCCATGAAAAAAATAGGCCTTGAAATGGCCAAAGGGTTCTTTGTTCGCAATGAAAAAGAGGCAAAAGAGGCGCTTGAGGAGATAGGCCTTCCAATTGTTATCAGACCATCGTTTACGCTTGGTGGTACTGGGGGAGGTTTTGCCGAGACAAAAGCAGACTACTATGAAGCTGTTCGGAGGGGACTTACTGAAAGTCCTATCAGTGAAGTCCTTGTTGAGGAGTGTTTGACCGGCTGGAAGGAGTATGAGCTTGAGGTTATTCGTGATCTTGCTGATAATGTTATTATTGTCTGTTCGATAGAGAATTTTGACCCGATGGGGGTGCATACCGGTGACAGTATCACTGTTGCACCGGCCCAGACGCTCACTGACCGCCAGTACCAGGAGCTCAGAGATGCGTCGGTGCGTATTATCCGCGAAATCGGCGTCGAGACTGGCGGCAGTAATATCCAGTTTGCTATCAATCCACTTGATGGCCGTATTGTGGTTATCGAGATGAATCCTCGTGTATCGCGCAGCTCTGCCCTGGCGTCAAAGGCGACCGGTTTTCCTATTGCCAAAGTTGCGGCCAAGCTTGCTGTTGGCTATCGACTTGACGAGATTCTCAATGATATTACCAAAACAACTCCCGCCAGTTTTGAACCGGCGATTGACTATTGCGTTGTCAAGATTCCGCGCTGGGATTTTGAAAAATTCAAGAATGTTGATGCCCGTCTTGGAGTGCAGATGAAGTCTGTCGGTGAGGTTATGGCCTTTGGGAGGAACTTCAGGGAAGCATTGCAGAAGTCGCTTCGTGGTCTTGAAATAGGCCGTGCAGGGCTGGGCTCGGATGGCAAGGATGTGATGAATGTTCTTGATATGACTCAGCAGCAGAAAAAGTTTGCCAAAGAGGATATTCTTGAAAAAATCAAAACCCCGAAAGCTGACCGGTTGTTTTATCTCCGCTATGCTTTCCAGGCTGGAGCTACCATTGAAGAGGTTCATCAGTCAACCGGTATTGACCCCTGGTTCCTCGACAATATTCTTCAGATTGTTGAACTCGAAGACCAGCTCCGCGATCTGGCCTCCGCAGTCTGACCGGATATGAGCTATCTCAGCAGGATATTGGAGGAGAAAAAGCTGGAGGCAGGGGAGCTTCAGAAGGAGAGGCCAGAGCAGCGTTATGTGGAGTTGCAGCGCTCTCTTGCTCCGACACGTGATTTTACCGCGTCGCTGCGGCGCAGTGACGGGGGATTGAGGCTTATTGCTGAAGTCAAGAAGGCCTCTCCTTCACGGGGTATTATTGTCGCTGATTTTGATCCAGTCGCCATTGCGCGCCGCTATGGGGAGCTTGGTGCAGCCGCTTATTCGGTGCTGACTGACCGGCTCTTTTTTCAGGGATCGAATGAGTATCTCCAGTTGGTAAGTTCTTCATTTCCGTTGCCGGTGTTGCGAAAGGATTTCATTATTGATGAGTCCCAGATTTTTGAGTCACGCCTGATTGGTGCTGATGCCATTCTGCTTATTGTCGCAGCGCTTGAGCCGTCTCAGCTTGGCGATTACCTGCAGTTGGCTGCGGCCATAGGTCTGCATGTGCTGGTGGAGGTGCATGACCACAATGAGCTTGACAGGGCACTTGAGAAGGGTGCGCCGGTTATTGGTGTCAATAACCGGGATTTGAAAGATTTTTCCCTAAAGCTGGAAACCTCTCTCTCGCTTCGCCCCTTTATTCCTTCAGGTGTTGTTGCTGTCTCCGAAAGCGGTATGAAGAGCTCTGCTGATATCGCCTTTATTGCTCAGGCATCGTTTGATGCCGTGTTGATAGGAGAGGGGCTGCATACAAGCGCAGAACTTCGCGGGATTACCTGGTCATAGCTCTGAATTTTGCTGCTGTTTCTGCCGGATTGGCCGCTTTGAAAAAGGCTGTTCCGGCAATGAGTGCGTCGGCTCCAGCCGAAACTACCTCCTGCCCATTTTCTTCTGTTATTCCGCCATCAATGGCAATGACCATCTGTGGATTTACTTTGAGGCGCATCTCATGGAGTTGGCGGATTTTTCCAATTGATGAGGGTATAAACTTCTGCCCCCCAAAACCTGGATTGACCGACATCAGAAGGACGAGATCCAGATCAGGCAGGATTGATTCGAGTGTCGATACCGGTGTTCCTGGATTAATTGAGACACCGGCTTTTGCGCCAAGGCTTTTGATGAACTGAATGGTGCGGTGCAGGTGCGGACATGCTTCCTGATGTACGGTGATCTGGTGGGAGCCAGCCTTGACAAACTCCTCAATGAAGTTGTCTGGATTGGCTATCATCAGGTGGGTGTCGATAATCATTGGTGTACACGATGCAATCGCTTGTACGATGAGTGGTCCAAAGGTGATGTTGGGCACAAAGTTGCCGTCCATGATGTCGCAGTGCATCCAGTCTGCTCCTGCTTTTGTGGCGATCTCAATTGAGTGTTCAAGCCGGGTGAAGTCAGCCGAAAGAATGGATGGTGCGAGAAGCGTCGATGGTGCAGGCATGGTGATAACGTTCGTGATCGTTAAAAAAATAATTTGCCTAAATAATTAAAAAGCTTCGCCAATTCCAAAATTGAAGGTGTAGTCACCGATGTTCAATGTTGAGAATCGCCAAGGTTTTGGCTGGGCTGGATCATGGAGTTTATAGGCGAGATCAAAACGGAAGGGGCCTATGGGGGAGCCTATTCGCAGTCCAACGCCTGCATCCCAGGCAAAATCCGTTGTGAGGGCTCCAAGGTTAAAGCCGTAGAGTCCTTTTCTATCCCAGATGTTTCCGATATCAGTAAAAAGGGTTACACCCGAAGGCTGATTGAAGAGCGTGAAAAACTTTTTCCGGTATTCCAGATTGAGTTCAAGCTTGATGTCTGCACCGAAATTAGCCGCAGCCTTGCTTGTGCTTTTGCCGGGTCCGAGGGTATTGAAAAGCCAGCCTCGCATACTGTTTGGCCCTCCTGCATAAAAACGGCGTTCTTCAGGAGTTGTTTCGGCTTTGCCGTAGGGCATCATCCATCCGATCACTCCTCTTCCTGCAAGCTGGCTCTGTGGAGAGAGGCTTTTTGTGAGCCCCAGACCGCTTTCGAGTTTTACATACTGCGAGTAGGTGGTGCCGAATATCTGTGGATCCTTGTCACTGAATCCGCGGTATGTTTTTGTGTCTATATATTTGTCAATCAGCCATGCAAGGCTTCCTGATTCTTCCACAAGAAGATCAAGGTTCCAGATTGTTTGTTCGGGCAGAACTCGCTGACGGTTTGTCGTGTTATAGCGAAGTCGGAAGGTTTGGTTGACATGGGTTTCAAGAAGGCTGTCAATTCCAGCCTTTACGGCGGTTTCATTGGAGGGGTTTATGCCGATATTATTGGCAAGATCTGTTTTAAAAAGCTGTTTGAACCCTTTGAGGGAGTCTTTTTTAACCCATTCAAATTCAAAAAAATCAAAATTCAGGCGCGATGAGGGGTTCAGGCGGGCGCTATAGGTTCCTCGTATCAGTCCTTTTTTGTTTGAGAGCAGTACGGGCAGTTTTGCGGCTGAGTATTCAAGAGTTGTTGCAAAGAAATTGCCGTTTTTTTTGAGAACCGGCATGACAAGACTGCTTTTAAGGTTAAACTCATAAGGAACCACCTTGGTATATTGGCTTTCGTCAAGGTTTTGCAGGAGCTGGTTGTTGTAACGGGCCTGTGTACCGTATTCTATTGATGTATGGAATTGTTCGGCTCCTCCGAGCAGGTTTTTGTTTTCATAGGCAAGAGAGGTGCCAAAAAAAAGGGATCCGTATCGGTTGTCAACCAGTATTTTTGGTTCTATCTGGTGCTTGGGTGCAGTTTCAAGGTGGATTGTGGTATAGAGTTTGTCGGCGTGCACCGAGTCGGGATTGATGTAAATGGAGGAAAAGAGATTGGTAGTACCAAAATTTTGCAAAGTACGCTGTTCGAGACTCTGGCGGGTAACGTTGCCCGGGCGGAATTCGATGGATGAGGTGATCAGACGGGAGGAAATTTTCTGGTTGCCGAGAATTGTACCGCTGATATTGTCTTGTGTAAATGTTTTTGTTTTTGGCGCGGAATCGCCTTTTATCGGATTGTGAACTACAGCATTGATCGGTCCATATTGCAGTTGTTTCGGCAGTTTAAGTTGAAAGAGGAGGCCTGCACGAGTGCCAACGGTATCAATTTTGATTCGGATACTGTCTTGATGAAAAAAGGCAAAACCATACTCCCTGAAAAATGAGATAGTTCGATCCCGTTCTTCAATCAGTCGGTCAACGGAAAAAATATCATTGACGTTCAGCCTTTTTTTTGTGAGATACTCTGTTTTGAGTTCTGCCGCAATATTGTCAAGCCCTTCATAGGTGACGAAGCCGACCCTTGATGGCTCATTTTCATGGATATTGATGTTGAGGGTTACCTTGCGCTGAGCTGTTTTTCGGGTAATGGTGGTGTCCACGCCAGCGAAAAAATAGCCTTTATAGGTGTAAAGCTTCTTGATGAGGAAGATATCTTTGTCAAATTCCTCTGAATTAAAGGGTTTGGCGGATCCTCCGAAAAGGCCGAGCCCAAGAAAGGAGCGCTGTTCGGAGGTTGAAATGATCAGACGGAGTTCTTCTTCACTGATCGCCTTATTACCGCTGAAGTGGATTTTGCTTACATAGGGCGATGCGTCAGTTTCTTTCTTCCCTGCGTCAGCAGAACGGCCATGTGCCGGATAAGCACAGAGCAGAAGAAAAACGATAAGAGCAAACGCTTTTGCCAAGCATGAATCCCGTTTTGTGCTATGTTAATGGTTCCTCATCTCCGTAGCCAAAGTCTTCGTCGGTCGGATAGTCAGGCCATACTTCGTCAAGACTTTCATACATATCATCGCTGTCAGGAAGGTCGAGCAGGTTGTCGATCACCTGTTGGGGAGCACCGCTCCTTGTTGCGTAATTAATAAGTTCATCTTTTGTTACAGGCCATGGAGCATCAGCTATATGACGGGCAAGATCTAAATTCCAGTACATACTACGTTGATTGAGTTTTTCAGGTTACGAGTTATTGCCGCTTGGTGCCGGTAAAGTTTTTTGTGTTGTGATGAACTTGTCCGGATTGTTTTGATCAAAGAAATAAGCGGTCGGGTTGACTTGTACGTTGTCTTTTTGTACTTCGTAGTGCAAATGCGGGCCGGTCGAAACACCGGTGTTTCCAGAAAGCGCAATGATTTCTCCGCGGGTGACTTTCTGTCCCTGGCGGACCAGTGATTTCGAGAGATGGGCATAGACGGTTTTAAAGCCGTATCCGTGATTGATGGTTATTTTTTGTCCATACCCTTTGTCATATCCTGAAAAGGCGACAATTCCGTCACCAGTCGAATGTACCCGTGTTCCCTCTGAGGCGGCAAAATCAATACCGGAGTGAAAAAGAGTAACATTATAGACAGGGTGCAGCCTGCGTCCAAAAGCGCTGGTAATTGAGCCGATGAGCGGCTTGATGTTTGGAATACAGGAAAAGAAGGGGGCTGGATTGGGGTTTTCAGTGAGTTCTGCGGATTCAGATGTGCTGTTTTTCTGTGCCTCTATCTGCAATATCAACTGCTCAATCATTTTTTCGGTATTTGCAAGCAGTCCTTCAGTGGTGTTTTCCTGAGCGGTGTTTTTGGCCTCAACAGGATTCTTTTCTTCAGCAAGAAGTGCTTCAGGTACCCATAAAAATGATGAAAGCAGGGTAAAAGAGAGAAAAAGCGCCTTCGCTGGGAGGTGCGCAAAGAAAAATGTTCTCACTTTATTGCCGTATTCAGATGGAGCCATAAACCGATTGTGCGAAGTCATAGGATATCGGGGATTGTTGGTCTGAACAGGAATGCTTTCAATGGTCAAATATAAATAAACTTTTTTTTATAAGTCAATGATTAGTGGGCTTCGAGCCAGTTTTTTCCAATACCGGTATCGACCAGTACCGGAACGTTATTTAGACCGCAAGTTGTTGCAGCATCAATCATTGCTTGTTCAACAAGTGCTGAAAGCTGCTCTTTTTCTGCATCAGTTGTTTCAAAGAGCAGTTCGTCATGCACCTGGAGAATCATGACGGACCTCATGTTGTGATGGTGCATTCTGGTGCTGCAGAGGTTCATGGCACATTTGATGATGTCGGCGGCTGTGCCCTGAATTGGCGTATTCATGGCAGCCCTTTCGGCTGCTTTTTTCAGGTTTGTATTCCGGCTGTTGAGGTCAGCAAGGTAACGGCGACGTCCAAGGATGGTTGAGACATACCCTTTCTCCCTTCCGGTTTCAATAATACCCTGCAATGCTTCGAAAAGTTTTGGATACTTCGATATGTAGGTGTCAATAATCGCCTTGGCCTCTTTTTGTGTGATATTGAGTCTTCGTGCGAGGCCAAAAGGCATGATGCCGTAAAGGACTCCGAAATTCACCTCTTTTGCCTTGCGTCGCATATCGCCGCTAATTTCGTTGGAGTCGAAAATCACCTTTGCAGTTGCGGTGTGAATGTCTTCGCCGTTTTGAAATGCTGTGAGGAGCTGGGGGTCTTTGGAGATTTCAGCGGCAATTCTCAGCTCAATTTGGGAATAATCGGCCGAGAGAAGCCATTTCTCTGGTGATGACGGGATGAATGCTTTACGGATCTCTTTTCCGAGTGCTGTGCGTATGGGAATGTTCTGCAGATTCGGTTTAGATGATGAGAGACGACCTGTTGCCGTGACATATTGATTGAAAGAGGTGTGAAGCCTTCCTGTCAAGGGGTTGACCATTTTTGGTAATGCGTCGATATAGGTGCTTGTGAGTTTCTGGAGGCTTCTGTATTCGAGGAGGTCACGTGCAATGGGATAGAGCACAGCCAGTTCTTCAAGTACTTCGACATTGGTTGAGTAGCCTGTTTTTGTCGCTTTTTTGGGTGGAATGCCAAGAACAGTGAAGAGGATATGGGCAAGCTGTTTCGGAGAGTCGATGTTGAAGAGGGAGCCTGCGGCAGTATATATTTTTTCTGTCAGCCGTTCGAGCTCAATTTTTGCTTTTTCAGAGGCTTTTTCAAGATGGGCGGTGTCAATACAGACGCCTTCATATTCCATTGCGGCAAGGAGTGATACCAGCGGGAATTCAATGTTTTCGCAGAGCCAGAGCAGCTCTTTTTCATGGTCCAGTTTTTTGCGGAACATTTCCTCAAGCTGAAGGGCGAGATCGGCATCCTGGCAAGCATAGTCAGAGAGTTTTTCTGGTTCTACCTCAAAGATATGCTGTTTTGTTTTTCCTGTTCCAACCAGTTCATCGAAGGTTGTTGTCTGATATCCGAGATAGTGGGCCGCCAGGTCATCGAGATTGTGGCGCTCATCCGGGTTGAGTACATAGCTGGCAAGCATGGTGTCGAATCCAACAGGAGAGAGCTCTATGCCATATTTTTTCAGGACGAGAATGTCGTATTTGAGATTCTGGCCGGTTTTTGGCAGAGATGCATTTTCAAGCAGCGGTTTGAGGAGTTTGAGCGTTGTTTCGCGGTGAAGTGTGCTTTTGGCAAAAGAGATGAATCGCGCCGCTCCGGCCTCTTTGCAGATCGAGATACCGGCCAGTTCGGCTTCAAAAGTATCAAGACTGGTGGTTTCAGTATCGACGGCGATGCGTCGGGCTCCCTGGAGCGACTCCATAAGTTCCTGTAATTTTTCCTGTGTATCGACGCGAGCATAGTCCGCTCCCTCTTGCGGGGATCGAAGGGCGGATAGCTGGTTTTCACGATGATCGGCTGATTCTTCAGGGAGTGGCGCTTTTGCTGAGGGATTTCGCGGAAGTTCTCCGAAAAGTGATGATACTCTTGAGGCAACGGTTTTAAGACCGAGTTTTTGCAGCAGCGGAAAAAGTTTTGCCGGGTCTGGTAAGGCGCAAGCAAGTTCTTTCAGTGTCACATCAATCTGCAGGTCGGTACGTATGGTGACCAGTTTTGTTATCAGGTCGAGCGTTGGTTGAAATTCCTGGAGGCTGTGGCGGTTTTTGGGGGAGATGTCGTCGAGGTGCGCATAGATATTCTGCAGGGAGCCATATTTGCCAAGCAGGGAGACTGCGGTTTTTGGACCAATTCCTTTTGCACCGGGAATATTGTCTGAGGTATCACCGGTGAGGGTCAGAAACTGGGTGAAGAGCTCCGGTGGAACACCAAATTGCTGGATAATCTCCTTTTTTCCAAGCAGCTCAAGCTCATTGTGGTTAATGCCGGGTTTGAGGATTTGTACCCCTTCATGCACCAGTTGGGCAAGATCCTTGTCGGGAGTGACAATGTAGATTTGGCATGTTTGTGCAAATTTATGCGAGGCGGTGCCGATGAGATCGTCTGCTTCGTATCCTGGAGCTTTGATGAGTGGAATGTCGAAGGCTTCAAGGAGCTCGAAGATGGCGTCAAGCTGCATGATGAGATCTTCTGGCGGTGAAGGTCGATTGGCCTTGTATAGAGGATAAAGATCGTGCCGAAAGGTCTTTTCCTTGCTGTCAAATACCGCTGCGAGGTAATTGGGTTTAAAGGTTTCAAAGATTTTCAGCATTGCGGAAGTAAAGCCGTAGATCGCCCCGGTGGGCATTCCGTCCCGGTTTGTCATGTTTGCCCGTTGCAGGGCAAAAAAGGCCCGGTAGACGATGGCCATGCCGTCAAGCAGAAAGAGTGATGGTTTTTCTATGAGCGCTGCCGCTTCTTCAGGTTTTTTTTCTATTGCAGCGGGAGAAAAAAAATCGAGCTGTCGGTGCTTCATTCCGCAACTACTCCATAACTTCCAAGGACGTTGACCATGGTGGCAAATTCACGGAGGTGGCAAAGGGCATTGTGGATGTTCCGGTCATGCTGGTCGCCGATACAATCGACATAAAAGAGATATTCAAAGGCTTTTTTCCTGAACGGCCTCGATTCTATTTTTGTCAGATCAATATCTCGCAGGGCAAAAGTAGCCAGTGCCTTGAAAAGTGAGCCTGGTTCATTGGGGAGCGTGAATACGATGGAGGTCTTGTGTTGACGGCTCTCCAGTGTTGTTTCAAGTGGCAGGGGTTCTGGATTGATTGCATGGGTAATGCAGAAAAAACGGGTGATATTCCACTCTTCATCAGCAAGGTTTTCCTGCAGGATTTCAAGCCCATAGAGTTCGGCGGCCCTTTTTGAGGCTATGGCAAGCTTTGTTGCATTCTGCTCGGCAGCGATCATTTTCGCACTGCCGGCTGTATCGTAGGCCACTTCAGCCTTGAGATGCTGGTGAGTGGCAAAAAAGTTTCGGCACTGGGCCAATGCCTGTGGGTGGGAGAGTACCTTCAGTGCATTTTGTATTGATGAGCCGGGAGTGCCGAGCAGACAGTGCTTCACTTTGACAAAGGTTTCTGCCACAATCGTGACCGGATGTTGAAGCAGAAGGTCATAGTTGTGATGAATGCTGCCTCCCAGTGAATTTTCTATGGGGATGACGGCATAATTGACTTCGTGGTTTTCAACGGCAGCAAAAACTTCGTCAAATGATTCAAAGGGTTTTGGCTCTCCGATTCGAAGCGCGGCGATTTCACTGTAAGCTCCAGGTTCACCCTGATAGGCGGTCATTACGTTTGTCATTGTTTTTTCTTGTTGGTAACTTGCACGAATGCAGTCAGATTTGATTTTATTTAAAGAAAATAAATCTATTATCATAGGCAGACGTTTGAAGGGAATAATAAATCACCATTTTTTATTATGTCAGGACACAGTAAATGGGCAACCATTAAGAGAAAAAAGGCGGTAACCGATCAGAAACGGGGCAGTTTGTTCACCAAACTGGTTAAGGAGATTACCATTGCGGCTAAAATGGGTGGCGGTGATCCTTCGGGCAATCCCCGTCTCCGACTTGCGATTGATACGGCAAGGGATAATTCCATGCCGATGGAGAATATCCAGCGTGCGGTCAAGAAGGGAACAGGCGAGCTTGATGGTGTGACCTGGGATGAGATAACCTACGAGGGGTATGGTCCTGCAGGGATTGCGCTGATTATTGAGACGGCAACGGATAACCGTAACCGTACGGTTGCCGATATCCGTCACATCATGAGTCGTAACAATGGCTCTCTTGGTGAAAGTGGCAGTGTTTCCTGGATGTTCCAGCGAAAGGGATCTCTTGATGTTCCCCGTTCGGCTTCCGGTGAGGATCAACTTATGGAACTTCTTCTTGATGCAGGTCTTGAAGATCTTGGCATCGATGATGAAAACTATTTTACGATTACAACTGACGTCAAGGATCTTGAACGGGTCAAAAAAGTGCTTGACGAGTCAGGGATCAAGTATGAGAATGCAAAAATTGATCTTGTGCCGGAAAATTATATTGTGCTTGAAGCTGACGATGCCCGCAAAGTGATCAAGCTGATCGATGCGTTTGAAAGCAATGATGATGTGCAGGCGGTCTATTCCAATATGGAGCTCAGCGAGAGTGCAATGAGCAGTTTAAACGAGTAGATGGTGGTTGTTCTGGGGATTGATCCTGGAAGCCGGTTTACTGGCTATGGTGTTATTCGTCATAGTGGCGCGGGTTTTGCTGTTCTTGCATCGGGCGTTATCAGGTTGCACCCCCGTAGCACTCATGCCGAGAGGATCGGCCAGATTTACAAGGAGCTTGAGGAGGTTATTGCTGATTTCCGGCCTGGGCGCGTTGCTCTTGAAACTGCTTTTCTGAGCAGGAACGTGCAGTCGGCACTGAAACTTGGTCAGGTGAGGGGGGCAATTATTGCCCTTGCGATGAACCGGAAGCTTCTGTTGCACGAGTATGCTCCTCGTGAGGTAAAGCTGGCAGTGACCGGAAAGGGGGCGGCAAGCAAGGAGCAGGTAGCGTCTATGGTTGCAAGGGTACTTGCCCTTACTCCGATTCCCGAGCCATTCGATGTGACTGATGCTCTTGGTATCGCGTTGTGCGATCTGCTGAGAGGTGAACGCCCGGAGCATCTCCGGCAGTTTGGAAAGAGCTGGAAAGGGGGGAGCAACTGGTCGAAGTTTGTCCAGGCATCCCCTGATATGGTTATCCGGTAGTTTTCGACCTTCGAAGAGGGGGAGTTCCTCCGTGTTAAAAAGAGTGTCGGTGACTCAATACTAAATTGCAAAACTGTGGAAGGTCGTATATTTAATCTCCCGAATTGTCTCAGTTTTCTGAGAATACTCTTGATTCCCTGGTTTCTCTACTATTTTCATACCGGTCGTCTTGACATAGCAATTGTCATTATGATTGTGGCTGTTCTGACTGACTGGTTCGACGGCCAGGCGGCTCGATGGACGAACGAGGTTTCAGAAATGGGTAAAATTCTTGATCCTCTTGCCGACAAACTTTGCCTTGCCAGTGTAGCACTCTATTTTCTCTGGATGGGTCAGCTTCCGTTGTGGTTTGTGCTTTTTGCCGTACTTCGTGATATCCTGATTTTTGTCGGAGCAGGGTATGTCAAATTTCGTCATTCTGTTGTAACGACATCACTCTGGCCGGGAAAATGGGCGGTGGGATTTGTCTCTATGATGTTTATCGCAATGGTCTGGCCTCATCCATTTTTTAAGCATTATCCGGTGAAGGAGTTTTTTTTGTACCTTTCTACCGTCATGCTTCTCTACTCCTTCTTCCTCTATTGCATGAGATTTCTCAAAATTCATAAAGGGCTGGAGTTCAAGGCCTGAGTTTCGATGCACCGATTCCTCTCTCTGAAGGAGTTTTTTCTCTTGTTATTTTTTTTGTTACGCACTGTTTTTTTGAGATCAATCAGTGCCATCTTCGATATGGATAACTTTGTTGCCGTAGCATAAGTTTTGAGGGTATTTGTTTATAAGTTTCTTTTATATAAGCAATTAAATGTGTTAATGTGTCGCGTTTTGTTGATTTTGGAATGTTGATAACTTGTTGATGGATTGTTGAATGGGCTTTTCGGGCAGCTTTTTGCAAGCTCTTTTATTGCGGTTAAAAACAGAGAAACGCCCGTCTTTTGATAGGCCGGGCGTTTCTCTGTTTCTGACGATGCTCTTTTACTTGTTTTTCGGAGCAACCGTTGCCATAAGGGATGCTTCGCAGACAAGTTCGCCTCTTACATAGGCTTTTGCGTCAAACTGGCAGACGTTTCTGCGCTTGTTTGTCAAGGTTGCTTCAATGACCAGTGTATCGCCTGGAAGCACCGGTTTGCGGAAGCGGGCCTTGTCGATACCCATGAAGTAGACAACGCTCTCCTTGATATTGTCGTTGCCGTTGAGCATCATGATGCCGCCGGTCTGAGCCATGGCTTCAAGAATGAGAACGCCTGGCATAATAGGATTTCCGGGAAAATGGCCCTGGAAGAAGGGTTCGTTTATGGTGACGTTTTTGATTGATACAATTTTTTCGTCAAGTTTGAACTCCACAATCTTGTCGATCAAAAGGAAAGGGTAGCGGTGAGGGAGGATCTTTTGAATCGCATTGATGTCAAAAATTACTCCCGCTTTTTTCTCGTGCTGGTACTGTCGGGCAAGCTTGTTGCGGTCGGCATATTTTTTAAGTTGCTTGACGAATTCTACATTCGAAGCATGACCGGGACGGGCACCGAGCACCTGGGCCTTGAGTGGCATACCGAGGAGTGCAATATCGCCGAGAAGGTCGAGCAGTTTATGGCGTGCAGGTTCATTCTTGAAGCGCAGTTCGCGGTTGTTGAGGATACCGTTTTCACCAAGCACAAGATTTTGGCTCTCCAGACCGAGTTTTTGGCTAAGTTCCGCAAGCTCCTCTTGCTTCATGGCTTTATCGATAATGACAATGGCGTTGTTTATATCGCCACCCTTGATGATGCCCTGGTTTGCAAGTGCCTCAACTTCGCTAAGGAAACAGAAGGTTCTGGAGGATGAGAAATCTTTGAAAAATTCTTTGTCAAGGTCAAAAAGGCCTGAGTGCTGTGAGCCGAGTGCCGGATTTTTGTAATCCACCATGACGGTTATCCTGAAGCTGTCGAGAGGCAGCGCTACAATATCGACGCCATTTTCCGCATCATGGTATTCAATGGTGTCATCAATGACCAGGTAATTTTTCGGCTCATCCTGCTCCTGGAAACCGGCTTCGAGGAGTGCTTCGGCAAAAGGGTGCGAGCTTCCGTCCATGACCGGAGGTTCCGGTCCGCTCATTTCGATCCGGCAGTTATCGATCTGGAGACCGTAAAGAGCACCAAGAACGTGTTCAGTGGTATGAATTTTCACACCGTCGAGTGCAATGGTGGTACCCCGCAGGACATCAACGACATTTTCAATCAGGGCGGGTATTTCCGGGCTGTTATCAATATCGGTACGTACAAACCGATATCCATAGTTGGCCGGTGCCGGTTTAAAGGTGATCATGCACTCTTTGCCGGTGTGCAGTCCGGTACCCCAGAGAGAAGCTTCTTTTTGAAGCGTACGCTGATGAATGAGCATAGTGGAATCGCGTTGCTCCTGGCCGGGCTTGAACCGTACAGGAAATGAAGGCAAATTGTTATGAAGAAAAAATACTGACCTTAAAGATAATAAAGAACCATTTCCTGTTCAAATCAGGCGTACCACGAAATTCCTTTTGTCAAGATATTACTGCCGTAAAGTGTTTCAGTGCTTTTTCAAGCAGAAGGGGATGGGTTGTGTTGTTGCCGGCAATAATGCTTTGCCGCTGAAAAACATCTGGCTCACCCGAAAAATCGGTGACTGTTCCTCCAGCTTCACGGACAAGCAGTACACCTGCAGCAAAATCCCATGGAAAGAGCTTGTATTCCCAGAAGCCGTCAAAGCGGCCGCATGCGGTATAGGCAAGATCAAGGGCCGCCGAGCCTGCACGCCGGATACCGGCAGAATCGTGAATCACCTCTTTCAGCATATTGATGTACGATTCCAGGTAGTGATACTCCTTGAACGGAAGGCCGGTTCCCATGAGGAAACTCTCTTTCTCAGTGCGAGATGATATTGAGATCTGTTTGCCGTTCAGGTAAGCGCCTCCGCCTCGTTCAGCGGTAAAGAGTTCTTTCAGGACGGGTTGATAGACAACACCGGTGAGCAGGTCATTATTGCCATCTTTCAGCGCAATGCTTATTGAGAAAACGGGAAAAGAGTGTATAAAGTTAAGCGTTCCATCAAGAGGATCGACAATCCAGGTTCTTCCTGACGTGCCGTTGATTAGCGTGCCCTCTTCGCAGAGCATGCTGTCTTCGGGAAAACTTTCGGTGATTATTGAGCTGATTGCTGCTTCACAGGCATTGTCGACGTCTGTGACAAAATCCTTGAAATCTTTTGGCTTGATTTCAGAATGAGTAAGTTCTCCGAATTTTTCAAGGGTGATTGCTCCAGCAGCATAAGCCGCTTTGATAGCCGTCTGCAGCTCGTTACTTTGTTTTCCCATGCAACTGGTAGATAAATATTTAAGTGGCGGATAATATAACATTTCTCATAAAGAGTCCCTATGGATCCTGTCGTTCTCCTAAGGGATCTATTTCATGCTCTTATGGGGAATTATCGGTAAGATCTCTTTGTTCTTTACGTTATAGTGATATTCTTGTTTGATAACCTTAATTAGGATAATAATGAAACTTGCTATTCCGAAGCTTGCTCTCTGTATAGGCTTGTGTTTCGTGTTTGCCTTTGCAGGCAGTTACTTTACGCCTCTTCCTGGTTCTGAGTGGTATTATTCTGTGCTCCATAAACCTTCATGGAACCCGCCTGACTGGCTATTTCCCCCGGCCTGGAGTCTGCTCTTTCTTCTCATGGGCATTACCCTCTATCTTGTTGTTCAGCAGAAGTCTGAACAAACGAAGATTCAGGGTGCTGTTATTGTATTTGGCGTTCAACTGCTGTTGAATCTTGGGTGGTCGGCCGTATTTTTCGGACTGCACTCTCCATTGCTTGCCCTGGTTGTGATTGTTCCACTCTGGCTGGCGATTGTACTGACCATCGTGAAATTCAGGGCAATTTCTCCCTTGGCAGGTAATCTGCTGGTTCCCTATATTCTCTGGGTGAGTTTTGCCTCTTTTCTGAATTTTACGATCTGGCAGCTCAATTGAGTCGTGCAAGGTGGTTGCTCGGTCTCATCTGAAAGGCAGGGGTTGAAATGAAAATAAAAGCCGAAAAAGCGCAGTTGGTGCTGCGCTTTTTCGGCTTTACTTCGGGTTCTGATCGAAAGTGCTGAGGCTTAGTCGTTTTCCTGATCACGAAGGTTTTCAAGAACACCGAAATCTTCAAGTGTGGTGACATCTCCCTTGATTTCATTGCTTGTGGCAAGTTCACGAAGGAGGCGGCGCATGATTTTGCCGCTACGGGTTTTCGGAAGACCTTTGGCCCATCTGATTTCATCTGGCTTGGCAATCGGTCCGATCTCCTTGGCAACGTGGTTGCGTAGCGCTTCACGGAGCGTCATGTCGCCGACATATTCATCTTTCAGTGTAACGAAGGCTACGAGGGCATTGCCTTTCAGTTCATCGGGACGACTGACAACGGCAGCTTCTGCAACCGCTTCGTGCGAAACCAGTGCGCTTTCGACCTCACTGGTGCCGAGGCGATGACCGGAAACGTTTACCACATCATCAACACGTCCCATGATCCAGATATAGCCGTCCTCATCCTTGCGTGCACCATCACCGGTAAAGTACATGTCGTTGAAGTCCGACCAGTAGGTTTTTGCGTACCGTGCGTCGTCGCCGTAGATGGTACGGAGCATGGAGGGCCATGGCTTTTTGATGACGAGGTATCCGCCTTCGTTGGCTGCGCACGGGGTGCCGTCTTTATGGACAACGTCAACCATGATGCCTGGCAGTGGGCGAGTGGCCGTGCCGGGTTTTGTGGGGGTTGCGCCCGGAAGCGGAGAGACCATGATGCCGCCGGTCTCTGTCTGCCACCAGGTATCGACAATTGGACATTTTTCCTGTCCAACCACCTTGTGGTACCACATCCATGCTTCAGGGTTGATTGGTTCACCAACAGTGCCAAGCAGGCGAAGCGAGCTGAGGTTATGTTTGGTGACCCATTCATTTCCTGCGCGGATAAAGGCGCGGATAGCGGTCGGTGCAGTATAGAAGATGGTGACTTTATGGCGGTTGATGATATCCCAGAAGCGATCCCACTGAGGATAGTTTGGTGCGCCTTCATACATCAGCACCGTTGCGCCGTTAAGCAGAGGCCCGTAGACCATGTAGCTGTGACCGGTGATCCAGCCGACATCTGCCGTACAGAAGTAGATGTCTTCGTCCTTGATATCAAAGACGTATTTGAATGAGTTTGCTGCATGAACCATGTATCCGGCGGTCGTGTGCAGGATCCCTTTTGGTTTCCCGGTGGAACCGCTGGTATAGAGCACGAAGAGCGGATGTTCTGCATCGAGTTCTGCCGGTTCGGATTCATCACTGGCAAGGCCCATGAGATCATGCCACCAATGATCCATGCCATCATGCATATTGATTTTTTCAGCGGTAACCTTCAGAACGATTACACTTCGAATAGAGGGGGTATTGACGATGGCTTCATCAACAATATTTTTCAGGTTAATGGAACCGCCGCGGCGTCTTGTGCCATCTGCGCAGATGACCATCTTGGCGCGAGAATCATTGACGCGCTCGGTAATGGCGTGAGCCGAGAACCCTGCAAAAATAACATTATGGACAGCTCCAACTCGTGCACAGGCGAGAACGGCGATAACCAGTTCAGGAACCATGCCCATGTAGATCGCAACCCTGTCGCCAGGCTTGATCCCGGCGATTTTCAGCACGTTTGCAAACTTGCTGACCTGGCGGTGCAGTTCGCCGTAGGTCAGAACCCGCTGATTACCCTCTTCCCCTTCCCAGATAATGGCCGCCTTGTTCTTTCTCCAACTGTTGACATGGACATCGAGGGCATTGTAGCAGATATTGGTTTTTCCGCCGTTAAACCATTTTGCAAAAGGAGAATTCCACTCCAGAACGCTATCCCACTTCTTGAACCAGTGAAATTTTTCAGCAATGCTACCCCAGTAGGCATCTGGATCAGCTTCGGCTGCAGCATAAAGTTTCTCATACTCTTCCATGGAGGAGACATGGGCATTGGCTGCAAACTCTGCCGGTGGCGGAAATTTCCGCTTTTCAGACATAACAGAGCTGATTGATACTTCTGCCGAAGGGTTTGTAACGGAGTGCTGTGCGTTGGTTGTTGTTTCGTCTGTAGCCATTGATACCCATGTTTTATGTGTTAAAAAAAAGGATACTTCGCCCCATTACAGGGCTTCGGGAACGTGGAAAATAACTTGTTGCAACGGAGATTAAAAGCCGGAGAGTCAGTTTTATGCGCTCTGCGTGAATTTTACATAAAAAAATTCTCTCCGGCAATAATTACGGCCTATAATATCCTTCTTTACCCTTGTTTTACAACAAAGTTGACCAGCTTGTCAAGAACAACAATTTCCCGAAGAATTGTTTGGCCTTCAATAAATTTACCTATCGATTCAACCCTTTTTGCCTCTTGGAGAAGAAACTCTTTAGGACTTTTGGTCGGTGCAGGAAAGGTGCCTCTCAGTTTTCCGTTGATCTGCACGGCAATGGTCAACTCGCTCTCTTCGACAAGTTTTTGATCAAAAGCGGGAAAGGATGCCAGACTGATGGACTCGGTGTGGCCGATGCTTTCCCAGAGTTCTTCAGTGATATGGGGCGCGTAGGGTGCAAGCAGAGTGAGCAGCGCTTCAACGGCCGTACGGTTTGTGCAGCCAGCCTTGTGCAGTTCGTTGACAAAGACCATCATTTCTGAAATGGCCGTATTGAATTTGAGCAGCTCCGTGTCTTCACCAACCTTCTTAATGGTTTTATGCATACGTCGCAGCAGTTCTTCCGGCATGGCATCCAGTGAAAGCCGCTTTGCCGAGCCCTCATGCTCTGGATAGACCAGTCGCCACACTTTCGACAGAAAACGGCTTATGCCTTCAATTCCGTTGGTGTTCCAGGGTTTGACCTGTTCAAGAGGGCCCAAAAACATCTCATAGAGACGCACCGCATCGGCTCCGTATCGCTGAAGGACGTGGTCTGCCGGTATGACGTTGCCGCGCGATTTCGACATTTTTTCATTGTCTTCACCAAGAATCATCCCCTGGTTGAAGAGCTTTTTGAATGGCTCTCTCGTGCTGACGACGCCGAGGTCAAAGAGTACCTTGTGCCAGAAGCGTGCATAGAGCAGGTGAAGGACGGCATGTTCAGCGCCGCCGATATAGAGATCGACGTTCATCCAGTAGCGCTCTTTTTCCGCGTCGATCAACTGGTTGCTGTTTTCAGGATCGATGAAGCGGAGGTAGTACCAGCAGCTTCCCGCCCATTGTGGCATGGTGTTGGTTTCGCGTCGGAATGCTCCGTGCTCATCGTTTCCATAGAGCCAGTGTGGAATGTTGGCAAGGGGCGATTCCCCGGTTGCGGATGGATGATAAGCCTCTACGTCAGGAAGAGAGAGCGGCAGATCGGTTTCCGTGCGAAGGGTGCCATCCAGGTAATGCTTGATCGGAATCGGTTCTCCCCAGTAACGCTGGCGGCTGAATATCCAGTCGCGGAGCTTGTAGTTGACCTTTCTCTGGCCAACTTTCTTTGTCTCAAGCCATGTAGCCATACGCTCAAAAGCTTCATTGAACGGAAGGCCGTTGAGTGATATTTCATCGTTTGAGGAGTTGACCGGAAAGCTATCCTTCCCTTCAAAAACTTTCTCCTGAACATCATGCGGGCTTTTGACCACCTCAATGATGGGGAGATGGTATTGCCTGGCAAACTCCCAGTCGCGGCTGTCATGTGCCGGGACTGACATGATGGCACCTGTTCCGTAACTGGTCAGGACAAAGTCGGAAATCCAGACAGGAAGGGGTTCGCCTGTTGCAGGGTTTATGGCATAAGACCCGGTAAAAACGCCGCTTTTTTCTTTTTGCAGGCCCGTTCGCTCAAGCTCTGTTTTCAGCCTGGCTTGGCTGATATAATTTTTCACTGCAACCAACTGTCCGGCGGTGGCAAGCTTTTCTGCAAGCGGATGCTCTGGTGAAATAACAAGGTAGGTTGCTCCGAAAAGCGTGTCGGGCCTTGTCGTATAGACTCTTAGTTTTTTGTCGTGACAGCGGAGTTCAAAGTCAATTTCGACGCCTTCCGAGCGGCCAATCCAGTTGCGCTGCATCTGTTTGACATTTTCCGGCCAATCGACGTCATCAAGGTCGGCAAGCAGGCGGTCGGCATAAGCGGTAATTTTCAGCACCCACTGCCGCAAGGGGCGACGGACAACGGTGTAGCCGTCAGCAATTTTTTCATCAACCTCCTCATTTGCCAGAACGGTCTTGAGCTCTTCGCACCAGTTGACGTCCACTTCCGACATATAGGCCAGTCCACGCTCATAGAGCTTGAGAAAAATCCACTGTGTCCATTTGAAATAGCGGGGGTCGGTGGTGTTAATCTCCCTCGACCAGTCGTAGGAGAAGCCCATGGCTTGAAGGGTGCCCTTGAAGCTCCGGATATTTTCTTCGGTTGTGGTTTTCGGGTGTGTTCCTGTCTTGATGGCAAACTGTTCAGCGGGCAGTCCAAAGGCGTCCCATCCCATCGGGTGGAGCACATTGTAGCCGCAACTCCGTTTGTAACGAGCGATGATATCTGAAGCGGTATACCCTTCAAGATGGCCGACATGGAGCCCGGTGCCGCTGGGGTAGGGAAACATGTCGAGTACATAGTATTTTGGCTTGCCGCTCTCTTCACTGGTTGAAAAGGTATTCTCCTTCTGCCATCGGGCCTGCCATTTCGCTTCTGTTTTTGAAAAATCGTACCTCATGGTGTATTGATCAATGAGAGTTGTATCCGTATAATTAAAAAAAAAGCAGTACAGCTTTAACTGCACTGCTTTTTGACTCTTGTCGTCATTCAGTTGTTTTCTGTGCTGCTTTCTTTCGCGGCATCCTGTTCAACTGCTTTTATAGAAAGGGCAAACTTGGTTTTTCCGGTACGGGGATCTTTGCGGACATCCACCAGCTTGACCTTTACTTTCTCTCCAATTTTCAGGTGATCGCTCACTTTTGTCACTCTTGTGCTTGATATCTCGGAGATGTGTACCAGACCGTCAGTTTTGGGAAGGAATTCCACAAAAGCACCGAGTTCATCACGAATGTCTCGCACCTTCCCAATATAAATCGTGCCTACCTCAGGTTTGGCTGTAAGACTTTTTATTGTGGCAAGTGCGGCGTTTGTGCCTTCACTGGTGGAGCATGCGATGGTGACGGTGCCGTCATCTTCAATGTTGATTTCTGCTCCGGTCTCTTCTGTAATGCTGCGGATGGTCTCTCCACCCTTGCCGATAATCATGCCGATACAGTCAACCGGTACCTTGATGGTTGTCAGTTTTGGTGCAAAGTTCGCAAGTTCCTGGCGGGTTGAGGGGATCGCTTTTTCCATTTCGTCGAGAATGTGGAGGCGGCCCCTGCGTGCCTGTTCAAGGGCGGTTTCGAGGATATGATAGTCGAGCCCGTCAATCTTGATATCCATCTGGCAGGCGGTAATACCGTCCCGGGTGCCCGATACCTTGAAATCCATATCTCCAAGGTGATCTTCATTACCCAGAATATCGGAGAGCACAGCATAAGAGGCTCCCTCCTTGATCAGTCCCATGGCGATGCCGGATACCGGTTTTTTGAGGGGTACACCACCATCCATCAGGGCAAGCGTTCCGCCGCATACCGAAGCCATTGATGATGAGCCGTTTGACTCAAGAATGTCTGAAACGATACGGATGGTGTAGGGGAACTCCTCCTCGGTCGGAGCAACCATTTTGATGGAGCGCTCTGCAAGGTTGCCATGCCCGATTTCGCGGCGCCCGATACTTCCAAGGCGTCCGCATTCACCGACGCTGAAGGGAGGGAAGTTGTAGTGGAGATAGAATCTTTTGTCGGCACTGCTGGTCAGGGTATCAACGGACTGGGCATCTTTTTTGGTGCCGAGCGTGATAGTGACCAGTGCCTGGGTCTCTCCCCTGGTGAAGAGGGCTGAACCGTGAGCTCTCGGGATGATGCCAAGTTCGATGCTGATCGGGCGTACCTGGTCAAGGGCGCGGCCGTCAAGGCGTTTTGCGTCGTCAAGAATCATGTGGCGCATCATCCTCTTTTCGACGGCATGGATCTGTTCATCGATGATGTGCTGGTTAAGGCAGAGTGCTTTTGACGGATCGGCGGCGATATCCTCGCTGCTGATTGTCTCCTTGAAGTGTTCAATCGTCGCCTCTATGGTTTCACGATAGATGTGGGCGGTCTGGTCTGCGCGTTCTTCCTTCTGGAGCGGGGTGTAAGCGAGTTCCTTGAGACGGCTTTCGCAAAGTCCCCGGACAACTTCGGTGAGATCTGCCGGAATGAGCGTCGGTGCAAAGGCGCGTTCCGGTTTTGCCACTTCTGCTGCAATCTCCTTTTGGAGTGCACAGAGTTTGCGGATGGCTGTGTGACCGAACTTGATGGCGTCAACCATCTCAGCCTCGGAAATCTCTTTCATCTCACCCTCAAGCATGCAGATGGTATCTGCTGTGCCACCGATACAGATGTCAAGGTCGCTGCTGGCCAGTTCGTTGATATCGGGGTTGATGATAAAGAGCCCGTTGATTCTGCCTACCCGCACTTCAGACATCGGGTTGTGGAAAGGAATATCGGAGACCATGATAGCTGTTGATGCTGCCAGACCACCGAGGACGTCGCCGTCATTGATCTGGTCAGAAGAGATCACGGTTACAATGATCTGTGTTTCATAGAGGTAGCCGTCAGGAAAGAGCGGGCGAAGTGCGCGGTCGATCAGTCGAGCTGAAAGAATCTCTTTTTCGGAGGGACGGCTTTCACGCTTGAAAAAACCTCCTGGGAATTTGCCGGCAGCCGAATATTTTTCGCGGTATTCAACCTGAAGGGGAAAGTAGTCTTGATTGGGTGGTGGTGTTTTTTTACTTGAAACAACCGTTGCAATGACCATCGTGTCGCCAAGGCGGACAACGACAGCGCCGTCGGCCTGTTTTGCCATTTTTCCGGTTTCAATCGAGATAACCTTGCCTTGGCCAAGATCAATTTCTTTGTTGATAATCATGGAGATCGTGTGATAGTAAGTGATAAAAATGTTGTCCGGTTGTTTTTAGGCAATGAACAAGTCTTGAAATATAACACAAAAAAATCTCTTCCGGTAACCTCATCTCAGGCTCCCGTCATGCCCGGAATTTACTGTTATCGATAAGGCGTACCGTTCCGCACCAGGCCGCGAGAAGCAGGCGATACTCTTTTTCCTCTTCCGCCGTGTCTGCTGGCAGAAACCGCTCTTCATCAACAAAAACGACATAATCGGGGCGGCACCCTGGTGTTGAGCCTATCATCTGCTCGATCTCTGCGGCAATTGCAGGAAGGTTTTTCATCTTCCCGGCAATGCATTTTTCGGCATGGCAGATTCCCTGGTAAAGAATGGTGGCTGCGCTGCGCTCCTGATTTGAGAGATAGATATTTCTTGAACTTACTGCCAGTCCACTCTCTTCGCGGACAATGGGTGCTGCCACAATTGTTATATCGAGGTCAAGATCTGTAACAATCTGGCGGATAATGGCGAGTTGTTGTGCATCCTTTTCGCCGAAAATCGCCCGGTGCGGTTTTGTTATATGAAAGAGTTTGGTTACGATGGTGGCCACGCCATTGAAATGGCCCGGCCTTCGCTCTCCTTCAAGTCTTTTTCCGAGAGCACCACACTCCAGTGTGGTCTGATGGTTTTTGGGGTAGATGCTTTCGGTTTCAGGTGCAAAGAGGTAATCGACTCCTGCCGCTTTTGCAAGGGCTACGTCCTGTTCGAAAGGCCTGGGGTATTGGTGGAGGTCTTCGTCAAGTCCGAACTGTGAAGGGTTGACGAAAATCGTGAGAATAACAGTTCCGGCGCTTTGGCGGGCAAGCTTGACAAGGCTCAGATGCCCTTCGTGCAGTGCCCCCATGGTCATGACGACGCCGATGAGCTGGCGGTTGAGCCGCAGCTTTTCGGCTATTGCCTGCATCTGGCAGGGCTCAGTGATGATCTGCATCGTCCTCTTCTGGTTTGATTGTTTTTTTTCCGGGCGGGTGAACAATCACCACAAACTCTCCCCGTGCTTTGCCGTCGGAAAGTTTTTGGCGGATCTCTTCAATGGTGCCTGTAAGGTACTCCTCATGTATTTTGGTCATCTCCCGTCCAACAAAAATTTGGGCTTCCTCCATGACGTTGCTGAGTTCATCGAGAAGTTTCATGATTCTGAAGGGTGATTCATAGACAATAAAAGAGGTTTGCAGCGCAGCGAGGTATTCAAGACGGCTTTTGCGTCCTTTTTTATGCGGCAGAAAGCCTGCAAAAAAAAAGTTGTTGACCGGAAGCGGACAGGCTGAAAGTGCAGCAGTCAAAGCGCTTGGCCCGGGAATCGGGATAACCTGGAGCCCGCGATCATGCAAGGCGTGCAGGAGGGCATAGCCGGGATCGCTGATGACGGGGGTTCCTGCATCGGTGATGAGTGCTACATCATCGCCCTCTTCAAGCAGGGCAATAATCTGGCTGATGGCCCTTGGTTCATTGTAGTTGTGGTAACTGATGAGCCTTTTGCCGGAAATATCGAAATGGCGGAGCAGAATTGATGCGCGGCGAGTATCTTCACAGGCTATTGCTCCGGATTCTTTCAAAATTCTGATGGCTCTCAGGGTAATGTCTTCGAGGTTGCCGAGTGGCGTTGCAACAACGTAGAGCGTTCCGGTATGTAACTGATCAGTTTGCAAGGGAAAAGAGGGACTTGTGCAAAAGGTTTGTTTATGGGAGATTCCCGATCGTTTTAGTATAATAATAAAAAATACGATAAACAGCGTTCAGTCAAAAATGAAGGATCAAGGGCGGTTACTGTCGGTCAATGACTTACGGGTGCATTTTCCTGGAAAAAAGGGTGGGCTTATTGGCAAGTCACTTCCTATACCGGTAGTTAATGGTGTCTCTTTCGATGTTTTTCGGGGTGAGACGCTCGGACTGGTCGGCGAGTCGGGTTGTGGTAAAACCACTCTTGGCCGTGCGCTGATTCGTATTGGTCATCCTGTGGTGAGGGGCAGCATTACTTTTGAAGGGCGTGAGATCTCCACGATCGGCAACCGCGACTTTCGCGCGCTTCGCAAAGAGATGCAGATGATTTTTCAGGATCCTTTCGGTTCACTGAATCCTCGTATGACGGTACGCCAGATTCTTGGAGAGGTCTTGCAGGTTCACCGCATTGCCCGGGGGGAGGCAGCCCGTCGCCGGATTGAGGAGTTGCTTGATCTGGTTGGTTTGAACAGGGAGTACAGCAATCGTTACCCGCATGAATTTTCAGGAGGGCAGCGCCAGCGGATCGGCATTGCGCGTGCACTGGCGGTCAATCCGAAATTCATTATCTGTGATGAACCTGTTTCAGCGCTTGATGTATCGATTCAGTCGCAGATCATCAATCTGCTCAAGGATCTCCAGCGGGATCTGGGCTTGACCTATCTGTTCATTGCCCACGACCTTTCGGTTGTCGAATACATTTCCGACAGGGTTGCTGTTATGTATCTTGGTAAAATAGTTGAAATTGCTGATTACGCTGAACTCTATGCCAATCCAAAACACCCATATACCAGAGCGCTCCTCTCGGCCATTCCCAATCCTGAATTTGGCGGCAAAAAGGAGCGAATTCTGCTGCATGGAGATTTGCCTGGCCCTATGAATATCCCCGCCGGGTGCGGCTTTCATCCGCGCTGTCCTTCCGCAACGGCCGAGTGCAGCACGAGGGAGCCAAAGTTTCAGGAACTCACTTCTACTCATGGTCACAAGGTAAGCTGCCTTCTTTATGAATAATATGTATAATATGTACACTGATACGGGCATGCAAAAAAAGAGGCCGGGCTGTTTTCGCGTTGGTTGTCTTGCACTTACTCTTCTTGCGGCACTTTTTATTGCCGGACTCTTTTGGGCTTATCACAGTTCACACGCCATTGCCGACCGTTTTGTGCTGGTTGTTCCTCTCAGTGGCGAAATTGATGAAATTCGCAATGAAAGCAGCTCGCTCCCTTTTTTGCCTTCGCATGAGTCACTCTCTCTCCAGGAGATGCTCTTTGTGCTCGAACATGCCGCTATGGATGAGCGGGTCAGGGAGGTACTTCTCGATATTCGGGGGGTACATACAACCCCTGCCAAGCTCGCCGAATTGCGGACGGCTGTTGAAAAGGTTCGCAAAGGGGGTAAAAAGGTCACCGCATTTCTGCGATCAGCCGAGGACGCCGATTATCTTCTTGCTACGGCATGTGACTCCATTATTGTTGAGCGCGGTGGTTTTCTGCTGCTTGATGGCCTGAAGGCGGAAACGCTCTTTTATACCACTCCGCTTGGAAAAATAGGGGTTAAAGTCCAGGCCGCGCAGTGGAAAAAGTACAAGAGCGGTATTGAGCCATTTGTCAGAACCGGAGCAAGCAAGGAGTACTTTGAGCAGATCAATGCGCTGCTTGATGAGGTCTATGATGATTATCTTGATTATGTCTCAAATCGTAGGAGTATAAGCCGCAGCTCTTTTGAGGTACTCATCAACAATGATCCCCTGTTATCGGCCAAAAAGGCCAAAACGCTTGGGCTGGTTGACGGTATCGCCTCGTTCTGGGAGTTGCAGCGCACCTTGACCAGAAACATAACCGGAGAGGAGCTGAGCAGTGACAATGATGCCTTTGTCAGTGCAGTCCGCTACCGTTCTTCGGTTGCATGGCCGCAAAAATCGGAGAGTAGTGAGCGAATTGCCGTGATAACCCTCTCCGGCACGATTGTCCATTCAGCAGGGGAGATGGGTGAGGGGATCGATGTGGAGAGCGTGAAAAATTCGCTTGATGCGGCGCTGGAGGATAAGGCCGTCAAAGCTCTTGTCGTGCGTATTGACAGCCCCGGCGGCGATGCACTTGCTTCGGCTGACATGCTGCAGATGCTCGACTCGGCAGCAGTGAAAAAACCTCTTGTCGTCTCCATGTCGGGTGTTGCGGCTTCGGGTGGCTATATGGCCGCTCTTGCAGGGAAAACCATCTATGCCCAGCCGCTCACCATTACCGGTTCCATCGGCGTCTATGCCCTGAAGCCCAACATTAGCGGACTTGCAGAAAAAATCGGTCTCGGTCGTGCTGTTGTGACGCGTGGCCGATACGCCGATGCCCATACCCCCTTCAAGCCGCTTGAGCCCGAAGCCTACAATAAGTTTGTAGCCGCATCAGGCGAAATTTATGACGACTTTGTCGGAAAGGTGGCCGCCTCGAGAAAAATGCGCTTTGCTGCGGTAGATTCTGTTGCCGGGGGCAGGGTCTGGACAGGAAGCAGCGCCTTGAAGGTTGGTCTGGTTGACCGTATGGGTGGACTCTTTGATGCCATTCATGCTGCAGAGCTTCTTGCCAAAATGGACATGACAAAAAAGCCCCGAATCATGCTCTATCCGGTGCAGAAAAGCTGGCTGGAGGCTCTCCTGCAGGATAAGGGTGCCAGCTTCTCATCCAGAATGGCGGCTGCCGTGAAACAACAGGTGCTGCATGAGATTATCCCGCAGCGGCACTACAGCTCCATGGCTGCCTTTTACCAAATGCTGGAAACTTCGGGGCAGTTGCAGATATTGGCCGTCATGCCATCCGAAATCATTATTGATTAATCCGTTACGGGCCGGGTTCTCCCGCCCTTGCCATAATCGTTATTGCACCATGTCGGGCGGGATGACCCTGCCGGAATTGTGTGGTGGATACAATAAGGGCGGGATGACCCCGCCCGTACAGATTTAAAATTTATAGGTCAGCGAGCTCTGCGCCCGTAATGCATCGCTGCCAGCAGCATTTTTGTAGTCGGTTTTCCAATCCGAAAGTTGCAGCCCGAGAATAAAATTCGGCGTTATTTTGGTAATGACATTGGCGAAGATGCTCTGGTTTCGTGAACGTGCTCCGGCAGCCAGATCTTTATCGTTCGGATCATCAACACCTGCCCCGAGACTGACCGATGTGACCGGGTTTATGGTATATTTGAGCGCTCCCCATCCACCTTGGGCACGGATCTCTTTTGGATTACTTGCTACGGCACTATTGACACCTTGCCCGATTCCTCCAAAGTAATCGTCAAGATTTGAACCGGTAAAATATTCGCCGGCAAGAAGGATTTTTTCGCAGAGCGGCATTGAGAGCTCAAGGTTGCACGACCATGAGTCAAGCGTTTTGTAACTGCCAGTGCTATTGGTGTCCCACTCCTCCTGACCATAATGGCCCGAGATGGCAACGGTCGCAGGCTGGTTTTTCACAATAAGCGGCTCGGAAAAGGCAACGCGTCCCTGAATGGAAGGGATTGCGGCATCTTTGCCGGTGTCATTTTGAAGAGCGAGAGTTTGATACGCTGTTCTGTCGCCAATTGTTCTCGATGCAGCAACCGCCACTTCAAGGCGTCCTTTGTTCCCGGTCGAAAATCCCTTGGTGAGTCGTACTTGCGGGTGGCGTGAACCAATATTGCCGGCATCCCACATAAGGGCTGGATCATCCACAAAGGGGATCAGCGAAGAGACCACATCCCAGGTCTGACCGGCAAGAATGCTGAAATCGGAGGCGGGCCAGTAGGCTTTGACGTAGCCGTGACGCAGGCGCGGTGCCTGGTTGTTTTCGGTTGATACGCTGGTGAGAAAATCAAATTCAATATTGCCTGACAGTTTCAGGCTTTCTGTATCAGGGCCGCTGATGTTCATACCGATCCTTGTGGCACCTGCCGTGAGATTCCATTCTGAGTCATTTCTGCCATTTTCAGGAAGAGCCCAAAACGCGACATTGCCCGGTGATATCGGGTTTGTATCATAGGATGCGTCAAAACGGGCAAAGCCGTAAAACTGCACGTTTGCGCCTGAAGTTGTTGAGAGCGTTACCGGAGTTGCGGTGTCAGCTTTTTTAACGGGTGCTGTTTGTGTGTCAGCAGTTGCTGCGGCAGCGGGCTTGTTGCCCACCAGTGCCTTCAGCTCGGCCAACTCCTTTTCAAGACGGCTGATGCGAGTTTCAACGGTTTCCGCAGGTTCGGCGGCAAAAGAGGGTGCTGCGGTGCAGAGTGAACCGGCAAGCAGCAGGGTGTAACGGAATTTTCCCCTTGCATTCATGGATGTTCTCCGTGGGATGGTTTGGTTATCTGTCTGGATTTGAAAATGAAGCGGAAATATAGGCAGTCAACAGGCAATTTCTTTGCCTTTTTTGGTGGGCCTTCGGTCAGAAGCTCCAGAAATCGCGGTCAAGGTTGCGGTACTGAATACCCTGAATGAGATGCTTCATGGCAATGTACTCGGAGCCGTCAAGGTCGGCGATGGTTCGGCTTACCTTGAGAATCCGGTCGTGTGCCCTTGCAGAGAGGTTCATGCGGTTCATGGCATCCATCAGCTTTTGTGCGCTCTCCCGGTCGAGTTGGCAGTACAATTTAATCTGGCGGGAGCTCATCTGGGCATTGGTAAAGATTTTTGGCGATGTTGTGGCGGCAAACCGCTCCTGCTGGATTTTTCGGGCAGCGATGACCCGCTGGCGGATGGTCAGTGAGTTTTCGGCGCTTGATGCCGCGAAGAGGTCGCGGTTTTCAACTTTCGGTACGTCGATGTGTATATCAATGCGGTCAAGCAACGGGCCGGAAATTTTTGAAAGGTAGCGCTGAATCTGCTGGGGCGGGGCAGTCAGGTTGCCGTCCGGGTCTTTCAGTGCACCCGCAGGGCTCGGATTCATGGCGGCGATAAGCATGAACCCTGCCGGATACCTGGTGGTAACGGAGATTCTCGACACCGTTACCTCCCGCTCCTCAAGGGGCTGGCGGAGCACCTCAAGGGCATTGCGGCTGAATTCAGGCAGTTCGTCGAGAAAGAGAATCCCATTATGGGCAAGGCTCACCTCTCCCGGTTTGGCCGTTGAGCCGCCTCCGATCAGCGCGATATTACTGGTTGTATGGTGGGGGCTGCGGAAGGGGCGCACCACCACGAGGGGGCGCTCTTTGTCAAGCAGGCTGGCCACCGAGTAGATCTTTGTGGTTTCCAGCGCCTCCTCAAAACCGAGAGGGGGCAGAATTCCCGGCAACCCTTTTGCAAGCATCGTTTTGCCGCTGCCGGGCGGACCGATCATAATAACATTATGTCCGCCTGCTGCCGCTATTTCAAGTGCTTTTTTTGCCGCTCCCTGTCCCTTGATATCGGCAAAATCAACAAGGTACTCCTGTTCCCCCTCAAAAAGCTCCGCAATATTGACGCTCACCGGTGTGAATACCCTCTCTCCATTCAAAAGGGCAACCGTCTCATTCAGGCTTTCCACACCGTAAACCTCAATGGCCGACTTTGCCGCCGAGACCGCCACCGCCGCCTCCGCCGCGTTTTCCATCGGCACGATCAGCCGTTTTATTCCCTCCTTACCCGCCATGATGGCCACCGGGAGTGCGCCGTTGATTCTCCTGAGCGAGCCATCAAGCGCAAGCTCTCCCATAATAAGCGTATCCTCGAACCGATTACCAATCAGCTCAAGCGAACCAAGCAGCCCGATGGCAACCGGAAGGTCAAATGCTGTACCCACCTTCTTGATATCGGCAGGTGCCAGGTTGACCGTGATCTTTTTTGGCGGAATGGTAAAGCCTGAATTCCGGATTGCCGTAAGAATCCTCTCCCGGCTTTCCCTGACCGCATTATCCGGTAATCCCACAACCGTAAACGAGGGAATGCCGCCAGCCACATTGGCTTCAACCGTAACCTTCATGGCATCAATGCCAATCAGCGCAGCAGCGTTCAGTACTGAGAGCATGGCGGAAAGAGTGAGATGATTTCAGATTTTTTCTATAATTAAAAATGCTGAAAAATACGTTAACATCCTGTTTATCTTTATTGCCTTTTTTACTTCGATTGGATGATAATTGCGAACCACCACGAAGGGCGCCCCTACGAATATATGATAGGTGTCATTCGTCCATTTTTGTCGCTAACCCGTAGTCCGTAATCCCCCTGATATGGCGTTGACGGTGAGGAAGAGCTCCAGCAGCAGGCGCTCGGCTTCACTCTGCATGGCGGACTCTTTGAGGGCGCGCCACTCTTTGAGCAGTTTGATCTGTTGCTGGTGGAGCATTTCAAGCCCTTCGCGGCGGGGGGCGATGAATTTGTTGACATTCATGCGCTGGATTTCGAGGGGCTCGGCGAAGAGCAGTTCGATGTATTTTTTTGTCCGGTGGTATTCGGTCTCGATCATGCCGAGGATGTGCGCCCGGATGGCGCTGTCGTTGACCAGTTCGGCGTACTGGTGCATGATTTGCAGGTCGGCTGATGCCATGCTGGTGTCGGCGTTGCTGATAATGTAGCGAAGCGGTGGCCAAGCGTGGCTGCGGAAGCGGATTTCGTCGAAGGCTTCCGGGTTGGTGGTGTGCAGATGCTCAAGCGCTGAGCCGACGCCATACCATCCCGAAAGGGAAAAACGAGCCTGGTTCCAACTGAAAACCCAAGGGATGGCCCGCAGATCCTTTAGGCTTGTCTGGCCGCTTCTTCTTGAGGGGCGTGATCCTATTCTTGACGATTCTATAACGTCAATGGGGGTTGCTTCACGGAAAAAGGTGAGAAACCCTGCCGCTTCAATCAGCTCCCGGTAGGCAAGATTGCTTTTTTGCGCAAGGATGTCCATAACAGGTTCCAGTGGGTGCGCCCTTTTGGGGCTCTTCCGCTCTTTTGCCATTGCTCCGGTTACCGTGGCCATGAAGAGCTCAAGGTTATAGACGGCACTGATACGGTTGGCATATTTCTGTGCAATGGTCTCTCCCTGTTCGGTAAAGCACATGCCTCCATTGATGGAACCGTAGGGTTGTGCCTTGACAAAGCGGTGTGTCGGGCCCGCTCCACGGCTGATGCTTCCGCCCCGTCCATGAAAAAAGAGGATGTCGGTGTTGTAGTGTCCGGCGGTTTCAAGCAGAGCTTCCTGAGCGCGGTAGAGCCGCCATGTACTGGCAAAAATGCCTCCATCCTTGTTGCTGTCGCTGTATCCGATCATCACCTCCTGAACCGCTTTTGTTTTGCCCGTTTTTTTTCTTCGGTATTCAAGGCTCCGCTGCGTGACGGGGTGGCGCAGGAACTCTTCAAGTATCAGCGGGCTTTTTTCAAGATCTTCAATGGTTTCAAAGAGGGGGACAACAGGGAGGATACAGGCGTCTCCCTCACCTGCCGGGCTCATCAGTCCAACCTCACGGGCAAAGAGGTAGATGGCGAGCAGGTCAGAGGTATTGCGGGTCATACTGACAATAAGGGAACCGATACCACCGGTGCCATACGCTTTGCTGTGGTTGAGCAATACCTTGTAGCAGGCAAGCACGGCATCGGCTTCAGCGCCGACCTTCATGTCCGGATGGGTGAAGGGGCGTGGTGAAAGGAGTTCCTGGTCGAGAAATGCCCTTCTTGCCGGTTCCTCCCACTCCAGAAAATCGTTGCCGTTCAGGCCGGAGGTGGTCATGAGCTGGGAGAGTGCAAGATCATGAAAGTGGCTGTTCTGACGGATATCGAGTGCGCCAAGGTGGAAGCCGAAGGTTTGTACAATCCGGTAGACCGGTGCGACCTCCGTGTCGGCAATATGCTGCGCTCCGACTTCAAAGAGTGACTGGCGCAGGAGTGAGAGATCCTCAAGGAGTTCATCGGAACTGCTGTAGCGGTCTTGTTCTGCGTTTACCTGAACAGCTCCCGATTTGCCGGTTTCGAAGGGAAGAGAGGCGATCATCAGGTTGAGGAACTGGCGCCAGGGTTCATGGCGGTTTCGCTGTATGGCTTCAAGGCTTGTCTCACCGAGCCTGAGGCAGAGGCTGTCGATGCGCAGGAGAAGCGCTTTGCCCGGAGTCTGGAGCCGTTCGCAAAAGCTGAGTTTTGAAGCGAGTTCCCTGAGATGGCGCAGCACAAGGGTCAGGGCGCTGCGGCGCATATCGGCGAGGGTCTCCTGGGTGACCTCAGCGGTGACGAGCGGATGGCCGTCACGGTCGCCTCCTACCCAGCTTCCGAAGTGGAGGCGGGGCAGATTGCGGGGATCAGAGAGGTTGGCGCTGTCAAACCCCGCATCCTTCCATGCCTGCATGAGGCGTTTGTCGAGCATCGGCAACACTTCAGGGAAAATATTGAAGAGGTAGTGAATGACGTTGCGCCGCTCATCCGATACATCGGGTTTTTCGAAGAGGATCTCTCCCGTTCTCCAGAGTCGCTCCATGACCACCTTGATCTCATTGCGGATGTCGAGCTTTTCGAGCGGGGTCCACATCTGGTTTTCACGTTGTACCAGAAGCAGGTAGAGTTGGCGGTGCTGTTCGAGCACGGTTTTCCGTTTGGCTTCGGTGGGATGTGCGGTCAAAACGGCGTCAATGGAGACTTCCGGCAGCAGTTGGCATATCTCGCTTTCCGTAATTCCCCGTTCCCGGAAGCGCAAAAGGGTTCTTCCCCAGAGGCCGGTGAGATGCCCGAGTCCCTGTTCAGCTTCAAGTGCGCGCCGGTTCTGGGCTGCGGAGTTCTCTTCTGCCATGTTGAGTAGTTGAAAAAATATGGAAAATGCCTGAAGGGCACGCTCGCTGTTGGGATAGCGCTCAAGGGGAATACCTCCATTGTGCCAGGGCAGGTGCTCTGCAAGTTCGTGCTCCCCGAGGTCGTGGAGTACCTCCTGAAAACAGAGGAGAAGAAAAAGAAAATCGCGCTCCGCCTTTTCAAAATCGATAACGCTACTGGTTGTGGTAATCATAAGGCAACAAATTCCGGCGGGTTATTGAAACAATTTTTCCTCAGTATTCTAAAAAATTGACTGAGTTACAAATAAGGGCACTTTTTTTGAAGCCGTTCAATCCTGGATAGGACACTGCCCGACGCTTTGCGTATTGGAAGAGAAATCAGTGAAAAAGGGAGCGATTACCCCGTCGCTGCAGGAGATCCGTTCGTAGCAATACGGTGCGCTCCTGGCGGGTAATCAGAATTTTCCTGTTGTGAATGGTAAGCTTTTTCAGCTTTCTGTTTGCCGTCTTTACTATTTATGCTTATCTTACTCCATAATTTTTTGGGTAAGCCACTAACACCTAATTCATTACCAGTCATGGACAACAAATCAAATGGTAAGCTTGCTGCTTTGGCCGTAGGCGGGGCTGTCTCAATGGGTACTTTGTTTTTCGGGGTATCGTTTTTAACCGGGTACAAGTTGCCTGCTGCGAACCTTAACGAGTATCTTACGCCTTTGCGCTCCTTTGCGGGGTGGATTTCGCTGATTACGTTTGCCTCGCTGGTTATCATGGGTCTTGGCAAAATGTCGTCGAGAATCAGTTCCAAGTGGTTTTTAAGTTTTCCGCTTAGCATTCTTGCTATTGTTGCGGTGATGTTTGCCTCATTGGGGCTCAGGCCTTCGGGGATTTTGCATTCAACCACGGGCCGCACGGTGACGCTTGAAGGAAAGTATATCCGTTCCATTGCTGAATTGAAAGCCTATCTTGAAAAGCCGGTCTTGTCTCCCGGTGTGCCTCTTGCCCCTGCCGGTTTTGATTTCAAGGCTGCGGAGAATCTTTGGGTAGCCAAATGCAACATCTGTCACACGCAGCTTTCCGTTATAGACGTGCTCAAAACCAAGTACAAAAAGACTGGCAAGATTGATGTTGTTGTCAAGAGTATGGAGGACAAAGCGGGTGGCTTGATTACTCCTGCAGATGCAATAACAATCGAACAGTTCCTGAATCAGGGAAAAATACCGCTATAACATGAACGTTGTCGGTGAAGGGATGCAACAACAATCATGCAGTTCCTGGACGAAGGAATATATTGAGATTCCAGGTTAAAGTTTTAAAAAGCCCCAGAGTGCACCTCCGGGGCTTTTTTCGTTGCCCGCTTTCAGCAGGGTGCGCTGTAACTGACCGTGACGGTTTCGGTAATTCCGCCTCTTGCTTTCCATTCTGTTATCACGCTGATTGATCTTGGCTGAAGCAGGTCGACAAGATCGTCAAGGATCCTGTTGGTGACATTCTCGTAAAAGATGCCAGCGTTGCGGAACTCGAGGAAATAGTATTTCAGCGATTTCAGCTCGATACAGCTTTTATCGGGCACGTAGCGGATGATAATGGTGCCAAAATCCGGAAGTCCGGTTTTGGGGCAGACTGAGGTAAATTCAGGATTGACAATTTCGATGGTATAGTCCCGGTCGGGGTAGCTGTTGCTGAAGAGTTCAAGAAGTTCTTTTTTCATGCGGGTCTTTGGTGGTTGATTGGATTGGTTTTTTCATTTCGATGCAAAATAAAAATCTGTGGCTATTTTTTTGCTACCTTTCGTTTTGATTTTATGGTTGTTCCCCCAAGTAAATGGCCGTTGATTATGGAGATATCCCGGGAAGGGGAGGGTTCTGAGCTGGCGCTGATCCACAAGGCCCTGGCTGCCGAGTATGATCTTGCTGAAACGGCTTATACCTTTGGAGCCCATTCGTTCAGTTTTTTGAGTGTGCTCGACAGTTATGCGCTTCTTGACCGGATTTCGCCTGAAGAGTTTGTCAAGGATGAGCAGATGCCTTACTGGGCGGAAATATGGCCTTCAGCGATAACGCTCTCCTCCTTTATCGCTGATGAACTTTCGCTTGAGGGGCTGCGTGTGGTTGAGATAGGTGCCGGTGTCGGCATGGCTTCGGTTGTTGCTGCCTGGAAAGGGGCCAGTGTGCTGACAACAGACTACTCTCTTGAGGCGCTTCGTTTTGCCCGCTATAATGCCCTGAAAAACAGCGTGACGCTTGAGTGCGAAAGGCTCGACTGGCGACTTGTGCAGTGCAGTGAGCAGTTTGATCTGCTTTTTGCCGCAGATGTGCTTTATGAACGGGTGAACCTGCTTCCCATTGTCACCGCGATCGATAAATTGCTCAAACCGGGTGGTGCGGCCTATATTGCCGATCCCCGAAGGCGGCTTGCCGAGCAGTTTCTTGAGCTTGCGGCGGAAAACAACTTTTCGATCACCCCGTTTCAGAGGAGGTATGACGGGGGTTCCAGGAGTGTTGCGGTGACCATTTATAAAATGACAAGGCAATCAACCGCTCAATGATGAACACTGGCGATGAACTTGCGGTTCGCTGGCGCTATCATGCAGGCCATGGTGCACTTGTCTGGCAGCTTATGTTTACCCAGGCGGGTCACCTTGTCGGGCAGAAGCGCTTTGCCGGCAGCCGGCATGCACTGTTTTTTTGCATTGATACCCTGACCGGCACTGTTTTTTGCGATGATTATCTTTTTGTGGATCATCTTCACCCTCTTTCTGCCACTGAAGGGTGGTTCATCGTGCTTGAAACAACCCTTGGTGATCTTGTATACTGCTCTGCCTGTCAGCCGAACAGTCCGGAGCATCAGGGAATATGGGCGGTCGATTTCAAGGGAGGAGGGGTGGCGTGGTCGCGGCCTGATCTGGTTTTTGTCGCCAATCTTGAAGAGGAGTTTCTTGCCTGCCAGCTCTCCTCTTTTGCCGGTTTTCCCGTGCGCCATTTTCTTCTCATTGATCCTGTTACCGGTGTTGAAACTCGCAGGCTCGGCCTCGACACTCTTGAGGTTAATGCTCTCAGGGGGGAGGTGCTGCAGGAGGAGGTGCGCCAGCAGGTCACCTTGCCGGAGTTTGTGACGGAAGGGATGGCGCCGGAGCGCATGGCTCTCCAGAGAGTCGGTATTGGCGCAGCAACTCGTGCGGAATGTATCGTTCAGGAGGATTTTACTGTTGCTGTTTTGCATGAGCAGCATACGTTGACCGGGCTATGGGACTCTTCTATCAAGGTATGGCGCTGCGATGGCCTTCTCTATGCAGATACCCTGGAAGAGGGTGCGGAAAAACCTGCCCTGAACAATTTTCTGCTCCGCCGTGACGCTCTCTACTATCTCAAGGGCAGAGAGGAACTTGTTTGTGTTGCGCTCTTATGAAAGATTTATCACCATCACCCCTCCCTTTTCGGGAAGGCTCACTGCCGATCAGTGACTTTCTTGAAAAACTTCGCAGCCTGAAGAATCTGTCGACCAATACCGTTATTGCTTACAGAACTGACCTTATCCAGTTTTTTTCTTTTCTCTCAGAGCATCTTGGGCTGGGCGATTTGACTGGTTTTGATCCGGAACAGGTCACAACGGTTGAGGTAAGGCTTTTTATGGGAGCCTTGATTGATCGGGGAGTTCAGCAACGCTCAATTGCCAGAAAACTTGCCTCGGTTAAAAGCTTTTATCGATATTTGCACGAGGGCGGCCATATCAAGAGTTCACTCTTTTCGGCTCTTGCGACCCCAAAGTATCCGCGGCGTGTTCCCGGTTTTTTGACGGAACAGCAGACAGAAAAGCTTTTTGACGAGCTGCTTCCGGCTACGGTGCATGGATTCCGCAAGCCGGAAAAAAACGATCTTGATGAATCTTTTATCCGTGAGCGTGATCGCAGTCTGCTTGAGCTGCTCTATTGCAGTGGGCTTCGTATTTCGGAGCTGATTGAATTGAGGACGGAAGATCTTGATCTTGACGGAGGATATGTCAAGCTGACCGGCAAGGGAAGAAAGCAGAGAATTGTGCCCGTTGGAGAGCAGGCCGTCGTTGCGCTTAAAAAATATTTTGAAGTCCGAAGAAACTTCTTTAGAATGAAGAAAGAGAGGGAGGTCGTGCTGAATGTTTTTGTAACCAAAAGGGGCAAAAAGCTTTATCCAGTGCTTGTTCAGAGATTGACCACAAAATACCTCCGTTCTGTGACTGATCAGAAAAAGAAAAATCCGCATCTTCTGCGCCACACGTTTGCCACACATTTGCTGAACGGGGGGGCAGATCTTAGCAGTGTCAGTGAAATGCTCGGGCACAGCAATCTGTCAACAACTGAGATCTACACGCATGTTACCTTTGAGCGACTGAAAGAGGTTTATCGGAAAGCGCATCCAAAGGCATAGAGTTATCGGGGGCTTCGGATAATTTTTTGCCGGGGTCTTGTTCCTTCATGACGTCCACCTTATTTAAACGGAGTTTATCATGACAAAAGTTGTCGTTAATGATGCGGTCAATGTGACCGTTACCCTGCGTCATTCCAGTAATCACAGCGATATAGAAGAATATGCCCGCAATGCCGTACTTGCGTTTACGAGGGTCTTTCCGGGTATTATCAGTTGCCATGTCATTCTGGATCATCAGAAAAATGACTTTGAAAAAAACAAGCTTGCCGAAATAACGGTGCATGTGCCGCAGAATGTTCTTGTCGCAAAGGAGGGCGGTGCAAACTATGAACAGGCTATCGACACCTGTGTCGAGGCATTGAGCCGGCAACTTAAGAAGTACAAGGAAAAATTGCAATAACAGCGTGAGAGTGTCTGCGGGGAGAAAAGCCCCGCAGACTTTTCACGGGTTTATTCATATCTCTATTGCCGGAAACCATGAATCTTGATCAAAAAGGATTAAAAAAGCGATCAATAACGGTCGCCTATTTTTTTGATACTATCGGCAAGAAGCACGATATCAAGTTACGACGTCTGAACAATGTCGATGAGCAGAAACGGCGGATTTTTGAGCGTGATCTTCATCGTCCGGGGCTTGCTCTGGCTGGATTTACCAATCTGTTTACCTATAAACGGGTACAGATTTTCGGAAATACCGAAACCAGGTTTTTGAATCACCTTGTCGAAGAGGAGAGGAGCAAGGCGTTTGCACACCTTGTACGATTCAAGATGCCCTGCATTATTCTGACTAGCAACAACAAGTTGTCGCAGAATTTGCTCGATATGGCCACCAATGCAGGGATTCCTGTTTATATCACCCGTCACTCTTCAACGAAAACGATCTATCTTGTTACCGATTTTCTCGATGACCAGTTTTCACTTTATCAGCAGTATCATGGATCAATGGTCGATGTCTATGGTGTCGGAGTGCTGCTTACCGGTAAAAGTGGTCTTGGAAAATCCGAGATTGCGCTTGACTTGATTGAACGGGGGCACGGTCTTGTAGCGGATGATGTTGTTGTTATCCAGAGGAAAGGGGAGTCGATGGTGCTCAATGCCAAAAGAAACCATATCATCGACCATTTCATGGAGATTCGCGGTCTTGGTGTTGTTGATGTGAAGGCGAATTTTGGTATCCGGGCAATCCGTGATGTGAAGGAGGTACAGGTTGTTGTTGAACTGCTCGAATGGAACAAGGAGATTGTTTATGAAAGGCTTGGCCTCGATACCAAATTCATTAAAATTCTTGGCGTTGATGTTCCACTTGTAGAATTACCTATATTTCCTGGTAAAAACATTACCGTTATCGTTGAGGTGGTTGCACTCAACTTCCTTTTGAAACGGTACTCGAACTATGTTGCCGCCGAGGCGTTAACCAGCAGGATAAATAACGTGATCAACAGTGATAAGAGTGAGGAGGCAATTGATGAGTGATATCCGAAGAAAGCGGGTTTCCGCAATGTGTCGGCTTGTTGCCTCTCTGATGCTCGCGCTGCTTGCGCTCTCTTCATGCAATCGCCATCATGGGAGTCAGGGGTTAGCGGTGAAGGGTAGGGGAGCGATGGATTCCACCCTTGTGATTGCCATGCTCGGTGACGCTGATTATCTTAATCCTGTGCTTGGCAGTACGGTTACTTCAGGAAATATTATCGGTCTTATCTACCCGTCCCTCTTGCAGAGCGAGTTTGATACCACGACCGGGCTTATGAATTACATGGCTCTTGAAAAAAAACTGCGGGAAGTGACCCCGGGTCAGGGTAAAAAAGATCCGAAGGGTGCTCTCGCAAAAAGCTGGAAGATGTCGGACGATCAGCGAACCATAACCTATATTCTCAGAAGCGATGCTTTCTGGAATGACGGAAAGCGGGTTGTATCGGGAGATTTCAAGTTCTCTTATCAGTTGTATGGTAGTCCGGTGATCGCCAGTGCTCGTCAGCAGTACCTTGCAGAGTTGATTGGTGCCGACAGGGGCAAGGTTGATTTTGACCGGGCTATTCTGACTCCTGACGATACCACCCTTGTTTTCAGGTTTTACAAGCCCGTTCCCGAGCATCTTGCGCTCTATCATACATCACTGACCCCCCTCCCTGCTCACCAGTGGAAAAATGTCAAGCCGGATGAGTTCCGCCACTCTCCGCTTAATCTTCAGCCGCTTGGCGCGGGCCCCTACAAACTGAAGAGCTGGCAGCAGCAGCAGGAGATTGTTCTGGCTTCAAGTCGAAGTTCGAATCTTCCGAAGCCAGGGACCATTCCGTTGATTACCTTCAGGGTGGTGCCCGATTATACGGTACGATTGGCGCAACTTCAGACCGGCGCGGTTGATGTCGTTGAAAGTATCAAGCCCGAAGATTTTACCCGTCTTTTGAAGGCGAACCGGCAGATTGAGATTAAAACAGTCGGTTTGAGGGTCTATGACTATGTCGGCTGGTCAAATATTGATCAGAACGAGTATCACAAGAGTGGCAAAGTGAGGTCTCATCCCCTTTTTGGTTCTGCACGGGTTCGTCTTGCCCTGACGCAGGCCATTGACCGGGAAGCGATTATTGACGGCTATCTCAAAGAGTATGGCGTGATTTGCAACACCGATATTTCACCATCTTTGAAATGGGCCTGTAATGAGCGCCTTGTGCCGCACCCCTTTGATCCTGCTCGCGCCACTGCCCTGCTCAGGGCGGAGGGGTGGTTGCCTGGACCGGATGGTATTTTGCAGAAACAAGGTCGAAAGTTCAGTTTTGTGCTTTATACGAATGCGGGCAATGCGAGAAGAAACTATGCAAGTGTGATTATTCAGCAGAATCTTCGATCAATTGGTATCGACTGCAAGCTTGATGTTCAGGAACCCAATGTCTTTTTTGAGAGTCTCCGGCAGAGAAAGCTTGATGCGTGGTTGGCTGGATGGTCGATCGGTTTGGAGATAGACCCGCTCGACGTCTGGGGTTCAGACCTCGACAAGAGCCGTTTTAATTTCACCGGTTACCAGAATCCTCGAATTGACGCTCTTTGTGAGCTTGCCAAGCAGAAGATGGAGCCTACCGGGGCAAGAGCTTACTGGTTGGAGTATCAGGAGATTCTTCATCGCGATCAGCCGATCACCTTTCTTTACTGGATGAAGGAGACTCAAGGGTTCAGCAGAAGAATCGAGGGTGAGGAGCTTAATATTTCCGGTACGTTTTACAATATTGACGACTGGAGGCTGCGTCCTTCGGCAAATGTTGCCCTATAAGATTTTATGCTCATTTATATTCTCAAGCGGCTCTTGATTGCCGTACCGCTCATTTTTGGGGTGCTGACCCTCACCTTCTTTATTACCAGGCTTGCTCCCGGTGATCCAGCGGCTTTTTTTATTCAGCCGGGGATCAGTCCGAACGTTGCCGAGCAGATCCGGGCTCAGTATGGGTTGAACGATCCCGTACCGGTACAGTATGTCAAATGGCTTGCCAATGTTCTGCAAGGTGATTTTGGGCGCAGTTTCAGCCGTGCCCAGCAGCCGGTTTTTGATGTGATCGCCCAGGCGTTGCCCATAACGGTGACGATAGCCGGGCTGACTTTGGTTGCAAATTTTACCATTGGTATTCTTGTCGGGATTATTTCCGCAGTTCGTCAGAACAGTTTTCTCGATCGTTTTTTGACCGTGACGTTCCTCTTTTTTTATTCGATGCCGGAGTTCTGGTTTGCCTTGATGATGATTATTCTTTTTGCCCTGAAGTTTCCGTTTTTTCCTGCTTCGGGCCTGAACGAAATCGGAGCGGAAGGTTTCGGCCCGGTCGAATTTGTGCTTGACCGGTTGTGGCATCTTGTCTTGCCGCTTACGGTGCTCAGCATTAACGGGGCTGCGGGTATTGCCCGTTATGTCAGGGGCAGCATGCTTGAAGTTATCCGGCAGGACTATATCCGCACAGCAAGGGCCAAAGGTTTACCTGAGAAGGTGGTTATTTTCAAGCACGCCCTTCGAAATGCCCTTTTGCCGGTGATTACGCTTATGGGAAGCTCGCTCCCCTTTATTTTCAGCGGGGCGTTGTTTATTGAGGTGATCTTTGCGTTTCCGGGGATGGGTCGAGTAACGGTAGATGCAATTTTTTCGAGGGATTATCCGCTGATTATTGCCAGTACCTTTGTTGCCGGTTCTCTGGTCGTGCTTGGCAATCTTTTTGCCGATGTTCTCTATGCCGTTGCAGACCCGCGTATAAAACTTTGACCGTTTAACCTGTAATGATTTCTGTTTGAGAATAGAACTGCTCAATACACCTCCTGATGCCACTGAATCGAGGATCGAGGAGCAGATACGGCCGCTCCGTATGGATGCTTTTGCCGGGCAGCAACGGCTGACTGATAATTTGAAAGTTTTTATTTCAGCGGCTAAAATGCGAGGTGAAGCGTTGGACCATGTTTTATTGTCCGGTCCTCCGGGGCTTGGTAAAACGACGCTTGCCTATATTATCGCATCAGAAATGGGAAGCAGCATCAAATCGACTTCGGGCCCTCTGCTCGATAAAGCGGGAAATCTTGCGGGACTTCTGACCGGTTTGCAGAGGGGTGATGTGCTTTTTATTGATGAAATTCATCGTATGCCACCGACGGTTGAGGAGTATCTTTACTCAGCCATGGAAGATTTCCGTATCGATATTATGCTCGACAGTGGTCCCTCAGCAAGGGCTGTGCAGTTGCGTATCGAGCCTTTTACGCTTGTCGGGGCTACGACACGTTCCGGTTTGCTTACCTCACCCCTCAGGGCAAGGTTTGGCATTAACAGCCGCTTCGACTACTATGCACCGGAACTTCTTGAGCGCATTATCATCCGTGCGTCAGCCATTCTCGGTATTGGTGTTGATGCTGAAGCGGCATCTGAAATTGCCGGACGTTCACGGGGTACACCACGTATTGCCAACCGCCTGCTCCGCCGTGCCCGTGATTTTGCACAGGTTGATGGCGCAGCGCTGATTAACCGTACCATTGCCATAAAGACCCTTGACTGTCTCGAAATTGATGAGGAGGGCCTTGATGAGATGGATAAAAAAATTATGGAGACTATTGTCAACAAGTTTAACGGAGGACCGGTCGGGATTGCCTCTCTTGCCGTCTCGGTTGGAGAGGAGCAGGATACCATTGAAGAGGTTTATGAGCCATATCTTATTCAGGCGGGTTATCTGACAAGAACGACAAGGGGACGGGTTGCAACCCGTCAAGCGCTTGCTCGCTTTTCAACTGGTTCCGAAACTCATGAATATCCTTTGTTCGATGTGGCACCGAATTGCTGAATTGCCAACTTCGAGCAGTAACCGGCGCTGTTTCAGCTCTCTGCTGCTTCTTGCAGCTTTTTTCTGCCCGCTTTTTCTTTCTGCGTGTGCATCCTCAAGACCGGTGCTTTATGGCAGTATGGTGCCGGATTCTCTTGCTGATGTCTCAAAAAGAGAGTTTGTTGTCGCCTCGCTGCAGAGTGTAAAAGGGGAGTACAGAGATGCCGTTGTGCGTTATGGGAGGCTCTTGAGCGCTCAGCCCTCAAATGCGGCCATTTATTATGCCCTCTCGAAAGCCTGGGTTGGTCTCGGCGTTCTTGATTCTGCTCGTATCTACAGTGAAAAAAGTGTTTTGCTCAATCCCGGAAATAAATTTTATCTGGGATTTCTTGCTACACTCTCTCATCAATTGCGTGATTATGGGCGGGCAATTGAGCTTTACCGTCGCCTTGCCGCTATTGAGCCGGGCAATGCGGAGCTACTTTCCACTCTTGCCATCGAATATATTGCAGCCAATCAGCCAGAAAAAGCCATTGCCGTTTTTCAGGAAATGTTAACACTTGATCCGAAGAACGAGACAACATTGGTACAGATGCTGCTTATTGAGATAAAGCTCGACCATTATCAGGATGCGATTGGTACGTTGATAAAGCTCATTGAGCAGGGCGATGAAAAAGAGCAATTGCGTCTTACTCTCGGTGAACTCTATATGCAGAACCGGCAGTATGATCTTGCCTCAAAGACCTTTCACGAGCTTCTCAGCGAGAACCAGGGCTCAGTTCCTGCCTGGCTGGCCCTGTTCGAGGTCTCCGTTCAGTCTGGAAACCATCCCGCTTTTCTTGTCGATATCAACCGATATTTCAATACCAATCAGGTGACTCTTCCGCAGAAGATAGAGCTTGCCAAACTTTTTCTCGTGCGTGCATCCCGTGAGAGCTCGTTTTTGGATCCTGTAATTGTCATGATCGGAGAAATTATTCGTCGGCATCCCGATCATGGCAAGCTTTATGCTCTTCGTGGCATCGCCCAAATGCAGAAGCAGGAAGCAGCCGCAGCGTTGATCGATTTCAGGAAGGCACTGCGTCTGGATCCAGGCAGTATTGAAATCTGGGAGGAGTTTGTTACAGCCGCCATAATAAAGAAAGAGTTTCGGCTGGCCGCTGAAGCGCTTCACAATGTTAAAATACGTTTTCCAGTCAGGAGCTTGAGGATTAAGGTTCTGGAAGGGGAACTCTTTTTTCAGACAGGAAAGCTCAAAAAAGCAGCATTTCTGCTTGAAAAGGTGGTGCACTTAAAAAAGGCTCAAAAGGAGAAAAACCTTTATTTGCAAGCATGCAGTACTCTTGCCTTATGTTATGACACTCTTGGTTTTCGTGAAAAAAGTGTCAATCTCTATGAAATCATTCTCGCTCTTGAGCCCGACAATATCGTTATGATGAATAATCTTGCATACCTGCTTTCTGTTCAGGGAAAAGAGCTTTCACGGGCAAAAGAGCTTGCTTTGAAGGTGGTGGCAAGGGAACCGTCCAATGCAGGCTATCTTGATACGCTTGGCTGGGTACTTTTCAGGATGGGGGAGTTTGAAGAGGCAAGGAAGGTTCTTGAAAAAGCTGCGGAGCTTGATCCCCGTGAAGCAGAAATAGCTGATCATCTCGGCAAGGTGTACGAGCAGCTCGGAAACATGGAGAAGGCACTTGAAATGAAGGAAAAAGCTAAAAAGCTTAAGGTGAAGCCGTAGTCTTTGTTTTTGTGGAGAGCTTCAGATAGGATGTGGCGGTGGGCATCAAAAAAAACGGCGGGTTTTCCGCCGTTTTTCATGGATGAATTTGTTATTTGATCTCATCGAAGGTGCGTGCTGCAAGATATTCGTAATGGGCCCACCGGGCATCGACCTCTTTTTGGATTGCGGCGTAGTACTCTTTTGCATGTTCAGGATGGCTCTTCTTGAGCATCCTGAAGCGGTTTTCCATATCAAGGAACTGGGCTACCGGTATTTTTGGCTTTTTCGAATCAAGTACAAGTGGATTCTTTCCTTCCAGCAAGCGGTCAGGATTGTAACGGTAAAGTATCCAGTGGCCGGAATCAACCGCAGCCTTCTGATTCTCAAGTGCAGTCGACATGTTGATGCCGTGTGCAATGCAGTGTGAATAGGCAATGATGATTGAGGGGCCGTTGTAAGCCTCTGCTTCAAGGAATGCTTTAAGTGTCTGTTCATCGCGGGCTCCAAAGGCAACCGAGGCAACATAGGCATTTCCGTAACTCATGGAGATCATACCAAGATCTTTTTTTGTTACGGTACGTCCGGCTGAGGCAAATTTCGCAACGGCAGCTTTTGGTGTTGCTTTCGATGCCTGTCCTCCTGTGTTGGAATAGACTTCAGTATCGAGCACCAGAAGATTGATGTTTTTGTCGCTGGCTGTTATATGGTCAACACCGCCATAGCCAATATCATAAGCCCATCCATCACCACCGACAGCCCAGACACTCTTTTTGACCAGCATGTCGGCTACCGAGAGCAGATTTTTGGCATCGGATGAATTCAAAAGAGAGAGCTTCTCCTTCAGAATTGCAACCCGTTTTCTCTGTTCAAAAATTTCCGGTTCATTGATCTCGCAGGCCTCAAGAATTTCTGTGGTCAGTGTATCGCCAATTTCTGAAGCCATTCTCTGCAAGAGTTCGCTTGCATACTCTCGCTGCTTGTCGATTGAAATCCGGAAGCCGAGTGAAAATTCTGCAGTATCTTCAAAAAGGGAGTTTGACCATGTCGGCCCGCGGCCGTCAGCATTGGTCGTATATGGTGTTGTTGGAAGGTTTCCTCCATAGATAGATGAACATCCGGTAGCATTACCAATGACAAGCCGGTCACCAAAGAGCTGGGTCATGAGCTTGATATAGGGAGTCTCTCCGCAACCTGAGCATGCGCCAGAAAACTCGAAGAGCGGCTCTTGAAGCTGCTGCTCCTTGATCAGTTTTGTGTTGATTTTGTTTCGATCGTATTCGGGAATGTTGAGATAATGGTTCCAGTTGTCAATCTCGGTTTCACGAATGGGGAGTTGCTCATGCATGCTCAGGGCTTTTCTTTCCGGGTTGTTTTTATCTCTTCCCGGACAGACATGAGCGCAGATTTCGCATCCGGTACAGTCTTCGGGAGCGACCTGGATAGTATATTTCATCCCGTTCCATCCAGAGCCCTTTGCATCGGCTGATTTAAAGGTGCGTGGTGCGTTCTCCAGGTATTTCGGATCATAGAGCTTGGCTCTTATGACTGCGTGGGGGCATACGATGGAACATTTTGCGCACTGAATACAGAGATCGGGTTCCCAGACAGGAATTTCATCAGCAAGGTTGCGCTTTTCAAATTTTGAGGTTCCACTCGGGTAGGTGCCATCAGCAGGCAGTTCACTGACCGCAATGTCATCACCTTCGCCAGCAATGATTTTTGCCAGAACGTTGCAGACAAAATCAGGCGCCTCACCAACAATAGGCTGGCGCAATTTCTTTTTACTGTCGGCAGCCGATCCGATCTTTACCTGATGGAGGTTGGAGAGAGTATCATCAACAGCCTGTATGTTCTGTTTAACGACGTCATCACCCTTTTTCCCGTAGGTAACCCGGATAGAATTTTTGATTTTTTCTATTGCCTCTTCCCGGGGAAGGACACCGGAGATGGCAAAAAAGCAGGCTTGCATGATCATGTTGATGCGCTGGCCCATACCGCTTGAATGAGCAACTTTATAGGCATCGATAGTAAACAGCTTTGCCTTTTTGCTGATCAGGCGTTCCTGGACAATTTTCGGCAGTTTCTCCCAGAGTTCTTCCGGAGAGTAGTGGGTGTTCAGCAGCAGGGTACCCTCTTGCTTGAGATTTTTGACAAGGTCGAGCATCTCAAGGAAAATCCAGTGGTGGCAACCGATAAACTGGGCCTCAGTGATCAGATAGGTTGAACGAATCTCATTTGGGCCGAAGCGCAGATGTGATGTTGTGATTGAACCTGACTTTTTGGAGTCGTAGACAAAATAACCCTGGGCATAGTTTCCGGTGTTTTCACCGATAATTTTGATGCTGTTTTTATTGGCTCCTACGGTGCCGTCTGATCCAAGGCCGTAAAAGAGTGCCCGGAACATCTCATCCGGTTCAATGCAAAAGGTTTTGTCGTAGTCAAGACTGCTTTTGGTTACATCATCGTTGATGCCTACGGTGAAATGGTTTTTCGGTTTTGTTGCCGCCATGTTGTCAAAAACACTCTTGACCATTGCCGGAGTGAATTCCTTGGATGAGAGGCCGTATCTGCCGCCGGTTATGTTGGGGATGTTTTTTATCAGGCCATTCTGTACCCCTTCAAGGAAGGCGTTAACCGTATCAAGATAGAGGGGCTCTCCAGCACTTCCTGGTTCCTTGAGCCGGTCAAGCACGGAGACCGATTTGACGGTGGATGGGAAGGCCTTGACAAAACGCTCGATATCAAACGGACGGAAGAGGCGCGCATGGACAACACCAACCTTCTCGCCATTTTTGTTGAGATATTCTGCTGTTTCACGGGCGGTTTCTACACCCGATCCCATCAGGACAATCACACGTTCAGCATCCGCTGCACCGTAGTACTCATAAAGGTTATAATGACGGCCGGTGAGTTCTCCAAATTTTTCCATCACCTTTTCGGTGATTGAAGCGCATTCGTTGTAATAGCTGTTGACCGTTTCCCTGGCTTGAAAATAGACATCGGGATTCTGTGAGGTGCCCCTGATATTTGGAGCATCAGGGCTCATGCGGCGGTTGCGGTGCGCTATGACGAGATCATCGCTGATCATTGCTTTTATGATATCGTCAGCAATGACCTCGATTTTGGAAATTTCATGAGATGTCCTGAATCCATCGAAGAAATGAAGAAATGGAATTCGTGATTCAAGGGTTGCAGCAGCCGTAATAAGTGCCATATCCATTACTTCCTGAACGGAACTCGAGGCAAGAAGGGCAAAGCCCGTTCCGCGGACTGACATGACATCTCCATGATCCCCAAAGATCGATAGAGCCTGTGCCGCCAGAGCACGAGCCGATACGTGTATGACGCATGGGGTAAGCTCACCGGCTATTTTATACATGTTCGGGATCATGAGCAACAGACCCTGCGATGCGGTAAAGGTGGTAGTCAGTGCACCGGTCTGTAACGCTCCGTGAACCGCTGCCGCAGCACCGGCTTCACTTTGCAGTTCATCAACTTTCGGAGTTGTGCCCCAAATATTTTTTTTCCCTTCTGCAGACCACGCCTCTGAATACTCTCCCATTGGTGAGGCTGGAGTAATCGGGTAGACACAGATGACTTCACTGGTGCGGTAGGAGACATAAGCTAACGCTTCATTTCCTTCCATTGTTTTATAAGTCCGGCTCATACTGTCAGTCACTTGAATTTGTATTTAGGGTACGTGCAGATCACCGATATGGAACGCATGAAGGAACTGCAAGGGTTATAATCGTCAAACAAAAAATACAGGCAAAAACCCACGTTGAGGTGGATAGAAAGATATAAAAAAAAATGAATTTGATAAATTTAATTACATTCCGTTTTTCCCCACAGAGAGCAGGAGTGCCGGAAAATGTCCAGCGTTGTGCTGCGGCTACCACCCCTGTTATTTTAAACCGACAGACAGAGGAAACAAGCTTTTATGGACGCGGAACATTCCGAAAACATTGTTTATGGCAGGAATGCCGTACTTGAGCTTCTCCAGCAAAAGCCCGAGAGCATTGAGAAGATCTACTTTCAATTTAATACGTCTCACCCGAAACTCAAGGAAATTGTTATCACCGCAAGGCGGTTGAAACTTGTGACCGGCAAGGCCCGGCTCGAAAAACTCTCCCTGATTGCCGGAACAACAAAGCATCAGGGTGTTTGTGCCCTTATCAGCTCGGTCACCTATTACTCGCTTGAAGAGGTTCTGGCAACCCCCCGCAACACATACCCGCTCTTTGTCGTTCTGCAGGGACTGGATGATCCCCACAATATCGGAGCCATTATCAGGACGGCTGAAGCTGTGGCGGCCGATGCAGTTGTGCTTGTCGAAGGCAAGGGAGCGCCTGTTAACGCTGTGGTTCACAAGGCTTCTGCCGGAGCGCTCTCTCATATAAGAATCTGCAAGGTCAAAAGCCTTGTGCGTGCACTCGAATTTCTGCACCAATACAATGTCCAGGTTCTTGCGGCTGACATGGATGCGGAACTCAACTATACCGATGCCGACATGAGAAAAGCCACGGCCATCGTGCTTGGTATGGAGGGAAGCGGGCTTGCGCCTGAAGCTCTCGAATTTTGCGATCATGTTGTCCGCATTCCCATGGCAGGCTGCGTTGAATCGCTCAATGTCAGTGTGACTGCGGGCGTATTGCTTTACGAGGCCATGAGGCAGCGACTGGCATAAAACGGGCATAGTCGGCTGATTTGAATGGATTATAAAAAATAGTAACTTGTTTTTCGCAATGACGAGCCGCTCTTCTTGCTGCTCACTCAATCAAAACACTTTATCTCTCTGCCATGACTATTCCGGAAGATCTTCGTTATACCAAAGACCATGAATGGATCAAACTATTTGCAGACGGCACTACCGCCCTGGTCGGTATTACTGACTTTGCCCAGCATGAACTTGGCGATATTGTTTTTGTGGAGCTGAAACCTATCGGAACAGTGCTCAAGCAGCATGAGGTTTTTGGAACGGTCGAGGCGGTAAAAACGGTTGCCGATCTTTTTGCGCCGATTGCCGGTGAACTCCTTGAATTGAACCCACAGCTTGACAGCGCTGAAATTGTCAACCTGGATCCCTACAATGATGGCTGGCTGGTCAAAATTAAGGTTGAGAGTCCGGACGCAATTCTTGCACTACTTGACGCTGAGGCCTATCGTCAGCTCACAGGGGAGTAAACAATGCCATTTATTGTCAATACTGACGGAGAAAGGGAGGAGATGCTCAAGGCAATCGGTGTCAACTCCTTTGAAGACCTTATTGTGGATATCCCTGAAGAAATTCGCATGAAGGGAGCGCTCGATCTTTTTGCGGCTTCAGATGAGCCTCAGGTGCGCAAACTGCTTGAAGCTCTTGCTGCTGCTAACAAAAGCACGGCTGATTATGTCAGCTTTCTCGGTGGAGGGGCATACGACCACTTCATCCCCGCTGCGATAAAGACCATCACCTCCCGCAGCGAATTCTATACAGCATATACCCCCTACCAGGCGGAGGTCTCCCAGGGTACCCTTCAGGCGATCTACGAATACCAGAGCCTGATCTGTCGCCTTTATGAGATGGATGTGGCCAACGCATCCATGTATGACGGGGCGACAGCCCTGGCGGAAGCGGTCTTGATGGCCATGAACGTCACAGGTCGCAACGAGGTTGTTGTGGCAGGCAAACTGCACCCTTGGAACAACTCGGTACTGAAGACCTATCTCGAAGCGGCAGGTCACCAGGCAGTTATACAGAACACTCTTGAAGAGGGTATTGGCAGCATTGCCGCACTCAGGGAGCTTGTCGGCGACCATGTGGCCGCCGTGGTGGTTCAGCAGCCAAACTTTTACGGATGCCTTGAAGAGGTTGAGGCGATCGGGGCCATTGCTCATGCAAAGGGAGCTCTTTTTGTTGTTTCTGCCGACCCGCTTTCACTCGGTGTGCTTGCTGCTCCCGGAAGTTACGGGGCAGATATCGCGGTTGGTGAAGGTCAGCCCCTTGGTTCTTCTCAGAGTTTTGGTGGACCATACCTTGGTATTTTTACGGTGAAACAGCAGCTTGTCCGCAAGATTCCAGGCCGTCTGGTTGGCATGACCAAAGACCGGGATGGTGAGGATGGCTTTATTCTCACCCTTCAGACCCGTGAGCAGCATATCCGTCGCGAAAAAGCCACCTCAAATATATGCAGCAACCAGGCACTTAACGCCCTGCAGGCAGCAGTCTACCTGTCGCTGCTTGGTAAAGAGGGGTTGCAGCAGGTTGCCGCACAATCAGCACAGGGGGCGCACTATCTGGCGAATAAAATTGGTGCAATTCCGGGATTTTGCGTCAAGTACCCGTCCCCATTTTTCCGCGAGTTTGTTGTTGAAACGCCAATACCTGCGGCTGTTGTTATTGAGAGGATGCTTGAGCATATGGTGTTTGCCGGCTATGACCTGGCTGTTCATGGTGAAACCGGTTTGCTTGTGGCTGTTACCGAGAAGCGGAGCCGCGAAGAGATTGATAGTTTTGCCGGAAAGCTTGGTGAGATTGTGTGAGAGTACCTGCGCACCCTTTAAGCTACTGGCGGGACAGCAGCTTAAAGGGCTGAAAGAGTGTGTTATTTAAATAAGGCCAAGTAACATCAGTTCCTGGTCGACGATCTGTTTGTTTTCTGCTGAGAGCGGTACCAGCGGCAGACGGTAGTTCTCTTCGATCATCCCCATTCTTGACAGTGCGTACTTTACCGGCACCGGATTGCTCTCAATAAAGTTCAGTTTTAACAGCTTGCGATAACGGCGGTTGATGGAGCGGGCACACTCAAGATCGCCTTGTCTGGCAGCCTCGATCAGTTGCTTGATCTGCGTCGGAATCTGGTTTGCCGCAACAGAAATAGCTCCGTCTCCCCCCATTGCCATGAAGGGCAGAATCAGCGAATCCTCACCGGTCAGCACGGAAAAATGTACAGGTCGTTCCTCAAGAAGTTCAGAGATCTGGCTTATGTTTTCAGAAGCCTCCTTGACGGCCGCAATATTTTCAAAATCTCTTGCAAGCCGCAGAATGGTTGATGCAGCAACATTGCACCCGGTTCTTCCCGGGACATTGTAGATAATAATCGGTACCGAGACAGCCTCGGCGATATGGCGGTAGTGCTGATAGATACCCTCTTGTGAAGGCTTGTTGTAATAAGGAGCAACAGACAGAATCGCCGCAGCACCGGCCTTCTCGGCATTTTTCGCCAACTCAACAGCATGTCTTGTATCATTGGTACCAGCACCTGCAGCTACGACAATATTGTTGCCCGCCTCACTCTTTACGGTGCGGATAATATCAAACTGCTCATCCCCGGAAAGTGTTGGCGACTCACCCGTCGTTCCACAGGTTATAATAATATCGGTTCCAGCCTCAAGATGAAACTGCACCAGCCGTCTCAACGCCTCAGTATCAACCGTCATATCCTTTTTGAACGGTGTTACCAGCGCAACGGCAGATCCTGAAAGGTATCGTGTGGACATACGGTATCGCTAATTAATGTTGACTTTTAAGAAATAACCATTTTTGGAAAAAGCCGCACGAAGATAGCGAGAATTCTGCAAATATTATTAAAACAGGGAGTCTAATTCTCTCTGCTTTTCGTAAGCGTCAGAGGAAAGATACTGAATGGAAAAGGATAAATGGATAAACGGGATCGGAAAAGGGAAATATTTTCTTTTCAGGTATGCAGGCAATCAACATTATTGTTGTATGCAGGCTCTTTTATTGTATAGCATGACCGTATTTTTTAGTTTATTCCATGCTTTTTACGCGGAAAGGATCGTGCTCTCAAGCATTCACATGAAGGCCGTTGAAATGCAACTGGTGGTTGTGCGGTGAAGGATTTCGTTCTTTCCGGGGGAGATCGCCCTGTGCCTGAAAGGGCGAGCTGACCTGCAACCCTCTTGATCCTGCCTTCTCCATATCAAACGACGGTTTTTGACCCGCTCAAAGAGCTTATGATGCGGTGCTCCACGCGCAGCGTTACGTGCAGAAAGGCTATTGGTTTGTAGTGGATGTAAATCTGGAACAATTTTTCGATGCTCAATCACGATGTTCTTATGGATAGACTGGCTAAAAGAATCAATGACAAGGCCGTTGGCTTCTTGAAAAATTGTCTTTATAAAAAAAGTGATTTAGCTTCATGAAATGAGGGGAATGTTTCGTAATTCAAGGAAATAATCTCATTTCGCCCGTTATTATGGCAAGCATTCCTTTAGGCATGTTCGACGAGCATTTTCTGCTCGAAAAGCTCACAAAACTCAAAGATCCTCTGGTCAAGCTTGAGGCACATATCCAATGGGAAATCTTTGCACCTGTTCTTGATGTTGTGTTCAATAAACCTCAGAACAGCAGTAATGCGCAAAGAGCGTCATTTGATCGAATCCTGATGTTCAAAATCCTTATTCTGCAAAGTATGTATAATCTCTCTGATGATCAGACAGAATATCAGATCAATGACCGAATCACATTCAAACGCTTTCTTGGACTGCAACCAAGCGACAGAGTCCCTGATAGAAGGACTATCAGGAAGTTCCGTGAAACCCTTATCCATGA
>CAIMHT010000009.1 GCA_903840935.1 uncultured Chlorobiaceae bacterium
GGAGTGAAAGAGAAATGCCCGGCGGTATCGTGCTCAAAAATAAAATTCACCGAAAATTCGCACAGATTGCACAGACCGTCAAAAATAACAATGTTTTCCGGGAGAGCGGCCAATGACTTATCCATCTGGTTTCCATGTAACGTTCACCATTTCATTGAAGACTTCCTGACAGTTAAAACATTCATCAACTCAGTCCATCAAGTCCGGAGTTCCAGATAGCATATGTTCAGATTTTCATAAAGGTCATGAAGTGAGAAACTCGAAAACCGGGATAGTAGTTCCTGAAGTCGGGATTGTGATGCAGAAAATCGAAAAAGCACTTTCAAGTGCTGCATCAGTGCTTGGAAAAAAATTCCGGATTGAGTTAACTCCCTGAATCTTTAAAACGGGTCATTTACAGCAACCCGTTTTCCCCAATACGTCTTTTTTGACTAAACGCAAGGTAAAACGTTGATTCAATAGAGGATGTCCATCAAGCGACACGCAACTACAGGCGACTGTGCGACTTCATTGGATTCCGGGATGTATGGAAAACACTGTACACCGTGAGGGATTGAAATCAAGCAGCTCCCGGGAGTAGTAGTGTTTATCGCGGACATCGGCGAACCAGATTTTTGTACCGTTTGAAGCAAGCAGAAACGGCACATTGAAGCCGCCCCATCGGCCGATGGTGGTTCGGGCACCCGGCAGCATAGCGCTTGGCCTGCTCAAGAACGTTCCAGGGATCGACAGCAACCTTTTTTGCTTCGAGTATACCCAGCAGGTTACCGTTCACAAACAGGGCATAATCAGCGGGCCCGTTGAGGGTTGGATATTCCTCAACAGCATGACATGAGAGTTCGGAGGTGTTCAACGCGGGTGTATATGGAATAATCTCCCATGCAGGATTGAGCGCCTGGAGCTGCCTGTCAATCCTCGTTTTCCGGGTCTTCCATTCGCTTTCGTGCATTATTGAACCCTTTGTATCGTTTGGCCCATGATCTCAGGCGGGAGACAACATCAACCAGCAAAATATCAGTGTTAATATAATCCAAAGAGCTGTAATTTCTATAGATAGCAGCGGAATCGAGAGGAGAGTATATTCCAGACCTTCTTTATATGTTGGCAGACACTGCTGGTTTATATCCATTTATGTCGTAAATTTAATTGAACAATACCGTTTAAATAAAATTCAAAACGGCTCAGTACGTTCATGACCAGATTGAGAAAAGGCACATTGAGCATAAGGGGATTTGCCATTTTTGTCGCTTTTTCCTGTGCCGGGAGTCAGGGAGGAACCCTCTGGGCAGCAATCAACAGGGATACCGAAGAGATCTACAGTGTAGAGAATTATGAGTCGCTCCTCGCCGTTGCACAACAAACAGTAGCAGTTGCTAAAACAAGTATTGGAACAATTCATCCTGATTTTGCCCTGAGTCTCAATAATCTGGCAGCATTCTATTCTACTCATGGCCACTATACAGAGGCAATTCCACTCTTCAGGCAGGCGCTTGCAATCCGCGAAAAAATCCTGAACCCACTTCATCCCGATGTTGCCGTCAGTCTGAATAACCTTGCTGAGGTCTACAGGGCTCAAGGAAATTACCGTGAGGCAGAGCCACTCTACCTGCGTGCACTCGCCATCCGCGAAAAGAGTTCCGGTGCTTCTCCTTCTGATTTGGCCCAGAGTGTAAACAACCTTGGGAGGCTCCTGGTTGCTGAAGGCCGGTATGCTGAGGCCGAAGCACTCTTTTTACGATCGCTCACTCTTTGGCAAAAAAGCCTTGGCGCTGAACATCCGGAGATCGCAACGCCATTGAACAATCTTGCCGATTTGTACCGCATTCAGGGTCGCTTCGACGAGGCGGAACCGCTCTGCCTGCGTGCACTCGCTCTTCGTGAGAAGGCCTTTGGCCCTTATCACCCTTTGGTAGCAGCAAGTCTCAACAACGTCGCCGGGCTCTATTTTGCATCAGAAAAGTATAGTGAGGCTGAAGCGCTCTATCTCAGGGCACAAGCCATCAATGAAAATATTTTTGGCCAGCAGCATGCCACTACTGCCCTGGGCCTGAACAACCTGGTAAAGCTGAAAAAAGCTCAAGGCGACAACCGTGAGGCTCTCGCCATCCAGAAAAAGCTTTTGGGTATCGGCCACCCAGATGTTGCTACAACACTCAATAACCTCGGAGATTTGCTCCGTATTGAGGGTCATTACCGTGACGCATTGACTCTCTGCAGGCAAGCACTCACCATTCGGCAAAAGATCTATGGTGCCGCACATCCTGCTGTCGCAATAACTCTCAACAACCTCGCCCTGCTCTACAATGAGCAGCGCAAATACAATGCAGCAATGATTTTCCTCAAGCGCGCCCTTGCCATCCAAGAAAGAATTTTAGGCAGGAATCATCCTGATTTGGCCATAAGCATCAACAATTTAGCCGCGCTTTATACTGCGGACAAGAGGTATAGAGAGGCTGAACCACTCTGCAAACGCTCACTCGCCATTACAGAGAGTTCCCTGGGACCTCTTCACCCCAGAGTAGCCATAGTCCTTGATAATCTGGCTCTCATCTATTAAAAAACAGGGAAGCTGAGCGATGCAGAGAGCGTAGAAAAACGCACAATACTTATCAGAACAGAAAAACGATGACGGGATCTGCTGCTATAATTTTAGCTCGCCAACTTTTGCAGGCAATGCTCGCTTCCTCCTTCGGCGTGGTTGCTACTTTTGTTGTTTTGATGGCGGAGCCGCTCAAAAATGGGGAGAGCCATGGAGGCGGAATCATTGCATTTGTCGAACAACGCATCTCCAAACCGTCCCAACAACACGGAATTATTGCTGCGCCGTCCGATTTGGCAAACCCAATGAGCTGGTCTGATGCCAAAGCGACATGCGACAGCCTGACCCTGGGTGGTTTCAACGATTGGATGCTTCCGGACAAAGCGGATCTGAAGAGGCTCTTTTTAAGCAAGAAGGCTATTGGAAAATTTCAGGATACCGACTACTGGAGCTCTTCAGTTTTTGAGCCCGACAGCGCCTGGAGTCAGTGCTTCCTTAACGGCAAAGAAAATATCCGTTCCAGGCAGAGCCGCTTGCGGGTCAGACCCATAAGAAAGTTTTGATATTTCATCTCTCTTGTTGAAAAAATGGAGCCGTTATGAACAATTGTTTCCATAAAGTTTTCACCCTACCACTGAAGACACCGCTGCTTACCGCTATGGGCATTGTCGCTCTTTCATCACGCTCTCCAGCGGCGCTCAAAATCGGCGATACGTATGGAGGAGGCAAAATCGCCTGGATTTTGCAGCCCGGTGACAAGGGTTATGCTGAAAGCGTCGAGCAGGCGATCATTGTCGCAAAGGCCGATGCTTCTCCCGGCCTCTACTGGTCGGATAGCAGAACGTCAACCGACAAACTTGAAGGGCTCGTTTACCATGACGGAAATTTGCAGGGCCGCGCAAGGCAAGCCCGACTTACCGGGAGCATCACTCATGAACGCAACTCACCCTGAAAAACCTTATGTGCATACAGCAAAAAAAAATTAAATGTTGAAACCCATGATCATCAACACTGTTTTTCTTCAAGATCGTCATTGGCGTTATTGATTAAATTTTGGATCACCTGCTTCTCCTGCTCCATCTCTTTTTGACGGCTTATATCGGTGAGAACCACCGGGCACTCCAAGCAAGGCTGTTGCAGACTCGGATCATTTCGAAAAATGAAACTTATAACGAGCACTATCCGTTACAGTTGGGCAAAAAATTGAAACCGCAAGCATCCATGCACAACCAGTAAAGCCTCTTTGGTTTCTCCTTTTTGTACACGTTTGACCCATCAGCCGCAAACCAATCAAACGCCGATGTATGAATGATCTTTTAAAAAAGCCAAGAAAAGTCTACGTTTCAAGAAAAATCGAGTTCAATGCGGCTCACCGTCTCTTCAATCCGCTCCACACAGAGCAGGAAAACCTGGAAGTTTACGGAAAGTGCAGCAATAAAAACGGGCATGGGCACAACTATCTGCTTGAGGTGACCATCTCGGGCATTGTTAACGGCGACACCGGTTTTCTTTTCGATTTGAAAGAGCTTAAAGCTATCCTTGAGGAGGAGATCACTTCCCGCTTCGACCATAAGCACCTCAATCTGGATGTGCCGGAACTGCATGAGTGCGTGCCTACAACCGAGGTGCTCGCGGTGCTGATATGGGATCTACTTGAAATACGACTGAGCAACATCAATAACCGGGAGCTTTCACTCCATGAAGTCAAAATATATGAAACAGGAAAAAATGCCGTCCGCTATCTCGGAGAGTAACCCCCTTCCTTCAGGCCGGGGAAGCTGCTGCGATGATGATGACTGCGCGGCAGACGGGGCACAAAACGACCCTGCAATTATTGACTCTCTCTCCAGTGCGGTATCCGGCTTGCTTGAAGGCATCGGAGAAGACCAGTTTCGCGAGGGGCTGTTGAAAACCCCCGAGCGGGTTGCCCGTTCGCTTCGCTTTCTGACCAAAGGGTACCGTCAGGATCCTGAAGAACTGTTAAAAAAGGCTGTATTTACTGAAAGCTATGATGAGATGGTGCTGGTGCGCGATATCGACCTCTTTTCAATGTGCGAACACCATTTGCTCCCCTTTTTCGGAAAAGCACATGTTGCCTATATTCCTGATGGAAAAATTGTGGGTCTTTCAAAACTGGCACGGGTGGTTGATGTTTTTGCGCGCCGCCTGCAGGTACAGGAACGGCTTACCCAGCAGATCCGCGACGCCATACAGAATGTACTGAACCCAAGAGGCGTTGCGGTCGTCATTGAGGCAAGGCATCTCTGCATGGTGATGCGTGGCGTCGAAAAAATCAATTCCGTCACCACAACCTCTGCCATGTCGGGGCAATTCATTACTTCACAGTCCACAAGAAGTGAATTTTTGCGCCTGATCAAGCCATAGCACTCATGGCGGCTCACCCCATCTGTCCCGGAACCCATCCCCGGGACAGGAGGCGGGAAGATGCCGCGCTACCCTTCGGCCAGCCACCCTGCCACAATTTTCCGCCCCATCTCTACCGCTTCAGGCAACAACAGCGCAACTTCAGCGCTCAATTCCGTGGAAAGCTCAAGCTCTTTTGGAGGAATACCGATCAGCACCATCTCAGGGGGCATTTTGCCACGCAGTCGAGCAAGCCCGATCAATTCACTGAAGCCCATCTGGTGGGATGACATCTTGCGGTGGATAAAGGCAGGCAACTCTTCGTTGCGATAAACATAGACCCGGCGATCATACTCAACGGGAATAAGGGCGTCAAAAACAATGACGGCATCGGAGGATTCAATGTAGTCGAGCAAATAGATCCCCTGGGTTCCGCCATCAATGCAGTGCACGTTGGCAGGAAAATCGACCGACTCCTGAATACGGTTGAGCGCAGCCACACCAAACCCCTCGTCACCATGGAGCACATTGCCAAGCCCGATAATATTGATTCGATTGTACTTCACTTCAGACTAAAATTGATTAACCAGGAAGAGAAAAGCCCACTGCAGGAGAGCTTAACCCCCTGCCATGGGCTTTATTGAACAGAAAAATTTCTCCAAAAATCCTCGTTCTCCGATCTCACACAGGCTCTTCCTCTACCTTGTGCTTGTAGCCGGTAATAATCGAGGAGGTAACACTGGTACGATCGACCACATCGTGACGGACAACAGCATAGAGATGCATGATCACATAGATCGGTAACATCCATGACCCCAGATGGTGCGTGAAATGGAGGGTGTAGCTGCCACCGAAAAGCGGTATCATCCAGCCAAAAAGGGTTTCGCTCAATCCACTGGGATTATTTTCACCATACATCGCCAGACCCGAAAAAATCATGAAGGTCGATCCGCAGAAAATAAAAAGAAAGTGGGCCAGAGCTGCAACAGGGTTATGACCGACATAGTTCGGCTCATCCGAACGCAGAAAAAGATAGGACTCAACCTGCTCCCTGAATGGTTTGCCCCACCAAGAGGGCGACCAGGGCCTGAAACCACCGAAACGGGCATATTTATCGTCGCCAAAGAGCGCCCAGTAAAGGCGGAAAAGAAAGTTGGCGATAAAAACAAAGGCAAAAACAAAATGCACATAGCGCCACCATGCCATGCCCTTGTACCAGACCGCCTCACCGAGTGGAGGACTCAGCAAGGGGGCCGCGATATACATCCCCGTGAGAAAAAGAGCCACCATACAGAGCGCATTGATCCAGTGATAAAGCCTGACCGGCAGCCTCCAGACATAGATTTCTTCAATTATTCTCCCCATGACACAGCTCCGTTTAGACGATTGTAACTGAGGTAATCTCCTTGCCATTCATATCAAAAAGATGAGAGGCGCAGGCAAGACACGGATCGAATGAGTGCACCGTTCTGAGAATCTCAAGCGGCTGTTCAGGTTTGAGCATAGGCGTTCCCTTCAAGGCCGACTCATAAGCACCTGAATTACCATTGACATCGCGTGGCGAGGCATTCCAGGTTGAGGGCACAACAATCTGGTACTCCTTGATCTTCTTCTCCTTGATGTGAATCCAGTGACCGAGCGAACCGCGCGGAGCTTCAGTGTAACCGAATCCCTTGCACTCATCAGGCCAGGTCGATGGATTCCACCGATCACTGTTAAAGGTACGAAGGTCGCCGGTTTTGATATTGGCAATCAACTGATCATAGTAATGGCGCATGAACCCGGCGGTTTGCTTGCATTCGATACCCCTTGCCGCAGTACGGCCGAGTGTCGAAAAGAGCGCTTCAGGGCCGACACCAAGCTTTGAAAGCACCATGCCAACCGTATCCTTGATCATGGGGTCACCCTTGGCATAGCCAATCAGCACGCGGGCAAGGGGGCCAACCTCCATCGGATGGTTTCTCCAGCGGGGTGTCTTCAACCAACTGTACTTCTTGTCGGTATCGAGATGCTCGAAGGGTGGCTTGGGGCCGGTATATTTGGGGCTGGTCTCCCCCTGCCATGGGTGAAGTCCTTTGCCGTCTCCCTTTGAGTAGGTATACCAACTGTGGCTCACCTCTTCGGTAACCTGCGATGCATCTCTCGGGTCAACGTCAATAACCACGCTGAGATCCTTTCCAAGAATTACACCCCTCGGCCAGAGCAGTGTCTTGAAATCATCAAGCTTTGTCTCTGGAAAATCTCCATAACTGAGATAGTTGCCAAGACCGCCACCGTGCAGCCACCCCTTGTAGTATCCGGCAATGGCAAGAAGATCAGGGATATAGACCTGGTCGATGAAGGTGTTGGTATCATCAATGATTTTTTTGATCATCATCAAGCGCTCAATATTGATGGCCGTATCACTGTTCGGATCAATCGCGCAGGCCATGCCGCCAACCAGATAATTTGGATGCGGGTTTTTTCCGCCAAAAATAGTCTGAATCTTGACAATCTCTTTCTGGAAATCGAGTGCCTCAAGATAGTGCGCCACAGCAATAAGGTTCACTTCCGGCGGAAGCTTGTATGCTGGATGGCCCCAGTAACCATTCGAGAAAATACCAAGCTGGCCGCTCTCAACAAAACCAACCAGACGCTGCTGCAAATCCTTGAAGTAGCCAACAGACGATTTTGGCCATGGAGAGATGCTCTGTGCGATAGCCGAAGCCTGTTTTGGATCGGCCTTCAGGGCACTGACAACATCGACCCAGCCAAAAGCATGGAGGTGATAAAAGTGTACCAGATGATCCTGTGTCACCTGGGTTGCATTCATCAGGTTTCTGATGATACGGGCATTGGTTGGAATGGCAATTCCAAGTGCATCCTCGACGCAACGAACCGATGCAAGGGCATGCACCGTCGTACAGACACCACAAATGCGCTCGGTAAAGGCCCACGCCTCCCTGGGATCGCGGCCCTTGAGGATCACCTCAATACCGCGCCACATCGTGCCACTGGAGTAGGCATCTTCAATCACATTGCTGTCGTTCAGCTTCGCCTCTATTCTCAAATGTCCCTCAATACGAGGAATCGGATCAACAACTATTTTTTTGGCCATGAGCTACTCCCGGGGTTATGCTTTATCGTTGTTATCATGCTTATCTGATTTCGCCTTCTTGACAGCCGTAACTGCAGCATGAGCAGCCGCACCGGCAGTAGCGGCACCAACGGCAATCACGCCAATCTTGTCGGCATTGCTGTCACTGCCAAGGAACGGCACTTCAGCAAGCCTCTCGTAGAATGGTCCCCTGTCCCAGAAATGCGGCTCAGAGCAACCAATACAAGGGTGACCGGAACCAATAGGGAAACTTGTTCCCCCGTTCCACTGGATCTTTGAGCATGAGTTATAGGTGGTTGGCCCCTTGCAGCCCATCTTGTAGAGACACCACCCTTTTCTTGTCGCTTCATCATCAAAGCTTGGCACAAACATGCCCGCATCAAAAAATGCACGTCGATAGCATTTGTCGTGAATCCTCGTATTGTAAAAGGCTTTTGGACGACCGAGACGGTCAAGTTCAGGCAAGGTCCCGAATGTATGAAAATGAGCAATGACACCGGTCATGACCTCAGAAATCGGTGGGCAGCCTGGTACTTTGACAATGGGCTTGTTCTTGATGATATCGGAAACCGGAGCTGCACCGGTTGGGTTGGGGTCAGCATTCTGGACACAGCCAAACGAGGCACACGAGCCCCAGGCGATGATTGCTGCCGCATCAGCCGCAGTCTCCTTGAGGGTATTGAGAAAAGAGTCACCACCCACCATGCAGTAGACACCATCATCTTTTGTGGAGGCGTTTCCTTCAACAGCAAGGATATATTTTCCCTTGTACTCTTTCATGATTCTGCGGCGCTGATCTTCAAGCTGGCTGCCGGCTGCCGCGCTGAGAAGGTCGTCATAGTCCAAGGAAATCATGTTGAAGAGCAGATCTTCAATCGAAGGGTGAGATGAGCGGATGAAAGACTCGGAACAGCAGGTACATTCAAGGCCGTGGAGCCAAATGACAGGAGTACGGGGTTTCTTCTCCATAGCCTCGACTATAGAGGGCACCATGGATGGTGAAAGACCAAGATATACCGAAGTAAGCGAACAAAACTTCAAAAAGTCCCGGCGGCTTACCCCCCTGGCTTTGAATACGTCGGCAAAGGTCTGATTACTTTGCATTATACTATCCTCCCTTTAAAAAATCAGATTATCTGGAAAGAGCCCGTAAATAAATATGACAATACACTGGAAACCGGGGAAAGTCAGAAAATGAACAACACCAAAAGAATATATCATTCAAAGCTAACAATTGTTTTCCGAAATACCATAAAAAACCCCGTTTATCCTTGCGGAAAACGGGGTTAATAAGATTGCAGGACTGAAACGACAAACAAAAGATTATTGCAGTGTAATGCCAAACATTGCTGATGAATATTTTGCAAAATCTGAAAGCGGGGTAAAAAAGAGGCCGAAATAAAGTGTCAAAATCATCAGTATGGCCAAAATAATCTGTGGAACCATACCAAGATTCATACCCTTTTCATCCTGCTGTTTTGATTCGCGGAGGTACATGTTGAGCGGAATCAGCATGTAATAGTAGAGCGAGATCACGCTGGTCATGATACCAACCAGGGCGATCCAGATATAAAGAGAGCCTTTGGTAAGCAATGCTGAAAAGATCATCAATTTACCAATAAATCCCACTGTTGGCGGAAGACCGACAAGAGAGATCAGAAAAACGGTCAAGGCTGCACCAGCAAGCGGCATTTTTTTGCCGAGGCCGCGATAATCATCCAGATTCTCGCTTCCTGTCTTGTTCGATATGAGAATAACCACATAAAATGCTCCGAAATTCATGATGAAATAGGAGAGCAGGTAAAAAAGTGTTGCCTGGGTTCCAAACTGATCCATGACAAGAATACCAAGGAGCAGATAACCTGCATGAGCAATGGAAGAGTATGCCAGCAACCGCTTGACGTTTTTCTGCCACAGAGCGACAACGTTGCCATAAATCATCGATGCAACAGAGAGAATCATGAGCAGCGAAAGCCAGTCGATACCAAGCTTATCCTCCGGCGGAAGTGCTCCATGTGGAATGGCAACATAGAAAAAGCGCATCAGCAAGGCAAACCCGGCAGCCTTTGAGGCAACAGATAGATAGGCTGTGACAGGAGTCGGCGATCCCTCATACACATCAGGCGACCAGAAGTGGAATGGCACGGCACCAATCTTGTAACCAAAACCGGCAAGCACAAGGAGTGTTGCAAGGATCATTACCAGTGAGTCAGAGCCATGCGCAGCCAATTCAAGGCTGATCTTGATAATATTGGTCTGGGCCGTGATGCCATAAATAAGAGAGAAACCATAGACCATGAGGCCTGATGATACGGCACCGTAGACCAGATATTTCAGCGCAGCTTCAGATGAAAGGGGGTTGCGCTTGAAATAGCCCGCAAGAATGTAACCAGTAAAACTGACCAGCTCCATCGAAAGGAAGATCATCAGCAAATCAGCCGAAGAGGCCATCATAATCATACCGATCACCATCGCCACGATGAGCGCATAATACTCACCCATACTTTTTACCTCACGGTCAAACTGCTCGTCAGCCATCGTAACGACAACGGCAAGAATCGCGGAAAGCACAAAAAAGTATTTGAAGAAGAGGGCAAACTCATCGAGAACATACATCCCGAAAAAGAGCTCTCCTGCCGGCAACGCATGCTGCTGGTAAATAAAAACGGTACTGCCCGCCAGCCCGAGAAGGGTTGTTATCGCGAGCAGATTGTTTTTGCGCCCCTTTGCAACCAGATCGACAACGATAAGGAGCATAAAAAGCACAGACAGATAGATTTCAGGAATAAAAAATCCAACGCTTGCTTTAAGACTTGCAATGATACCCTGGATTTCAGCACCTGATGGCAGCTCGAACATAATTCTCTTCGTTTATTCTTTAACCTCTGTCAATTCCATTAAATCACATCTGCGACATCACAACGGGCGAAAGCACCTGAACCAGCTTGTTAATGCTTGACGTCAACATGCCGAGCACAGGCATGGGATAGATACCAAGGAAAATGGTGATCACCACAAGCGGGACAAGCATGGCGAGTTCACGACCATCAAGATCAAGCTTTCCCTTCCAGTCATGAAAGTGGATATGCTCATGACCATCCTGGCCGACCTCAAGATCGTAGGGGGCATCATCATTTCTCTTCCCGAGGAACATCCTCTGCAAAGACCAGAGCAGATAGGCTGCGCCAAAAACAATACCGAGCACCGATACCATGGCAATCGGACGAGTTGTTTCAGAACTGAATGCGCCGACAAAGACCAGTGCTTCAGATATAAAACCACTCAGGCCAGGAAGACCAAGTGATGCAAACCAGGCTATCGTTACAACCGCAGCATAGACAGGCATGTATGAGGCAAGTCCACCGAATTTGTCAATCTGGCGGGTATGTGCACGATCATAAATCACGCCGACAAGAAGGAAGAGCATGGCGGTGATGGTGCCATGGTTGAACATCTGATAAAGTGCACCAACCATTCCCTCGCTGTTTCCAGCCGAAAGACCCAGCAGCACATAGCCCATGTGGCTGATGGAAGAGTAGGCAACCATCTTTTTAAGATCCTTCTGCGCAAGGGCACAAAAAGCACCGTAAATGATGTTGATGGCACCAAAAATGCCGATCACATACATCGAAGCATGAAAGACCTCTGGAAAGAGCGGGAAGTTGATACGAATCATGCCATAAGTACCAAGCTTCAGAAGCACACCTGCAAGAATAACCGAGATAGGAGTAGGTGCCTCAACGTGTGCATCGGGAAGCCATGTATGGAACGGGAACATGGGGACCTTGATGGCAAAACCTACAAAAAGAACGATAAAGGCTATCTGGCGCCAGAGATGGTTTTCTGGAGCAAAAATTGCACCAGCAACATTGAAGTTTGTCTGGGTTGCCATGGCAACAAGACTGAAGGTATGCTGTCCAGTCACCGGGTCAGTCACACTGAAGTAGAGGCCGATCATGACAAGAAGCATGAAGACCGAACCGAAGAGCGTGTAGAGGAAAAACTTGATGGCCGCATATTCACGGTTCGGACCACCCCAGATACCAATAAGGAAATACATCGGAAGAAGCATGATCTCCCAGAAAACGTAGAAGAGGAAGAAATCAAGTGCGACAAAGCAGCCCATCATCGCCGAGGCAAGCAGGTTATAAAGGATAAAATATCCCTTCACCTGTTTCTGTATGGTCCAGCTTGAGAGCACGCCAATTGCCGAGACCAGAGCGGTCAGAATCACCATGGTGACCGAGATTCCATCAACACCGAGGAAATACTCGATGTTCAGTGAACCAAAACCGCCAAGATTGAGACTGATCCACGGTATCTTCTCAACAAACTGGAATGAGCCAAGCGGGCTGCCACCTGCTCCGGCAGTAATTCCAGGCAGCGCAGGGTCGTACCCTCTCCAAATCAGAACCGCCAGCACTCCTTGGGCAAGAGCCGCAAGCAATGAAACAATTCTGATTATCTGCTTTTGCGATGAAGGCACAGCAAGTATTACCAGACCGGCAATAATAGGCAGAAAAACAATTAAACTCAGCATGTTCCGTGTCTGTAAGTTTTCAGATTAA
>CAIMHT010000010.1 GCA_903840935.1 uncultured Chlorobiaceae bacterium
CCATCCCGACAATAGCGGCAATTCTGATTTTATCGTGCATAGAATTACAAAAAGATGTGCGTTTCTGGTGGTTTTAACAGGATTGCAAAATGTAATAAAATCCCTTGATGTAAACTAACGATTAAAAAAAGAGCCAGCCCCTCTTTGATGAAGGGCTGGCTGCTGTTGTAACGTTGTGTTGATGAACGGGTTTCTTTTAGAAGGTACAATCCATTCCAAACACATAACTGCGTCCGGGGGCACGGAACCACTCGGCCTCTTCGTACTGCACGTTGCCAATGTTGCGGCAAAGGAGGCTAAAAGAGACCGTATCAACTGCCTGGTATTTCAGGCCGGTGTTGAACACGATGAAGCCACCTGGATAGTTCGTCCTGGTTGCATTGGCATAAGTGCTTATTGACTTGTACTGACTTACGTAGCGTCCATTTAGAGTGAGTGCTAGTTTGTTGGTCGGCTTCCAGGTCGCTCCTGCTGATGCCATATGCTCAGCCCTGTATGGCAACCATGTTGGGTCGGGGTTTAGATCCTGAAATGAACTTTGCCCGGCAACATAGGAAAGGTTTTTGGCATTCATGTAGGTATAGTTCGCATTCAGTAGCCAGTCATTGGTTGGTCTGTAATTGAGACTGGTCTCAATACCCCAGATGCGTGCTTTGGTGATATTTTGGTAGATAAATGTTCCACCCGATCCAATAGGCGTAATAATCGACTCGATGAGGTTATCGTAGTCGTTAATGTAACCTGCGATATCCAAAGAGACCTTGTCGCCAAACTGCTTGAACATACCTACTTCATAAGCTGTCATACTCTCCTTGTCAAGAGCAGGGTTTGGTATTCCTGTGAACATGCCTCCATCGCGAATGAAGCGTTCAGATAGTGTTGGAGCACGGAAGCTTTTTCCATAGGATGCACGCAAGGACATGTCATCCATTGCCTTGTAGTTAAGAGCAACGCGGGGACTTATGGCATCTACCGACTTGTTCGTTAAGTTAATAAAGTGACCAGCAGTCGTTTCTGCTCGGGTAGCATCAATACTACTCCAGTCATACCGCAGGGAAAGTAATGATGTCAGCTTGTCCGTGATTTTCCATTCATCTTGCACAAAGGCCGCGGCATTTTTTTCCTGAATTGGCTTCAACGTGTTTTTTGCAGGTAATTCTGCGGCTACTGTGGTTGACATGACATCAGTGATATTGCCATCTACACCAAAAATAAAGCGATGGTGGTCATTAATTCTCCAGTCAAGCTTGGCACCGGCACCGTAACGGTTTGAATAGGTTTGATTAAACTCTCCAGGTGTTCTGTCCGTTATGGGATAATCCTGAAGAACAGCCGTTGGGTTATACTCGATACGGGTATCAAAACGTGTGTAGTATGCCCTCGTGTCAAGACTAACATTATCGCTGAGGAGGTTGACATAGTTTAAGCCTACCTGTGCATTCTTTCTTTTGATAATGTCATCGGCGTAGACGGTATCGTAGCTCTTCCAATTTGTCAATGCCCCGTGTGTAATGGTGGTATTGACCAAATGTGCATATTGAGCTGCGGTATAAACTCCGTTAAATGGATTACCCGGACCCATGAAAACTGTTGTGGGGAACGAGGCGGGCAGAGGCATGCCGTTAAAAATTTCGCCGGGATGTGCCGTCATATAATCTGCTAAAGCTGTTTCACTTGCAAAAGCTCTCGATTGTTGGAAAATATCGAATGATCTATTTTCGATCGTGGTGAAATTATTGGGAACTCCTGTCGCTTGATAGGGCCAACTGTATGCATATCCACCAACAGTTTCACTGTAGAATGAACTAACCTGCAGATACTGCTTGGCATCAATGTCGTAACGGACTTTCAGCTTGACATCATCGAGCCTGGTTTGTGCATTCTGGCGATAGCCATCATCATTGCTATGGGTGTAAAGAAGACTGTAGTTCCACTTTCCGCTCTTGTTGCCAAGCCCGAAGTAGGTGTTCCAGAACCAGGGGGTATAGCCGTTACGGTAGACGCTCTGGTCGCTTGATGGAGGGGCATCATAGAATCCGCCGTTTACACCGGCCTTTACTTCCAGTTTGTCTGGAAGGTGTCCAAAGACATTGACCACACCGCCCATGGCACCTGAACCGTAGAGGGTAGCTGCAGCACCTTTCAGGATTTCTACCTTGTCGGCGGCATTCATATTGACAGAAGGCCATGCAATCTCACCGGATTCCGGGGCGTTGAGTGGAAATCCGTCATAAAAGCCCTGTACGCGGGTACCGATGGCACCACCCTGATAAGTATTTGAACCACGAATTTGCAGGCCGGCTGTGGTCTGACCACCTGCACGAGTTACCGATACTCCTGGAACATCCTCGACGACTTTGTCGAGAGTGGCATTTGGTTCTTGCCTGATTTTTTCATTCGAGACCACGTTAACGGTCACGGGAACATCAAGCCGGTCCTGTTTGTATGTTGATGCGCCGACCACAACTTCGGAAGCCATGATGGTAGTCTGGCCGAGCTGCACGCTTACGGTGGAGGTTTGGCCTGTTCCGACGGTGACAATTTGGCTTGTCGGAGCGTAGCCGACAATGGATATGGAGATTTTTTGCGATTTTGCAGGGACGTTCTGGAGGGTGAAGTTGCCGTTCATATCGGTTGCCGTGCCGATGGTGGTTCCGGCAACAGTGACTGACGCGCCATAAACTCCTTCGCCGTCTGCCTTGTCGATGATTTTACCTCTTACTGTACCGGTATCAGCTCCGTAAGAGGTGAGAGGTATCAGTGATGCCGTAAGGCAAAACGAAGAAACAACAAAACGCACAAAGCGAGATGCCTGTACCTTTTTTGTTTTCATGATGGTATGTGGTTTGGTTGCAATGATACGGACAAAAAAAACAGGGTCAATAATTCGTTTTCACCTTGTTTGGCAGTTCATAATCACCCTTCACCCAGCTTCAGCAATCAAATCAGGATTGGAGCAAAACCAAATCTCCGAATCCGTATATAGTATCAAACGGCAACCCGAATTTATTAAAAAAAAATGCAACAAAACAACTATTACTGCAATAAGGACAAGAATGATGGTGGCAAAAGCAATAGACGTGTAATAAAAACCCCCGGTTGGTGACGGGGGATTTTGCATAGGTAGATATGACGTGCAGCTCTCACCTGTCAAATAACGCCAAGCTCTTTGCCGATGGTGCAGAATTCGGTGATGACCTTGTCGAGATGGACGCGCTGGTGTGTTGCCATAAAGCTGGTTCGAAGCGCTTCGTGGCCAGGCATAACGCCGGGACGGATGAAGGCGTTGACGTAGACGCCGGCATCGAACAGTTTTTTCCAGAAGTAAAGGGTTTTCATCTGGTCGCTGATCAAAACAGTAACGATGGCTGTGCGCGATGGCATGAGGGTAAAGCCGGCTTTGAGCAGTGCCTGGCGTACGTAATCGGTATTGTCGATGAGCCGCTCTTTGAGTTCCGGTTCGGTTCGGATGATATCAAGGGTGGCCAGAACGGCGGCGACACTTGCCGGTGTTGGCGAAGCGCTGAAAATAAGGGCTGGCGCGTTGTGTTTGATAAAGTTGATGACGGCGCGGTCGCCCACAACATAGCCACCGAGTGAACCGAAAGTTTTCGAGAAGGTGCCCATGATCAGGTCAACCTCGTTGACAAGGCCGAACTCTGACGGGGTTCCCCTTCCATTTTTGCCGATGACACCCACTGCATGGGCATCGTCAATAAGAATACGGGCGTTATATTTTTTTGCCAGTTTTACCAGGGTTGGAAGGTCAACGATTTCACCCGATACGGAGAATACGCCATCAGAGACGATCAGGCGCCCGGCAGTTTCAGGGATGGTTTGAAGCACGCGCTCCAGATCTTCCATGTTGTTGTGGTTGTAGCGGGCCAGGTTGGCTCCTGCTCCGAGTGCCATGACAGTTGCTGCCACAAGGCTTGCGTGGTTGTCGCGGTCGGAGACAATGTATTCACCGCGCTGGACCAGTGTCGGGATGATGCCTTGCCCGGTCTGGTAGCCGGTGCTGAAGAGCAGACAACGCTCTTTTTCAAAAAAGTCAGCGAGTTTTTCTTCAAGCTCGATGTGCAGGTTCACCGTGCCGGTCATGTAGCGCGATCCGCTGCAACTGGTGCCGTATTTGTTGATGGCGTTGATTGAAGCAGCTTTTACCCTTGGATCGGCGGTCAGACCGAGATAGTTGTTTGAACCGGCCATCACAAGCTTCCGTCCTCCAAAAGAGACGACTGGGCCTTCGTTTTCGTCTATGGGATGAAAAAAGGGGTATAATCCCTGCTCCTTTACTTCGTCAGCAATGGTATACTCTATGCACTTTTTAAAGAGGTCTTTGGTTTTCTCCACAGTCATGCAAATTTATTTCAGCAGCAACAAAAAAAAGCTGGAATTTCTTGTGTTTACGGTCGTTTGTTTTGTTTTTCTTTCGGTGACCGGTTTTCAGGGTAAGCGCATTTTGCTTTGAAAGGTAAATGTATCAAAATTTTTAGTTTTTTGTTAAAGCAGGTTCTGCTTTTTTTTGCTGAAGGAAAAGCCCGCAGGGGATATGTGGTGCTGTTGAATGAATAAATGGGGTGAGAGGGGATATGCGTGAAACAATATTGGTGACTGGCTCAAGCGGTTTTATTGGTGCGCAGGTGTTGCGCCATCTTTCGGCAGAGGGTGAGCGGGTAAGGGTTTTTCTTCGTACTGAGAGTAATGGCGCTGCTTTGCCGGAAGGGGTGGAGGTGGTCCAGGGCAGTTTTTGCGATCCGGAGGCTCTTCGGCGTGCGGTGCGTGGTGTCGATCGAGTTGTGCACCTTGCGGGGGTAACGAAAGCGTTTGATGAGGCGGGCTATGATGCTGGCAATGTGATACCGGTGAAGAATCTGCTTGCAGCCGTGGTGGAGCACAATCCCCGCCTCAAGCGATTTCTTTATGTTTCTTCACTGACGGTTGCCGGCCCGGCCTCGGAGGGTATGCATGGTGTGCGTGAAAGTGATGCGCCTTCTCCGGTGAGTGCCTACGGGCGCAGCAAGTTACGGGCGGAAGCGCTCTGTATGGAACGTTCGGGCAGTATTCCGGTTACCATTGTGCGTCCTCCCGCAGTTTACGGTCCGGGTGACCGGGATGTGTTGCAGGTTTTTCAGATGCTTTCCAGGGGGCTCTTGCTGTCGGCGGGCAGTGCGGCCAGGCAGCGTTTCAGTATGATCTATGTTGACGATCTTGTCGATGGCCTGATGATGGCGGCCCGCTCAAATAAGGCTGCGGGACGAACCTATCATCTAACATCTCCCCGATCCTCGTCATGGGATGAGTTGATTGCTGCGGCCAAACCGGTGCTTGGTTTTACGAAAATCCGCAAGCTTTCGTTGCCGGAGCCTTTTCTCTTTTTTGTTGCGACGCTTGTTGGTGGAGTCGCTTCGTTACGGGGAAGAGCTGCACTTATCAATCGTGACAAGATCAATGAACTTGTTCAGGATTACTGGGTCTGTTCGCCCGAGCAGGCTGAGATTGATCTCGGTTTCAGGGCAGGAACCTCACTTGCCGAAGGTGTTGCCAAAACAGTTGCCTGGTATCGGCAGAAAGGGTGGCTCTGAGGAACCGGTTATCTTACCCGAGAAGTTTCTGCATGAGCCGCAGGAGCAGATATTTTTCGTCCGGGTAGGGGAGCAGTCCTTTGAGTGCGGCATCAGTCTCTCTCAGGGCGGTGATGGCGCGCTCGGTATCATGGAGTGAAAATGAGCCGGTGCAGGTAAGGTAGTTTTTGATGAAGTACTCCTGCTTGCCGTACATGCCGAGAATTTTTGCGATTTCTGCCTGGGGCAGTTGCCGTACCCCAGGCAGCGAGAGTTTCCAGAGGCGGATGTAAAAGGTGGTCAAAAAGCGGACGATGTTGCCAAGCCCCTCTTTTTGACCCTCACGATCCATGATCATGAGCGATATACCGCTGCAGAGTCTCAGACTCCGCCCGGCAAGCGCTTTTTCGAGTTCAAAGACGTTGTAGCTGCGTGATATGCCGACGCAGTCGAGGACGTCGGCTGCCGTGATGCGTTTTTCAGCTCCCCGGGCGGAGGCGTACATGATGATCTTTTCAATTTCATGGCATATCTCTCTGGAAGATGGTTCAATATAGGCTGTAAAGGCTTTGAGTGCATCAGGTTCAAATGCCCATCCGGAAGCTTTGGCCCTTGCGGAAGCGAAGAGTTCCGGCGTTTTGATGGCCGCAAAGTCGTGGCGGTACTTTTTCAGCGTGCTGAATGGTGGTTTATCAATCTCTTTTTTATCAACCTGATCTGCGTCGAGTATCACTACGGAAAATTCTGCAGGACTCTGGATGTACCGGTTGAATTTTTCTTCGTGCTGTTTCTGGAGATCTTTTGTCGTTGGCTTCCTGATTTTTTCGAATTGCCGGACAATGATGAGCTGCTTCGGGGAGAACATCGGATATTCAGAAGCCTTTGATACCAGTTCGCCCAGCGAGAGATCGGGGCCGTAGAGGATAACGGTGTTGCATGCTGCATCGCTTTCGGATGGAAAAATCACCGTTTTGATCATGCCGGCAAACTCCTCCTTAAGGAAGCTTTCGGGGCCGTAAAAGAGATAAACCGGTGCAATAATTCCGGCAAGAATATTTTTTTTCAGTGCTTCCATCTTTGATTATAAGCTTTTATCGGGTGCCGCAGCAGCGCACCCGATATGTTTTTCTCCCTGCCCACTGCCTACTGATTACTCCCTATGGCCCACTCACGTCGTTCGCAATAACCGGGAACGGGGAGTGTTTCAGAATGGCAGGTCGTCTTTGTCGTTTTCGAGCATCGGGACCGAAGATGGAGTGGGCGGTGACTGAGTGTCATGGGTACCCTGATGGCGCTCGTAACCCTGCGAACTGCCTTCGTAGGCTGCTCCCGATGGCTTGCCATCAAGCATCTGCATCTCGCTGATGACGATCTCTGTGGTGTATTGCTTGACACCCTCTTTCTCCCAGTTCCTTGTCTGCAGTCTTCCTTCAGCGTAGACTTGTGAGCCCTTGTGCAGATATTCTTTGCAGATTTCTGCCAGTCGTCCCCATGCGACAATCCGGTGCCACTCCGTTTTCTCCTGAAGTTCGCCCTGCTGATTCTTGAACTTTTCGCTCGTCGCAATCGTGAAGTTTGTTACTGTTGTTGAACCAGCTTGCCGGCTTTCGGGTTCACCACCGAGTCTGCCAATAAGCATTACTTTGTTAAGTCCTCTTGCCATGGTCTTTTAAATTTGGAGGTTTATTGAAAAAAACTGCCTTGAATGGCTCTCGCCCTGCATTATAAAGATAAAGTTATCTTATTTATACTGCAAGCAGCTTGGCGTCAATGACAGGACCCTCCCGGCAGAGCAGGATGGTGCGGAGTCCTCCATCCGGGCTTTTGACCTCTACGCTGCAGCCGTAGCAGATGCCGATGCCGCAGCCCATCACCGATTCAAGTGAAACTTCTGCGGCGAGTTGCTGCTCATGGCAGTATCTGGCAACGGCTTTCAGCATGGCATTCGGTCCGCACGCGAAAACCTTTGGTCTCCCTTCTTTTTTGAGAGCCGCCAGCTCGCTGTGGAGTAGTTCCACCACGTTACCCCTGAATCCTGCTGAACCGTCATCGGTTGCAAACCGGCAGTTTGAAAGCTCGCCGGCGAGTATATCCTCTTTTGACTGGCCGCCAATGAGGTTTATGACCTTTTTGCCTTTTGCGGCAAGTGTTTTTTCAAGAAAAAGCATGGGAGCGGTGCCAATTCCTCCGGAGAGAAGGATGGCGGTGTCGAACTCCTTGCCTGCAATGTCGAAGCTGTTTCCAAGCGGGCCGAGTACCATCACGGTTGATCCTGGTGCCCTGTCGCAGAAAAGCGTGGTGCCAGGTCCAATGGATTTGACCATGATGTCGATAAGCGATCCTCGCACGTTGTGTATCGAAAATGGTCGACGGAGCAGTGGCAGCGTTGTGTCGTTGACCTTGACGTTGACAAAGTTTCCGGGTTTTGCCGTAACGGCAATTGCCGGGCAATCGAGAGTGATGATGGTGACAGCAGTACTGATACGGCGGATCTGGACGACGGTTGCCCGGATATCGACGATGGAGTTTGTTTCAGGCATGAGGGTGATAATCTTGATTGAAAGGGTTAATTAAGTGAGCCGAAGAGTCATTTGCAAACTCTTCGGGTGAGATAAAAAAGTTTAAAATTTTTAACCTTGCCTGAAGTGTGTATGTTCAATCTTTTGTAGTGTCAGCTCAGAGTGATATCTTTGGCTTTTTCTGATTTCTGATTTTTCCCTCAGCGTCCATAAATCCAATGTCCGGTTCATGCGTATTTTAACTTTTACAGGAAAAGGCGGGGTAGGCAAAACCAGTGTCTCTGCGGCTACAGCAGTTCGCTTGTCGCAACTTGGTTATCGTACTCTTGTTCTTTCAACCGATCCCGCACACAGTCTTTCGGATTCGTTCAACCTGCCTCTTGGCGCCGAGCCGACTAAAATAAAGGAGAATCTTGATGCTATTGAGGTCAATCCCTATGTGGACCTGAAGAAGAACTGGCATGCTGTTCAGAAGTACTATACCAGAGTTTTTATGGCCCAGGGTATTTCGGGGGTGATGGCTGATGAAATGACCATTTTGCCGGGTATGGAAGAGCTTTTCTCTCTTTTGAGAGTAAAGCGTTATAAAGCTTCCGGACTCTATGATGTTTTGGTACTCGATACCGCTCCGACGGGTGAAACCCTCCGACTTCTCTCCCTTCCCGATACCCTCGCATGGGGTATGAAGGCGATCAAAAATGTCAATAAATACCTTATCAAGCCGCTGAGCAAGCCGCTTTCAAGGATGTCCGATAAAATTGCATTTTTTATTCCTCCGGCTGATGCTGTTGAGTCGGTTGACCAGGTATTTGAGGAGCTTGAAGATATCCGCGAGATTCTGACGGATAATAAGAAGTCGACGGTGCGTCTGGTCATGAATGCGGAGAAAATGTCGATCAAGGAGACCATGCGTGCTTTGACCTATTTGAACCTTTATGGCTTCAAGGTGGATATGGTGCTGGTCAACAAGCTGCTTGATACAAAGGAGAACAGTGGCTATCTGGAGAACTGGAAAGCTATACAGCAGAAGTACCTTGGAGAGATCGAAGAGGGCTTTTCTCCCCTTCCGGTCAAAAAGCTGAAGATGTATGAGCAGGAAATTGTCGGTCTCAAGTCACTCGAAATGTTTGCCAAAGACATGTACGGCGACAGCGATCCGTCCGATATGATGTATGACGAACCGCCGATAAAGTTTGTGCGTAATGGTGATGTTTATGAGGTGCAGTTGAAGCTCATGTTTGCCAACCCTGTCGATATCGATGTCTGGGTAACCGGCGATGAGCTGTTTGTACAGATCGGCAATCAGCGCAAGATCATTACACTTCCGATCAGCCTTACCGGGCTTGAACCGGGAGATGCCGTTTTCAAGGACAAATGGCTGCACATTCCGTTTGACCTCAATGATCAGGAGCATAGCCGGTCGCAAAAAGAACAGAAGGCTTACGACAGGGGATAGGATGCTTCTCTATGAGGAGTATTTGTTTAGATGAATATTTATGTTTAGCTTTCCATAAGATAATTTTTTGTCAGTTTTATAATCATAACCGGGGCTCCTTTTGGGCGGCCTCATTTCCAGGGAGAATATTATGTCGGAATCCTACCAGAATCTGCGTAAAGATTTCAAGGAACTTGAATTTATTGATCGGCTTACGTTCCTTGCCGAGAGTGTGCTTTTGACGGGTCAGAGTGCCGTTGTCGGCAGTCTTAATCTTGCCGGTAGTCTTTTTGATACGGTGACCGGGACTGTGGGTGCTGTTGTTGATGCTTCGGGCATTGGCAATCTGCTTGGCAGCACCAGTGGTGTTGTTGGCGAGACTCTTGACCGCGTTGCCATTACCGTTAAAGATGCATCCAGAACGGCCAGTGAACTCTATGTCAGTGCTGTTGAAACCGTTGAAAATGCAACAGGAAATGCCGCTACGGCTGTTGGTGATGCAGGAGTCTCGGCTTCTGAAGTGGTCAAGAATTTTGCAGGCTCTTTCCAGAAAGGCCCGATCAAAAGGTAGGAGTTTTGATCGTTTGGCAGGGTTTTGACTTGCCTGAATGGATTTTTTTCCTTGTTTTTATTTATTATTACCGTAAATTGGAACAAAGGGTACTGTTGCAAATTTTGATAACTTTCCAATAATTAAATTCCAAGGGGGAATTATGAGTGTAAGTGGTGGAGGCGTATTTACCGATATCCTTGCTGCAGCCGGTCGCGTTTTTGAAGTGATGGTTGAGGGGCATTGGGAGACTGTTGGTCTGTTGTTTGATTCTCTGGGCAAGGGCACAATGAGAATCAACCGCAACGCTTATGGTAACGTTGGTGGCGGTTCTGGTGCAAGCCTTCGCGGGTCATCACCTGAATTATCTGGCTATGCCGTTCCTTCGAAAGCTGTAGAGTCAAAGTTCGCAGAGTAAGCATACGTCCGTTATGCTCTTTGCTTAGGCGGTGAAAAGGTTAAAGCTTTCACTGCCTTTTTTGTTTTTGTGAAGTCCTCCCTTCACTCCCGGCTTTATCGGGACATTTCTCTTTATTATAAAATTTTCATAGATTTCAGTTCAGCGTGCTAATCAGTATCAAGTGAACGGGTATGGGTAATGGCTAATTTATCGTTGTATGTTTCGGCACAGACCGATCAGAGTGATGTTACTGAGTTTTTTCAGAAAGGGCTCATGAATGCCGGCGAAAATCCGATTGCATTTTTTGAGGGCGTTTTTTATGAATCACACCAGGAGCGCGTTGGAAATATTGCCTTTCAGGATTACCTGATCTATAGCGACAAGGCTGTTTATTTCTGGGCAAGGGGATCGAACAAAGATTATCTCGACCGATTTAATCTTGGCTCTGTCACGGTGAGCAGCCGGAATAAAGACCATGATTTTGCGACGCTTAATTTCAAGGTTCGTCGTGAGGAGAAGGATCCCGTTTATGTGATTTTTGATATGGTTGAACTGAGGGAAGCTGAGTTGATTACCCGGCTTCATACGGTTATGGAGTCGGTCATTGAGGAGCGCCTTGGTCTTAATTATCGAAGCGATCTCCCTGACGAAGTTTCTCACCGTATTCTGCAGGGCGCACGAAGTGTTTGTATGCCTCGAATCATCTCCCTTCGTTTTGGCGCTTCAGATTCCCCTCAGCGGGAGAGTTCTATAGGTTATGGTCAGGATTTGCTTGAGCAATACAAGGCATCCATCGGTTATCCTTCGGATGAAAGAGCGCCGCAGCAGGGTGGCGTTCCGCCAGGCGGAGCGCAAGGGGGTGGAGAGAGTGCAGAAGGTTTTTTCCCGGCTGATTTTATCAGGGGAATTGAGAGCATGCTTCCTACCGATCCCGCGTCAATTAAAAAAATTACGGGTTCACTGAAGGAAATTATTGGTGATACTCCATTCAAGATTCGTGAGCAGGTCAAGAGTGATCTGCAGCATGTTCCCGGTATGCTTACGGTACTCAATGAATTGCTCAACAGCATAGCAGATAATCCCCAGGCCGAGCGCTTTGTGCTCAATATTGTCAAGACGGCAGTCAAAAATGACGGGGTATTTGGCTCTGTTGGAAAGCTTTTACGCCTCTCCTCAAGTTTTAGTGAGAATGCAAAGAAAAGGCCGCAACGCCCCTCGCCAAAAATGGATGATGAAGGATCGGATGATGATGTGATGCAGGAGAAAGCGCACGATGCGGATGGCGGTAATGAGCCTCGTGTCAGAAAAAAGAGTATTCAAATCAAAAGCGATGATGATGCGACACCCAATGCTGATTGTTTCAGCAGCGACTTTTTTCCGGGCGAGCCGAAAAACGAGGTTTCCAGGCCATCCGTGAAAGCAGAAGTGAGAGTGGATGAGCTGGCGGATGCTGCTCCGAAGCGCAAAACCATTACCGTAAAAACTCTTGAAGAGGATGTGCCGGCCATAGTGAAAAACATGATGAGTCTGGATGACTCTCCTGATGAAGCAGAAGGTTCACCTGATGCCACTCACCTGAAGGGTCAGGAGTTGGGGTAGAGAAGGAGCAACTCATCGATAAAAAGCGTTCAGTCAAGAATTAAGTCCACTCAATAGTTTTATTATCAACATGAGAATTATTCTTTACTTGGGTAAAGGAGGGGTAGGAAAGACTACCGTTTCAGCTTCATCAGCAACAGCAATTGCGCGAAGAGGACAACGGGTTTTGATTATGAGTACCGATGTGGCGCACAGTCTTGCCGATGCGTTGAGCACCGAACTCTCTTCCACGCCGGTGGAGGTCGAAAAGAATCTTTTTGCCATGGAGGTGAATGTTCTTGCGGAAATCAGGGAGAACTGGACTGAGCTCTATTCCTATTTTTCATCGATTTTAATGCACGATGGCGCCAATGAGGTTGTTGCTGAAGAGCTTGCCATCATGCCCGGTATGGAGGAGATGATCAGTCTGCGCTATATCTGGAAAGCTGCCAGGTCAGGTGATTATGATGTGGTGGTTGTTGACGCTGCACCGACAGGAGAGACCATGCGTTTGCTTGGAATGCCTGAATCGTACGGATGGTATGCCGATAAAATTGGTGGCTGGCATTCTAAAGCCATTGGTTTTGCTGCTCCGCTTTTGAACAAGTTCATGCCGAAGAAAAATATCTTCAAGCTTATGCCGGAGGTGAATTCTCACATGAAAGAACTCCATGCCATGCTTCAGGATAAATCCATCACCACCTTCAGGGTTGTTCTTAATCCGGAAAACATGGTTATCAAGGAGGCTTTGCGCGTGCAGACCTACCTTAATCTTTTCGGCTACAAGCTCGATGCTGCCATTGTAAACAAGATTCTTCCTGCAAGCTCAACCGACAGCTACCTGCAGAGTCTTATCGATATTCAGAGCAAATATCTCAGGGTCATTGAAAACTGCTTCTATCCGGTCCCTATTTTCAGGGTGAAACAGTCTACGGCAGAAATTATCAATATCGAGAGGCTCTATCAGTTGAGCCAGGAGATGTTTGGTGACGTTAATCCGGCAGATATCCTCTACACGGATGATAAAACCCAGATGCTTGAGAAAATCAACGGGAAATATGTTCTGAGTCTCTATCTGCCTAACGTTGAGGTGAAGAAGCTTAATGTCAATATCAAGGGCGATGAGCTGCTGGTTGATATCAATAACTTCCGCAAAAGTATTATTCTTCCCAATGTGCTTGTTGGCCGCAAGACTGAAGGGGCTGACTTTGCAGAAGGAAACCTTAATATTACCTTTGCCAACTGAAGGTTTCCTGGTGGCATTTGCCATAAGATTTTTGATTTTTACAGGACGGAGCCTTTTCGTGAGGTGCTCCGTCTTTTTTTTATCCTGATTTTCTCTTTTGTTTTTATCAGTACTGAGCGGTCATTGCAGCATTCCAGAAGTTGCCGCATGGTTTGCTGCATTGCGGGGTGCAGAGGGTTGGCAATGTCGAGCAGCGGAATAAGGACAAATTTCCGGCAATGCAGTTCCTGGTGAGGAATTGAGAGTGTTTCGGTCTGGATAATGGCGTCGTCATAGAGCAGGATATCGAGATCAATCACCCTCGGGCTCCAGCGGGGATAGGCGTCAGGTCTTCCCAGCTCCTGTTCAATGGTTTTGCACTGCCGGCGCAACTCCTCCGGTGGAAGCGAAGTTTCAAGCTGAAGAACGCCGTTATAGAAGCGGTTCTGTTCACTTTCGCCAACAGGTTCAGTCATATAGATAGACGATACCGCCGATATCGTTGTTTCATCAAGCATCGACAGCCTGTCGACCGCCTCCTGCAGGTGGTGGAGCCGATCTCCGATATTGGACCCGATCCCGATAAAGACGTTGTGTTTCGGCATGATTTCAGTGGCGGGTGGCCGTGTAATCGGCTTCGGCATAATCGCAGATGCCGTTGACGGGCGGATTGCGTTTGCGTACCCTGATGGCCACTTGCTCAAGAATCGCAAAGTCATGGAGGAGTTCGCGGGCGATCGCACAGGCTACGGCCTCGATGAGAAAGTATTTGCGGAGAGTCAGTGCCTCCTCTATCTTTTTGTACACCGCACCGTAATCAACCGTTTTTGTGATATCATCGTTTTGCGCGGCATCGGTGAAGTCAAAAAAGAGCTCGGCATCGACTTCATATTTCCCGCCAACAGTATGCTCTTCCTTGAGTACTCCGTGGTGGGCATAAAAAACCATGTTTACCAGCCGGACACATGAGTTGGCGCAGTGTATCATAGAAACCTTTGGGTGAATGAAATCGTCGTGTATCGGCTTCACAGGGAAGCGTGCCGTGACACGGGCTCAGGGTTTGACTCTTTTCTTTTCGTATTTGTTTCCGACAACTTTGCATTCGGGCAAACAAAACCACAAGAGCATGTCGGAGCTGCCGTCATTGAGTACTTTGAAACTTCCGCAATCAAAAACAACTTCAACAATCAAATCTTCCCACTCCAGAAGATCACCTTCATAAATCTCATGACCCTTATTGTCATTGAGTCCGGTAAACTGCAACCATTCGGAGCGCTGCCTGAACTTCAGAAAATCGACATCGCGATTATTTACAGTAGAGAACTTCCAGATATCCTCAAGTGAGGCAACGTCCTGAAATAACGCTTTAAATTTTATTCTGCTGGTATCCATGTGTGTTTCTGACATAAAAAAAGACCCGAAACCGGGCAGTGCTTCGAGATCATTGCATAAGCCAATACCTGCCCATATCGCTTTCTCACAATATAACAATTCTCTATCTCGTTCTACAAAAAGCCATTTTATACAATTCTCGATATGCTTGCTCTTCTATAGTCAACATTCCTCTTCGGTTGAGGGTTGGAGTCGGGTAACGGGCAGATTTTTTTGTGCGACGCTATTGACGAATTCACTACCTTGGTGCGGTGACGCTATTTTTTTCAATGTAATAGAGGGAACGGCCATCATGAAGAGCAAGGATTGTGACGATTTTTATGAAGGGTGTCGTGCGAGGGCAATTATGCTCGCTCTTGAGGAGGATCGTTATACGGGTGATATTACCACCCTTGCCACCATTGATTCCCGACAGGGGGGCAGTGCCGTTATCAGGGCCAAAGAGGATGGCATTCTCGCAGGAGCTGAAGTTGCTGAGCAGGTTTTTGCTGCCTGCGATCCCAAACTCTCCGTTGTGCAGCATCGCCGTGACGGCGAAAGGGTTTGCTGCGGCGAGATCATTATTGAGGTGACGGGAAATCTTGCACAGCTTCTTGTTGCTGAACGTACCACACTCAATTTTTTGCAGCGCATGTCGGGGATTGCAACAAGAACGAGGGGCTATGTTGACAAGGTGAGCCATACGGGCACAAAAATTCTCGATACCCGAAAAACCGCTCCGGGTCTTCGTTATTTCGACAAGGAGGCGGTCAGGATTGGCGGAGGGACAAACCACCGTTTCGGCCTTTTCGACATGATTCTCATCAAGGATAACCATATAGATGCCTCCGGAAGCATTGCAAAGGCCATTCATCGGGCACAGAGGTATTGCAAAGAGCAAAAACTTGAGGTGAAGATCGAAACCGAGGTACGCTCCATGAACGAGTTGCGGGAGGCTCTTGTCTGCCACCCGGATATTATTCTTCTCGACAACTTTACGCAGGAACTGCTTGCGGAGGCGGTCCATTATGTCAGGAGTCATGGCAGCAGCACTCCTCTTCTTGAAGTGTCGGGCAATATCGGTATGCACAATGTGGTTGATGTTGCTGAAACCGGCGTTGACTTTATCTCGATCGGAGAGCTGACGCACAGTGTCAAGGCTCTTGATCTTTCAATGACCATAGCACTTGTCTGAAGGGGAGAGGAAAAGAGATGGAGATTGGAGTGGATATTGTCGATCTTGATCGAATTGAAAGGCTCTACAGCCGCTATGGGGTGAAGTTTCTTCAGCGCTTTCTGACAGAAGAGGAGATAGTAATTTGCCTGCACAAACCACAGGTGATAGCCAGTATCGCTGGCAGGTTTGCAGCCAAAGAGGCGGTTGTCAAGGCACTCGGCACAGGCTTTGCCGGTGGCGTGCACTGGAAAAGCTTTGAAATACTTAATGATGAGAGGGGTCGTCCTTTTGTGCAGCCCCACTGTGCAGTTTGTTTCCCTGCGGGCTGCTCCATGAAACTCTCCATTGCCCATGATCGCCATTCAGCAATTGCGACCGTGCTGCTTGACGGGCTATAACGGAACAAAATGGGCACAAAAAAAGCAGGAGCTTCATTTACGATACTCCTGCTTTTTTGCTTTCTGTATAAAAAATCAGCCCTCGTGAGCCGGAAGCGGTTTTTCTTCCTCGGTGATGGTTACCTTCGATTTGATGACATCGTAGATCTTCTCTTTGAGAATGGTATCGGTGATGTAATCGCGAAACTCTGCTGACAGGTAGGTTTTCAGAATCTCTTCGGCATTCATGGATTCGCTTTTTTCGGCCTCTTTATCGGCGTATGCCTTGATGTCCTCATCTGAGACAGAAAGTTCTGCTTCTTCAGCTATTTTCTGGCTGATCAGCAGCCATTGTGCATGTTTTTCGGCATTCGGCTTCATGGCAAGGCGGAACTGCTCTTCGTCGAACCCGCGTGGAAAGTTGCCACCCATCTGGCGTTTGGCATTTTCAACAAGCATTTTCGAGAAGGAGGCTATCATGGAGTTCGGCGCAGGAACCGGATTTTCCTCGATAAATTTCTCGGAGATGGATTCAAGCAACTCCTCATCAGACTTCAGAAGAAAATGCTGTTCAATCTGGATACGTACGTCAGAAGTGAAGTCGGTCACCGATTCAAACCGATCTCCCGAAATCTCTTTGACCAGCTCGTCGGTCAGTTCAGGCAGTTCAAGCCGTTTGATTTCGCTGATTACAACGCGGAAACGGGAAGCGGGTTGGGAGCCTTTCTCCTCGTTTTCAACCTCAACGCTCTCTCCGGCTGTTTTCCCTGTAAGCGCTAAGCGGAAGGGATTCTCCTCCGGAAGGTACTCAAGGGTGAAGTGGTGGTTTTCGGTTTTCTGATCTTCTTCCGGTTCGCCCGCTTCATCAAGTTTGTACACATCGCCGATAACGGTATCGGTTGAGAGTGCGGCCTCGTCAATGCTGACAAGGGTGCCGTGCCCTTTGAGAATAAGCTTTATTTCACGATCGACATCCTCATCGGTAACGATATAGCGGTTCTGAGTGAAGTTGTATGTACTGTAATCCTTTACGTCGAATTCGGGATGAACTTCGTATGAGAGCTGGATTTTCAGCTCATCGGGTGCAAAGGTGAAATCGATAATCTGTGCGCGGCTTGCCGGTTTGATGTTTTCGGCATCGGCGATTTCACCGAAATATTTGGATGCCATTTTTTCGGCGACGGTTGCCTCAATGGAGGGGCCTGCCAGTTTTTTAATCAAGCCTGCAGGGGCATGTCCTTTTCGGAATCCCTTGATCTGGATGTTTCTTTTGGCCTCATCGAGTTCCTGGTTATATTCTTCACCGAATTCTTCAGCGGAAAGAATGATTTCCAGCTCTTGTTCGGTTTCGCTGACGTTCTTGATATTCTTTTGCAAGGCTCTCTTTGGTTAATTGGTAATGGTGAAAAATTAAAAGTCCGAAAGATACGAATTAATCTTCTGTTTTAAAACAGCGCTTCGGCCCCTTCAGTTCTGCCGCCCCGGTTTATAGACCAGTGTTGAGAAGGGAGCATCATGCAGCATCCGCATGGCAGCTTCAGCGATATCGCTGGCAGTGACCGCCTCCAGAGCGGCAGTTTTCTCTTCAGGCTCAATCACACGCCCGAAATAGGAGAGGTCGGAAGCCGTCTGCGACATTCTCCGCGTCATCTTTTCCATCCCCATGATATGCGAACCGAGCAGTTTTGTTTTTGCCGCTCTCACCTCTTCCGGGTCGGGATTTTTCAGTGCATCGCTCTTGAGCAGCTTGTCGATCAGTTCAAGGGTGATTTTTGTCTTGTTGCTGTCGGTTCCGGCATAAATGTTCATTGCGGTAACATCATCGAAAAAGGTGATTGACGAGTAGACGTTGTATGCCAGTCCCCGTTTTTCACGAAGTTCCAGATTGAGCAGCGAACTCATGCCGTTACCGAGCATGGAGTTGAGCACCATGAAACTGTAAAAGAGCGGATCGTGGCGCGCTATGGCTGTACCGAGAACGATCTGCGCCTGGCAGACCCGCTTTTTCAGTGTCAGGGTAAAAGGGGTGTAATCTTCTGCAAGGAAGGGCTGCCGTATATATTGGTTTCCGGCGGGTTCCCTGAGCTTTCCCAAAAATCGGTCGCTCAGTTCCATGATCTTGTCGTGCTGCACCATACCGGTAGCCGTGACAAGCATCTTCTGCGGAATATAGTGCTGCCGCATGAAGTTGTTCAGGTTATCTATACTGAACGCATCAACGCTTTTTTCGGTACCAAGTATCGGTGTGCCGAGAGGGTGGCGGGGGAACGAGCGCAGGTCGAACTCCTCAAAAATAAGCTCTTCAGGGGTATCGTTGACGCTGCTGATCTCTTCAATGACCACCTCTTTCTCTTTTTCAATCTCTTCAGGAGGAAACACCGGGTCGCAGACCAGATCAGAGAGAAGATCAAAAGAGGGCTCAAGGTGTTCCGGCAGGCAGCGCAGGTAGATGCAGGTCTGCTCCTTGGTGGTATAGGCATCGAGGTAACCGCCGTTTTTTTCGATGTTTCTGGCGATGTCGATGTAGGTGCGCCGCCCGGTGCCTTTAAAGATGGCGTGCTCAATAAAATGTGCCAGTCCCGGAGACTCTTTGGGGTCATCGCGTGACCCGGCATCGATCTGTATGCCGAGCGTAACGCTTTTTACCGAGGCGACGGCATCGGTGATAATCCTCAACCCGCTGGCCAGAACACCCTGCTGGAGTGAAGATCCTGAAAAGGGAGGTGACTGGTGGTGGGAACTTTCTTTCGCCATTACTGAATAATTTACTGATAAACCGGTTTTCCAAAAATCGCGCCACATTGCAGCGAACGTGAAGATAAGGAAAGTATAAGGGTTTTGACGGGGGAATATTTTTTGGCTGGTCTGTGTCAATCTGTTCCTGACGTTTCGTTCAAAAAAATTCGGTAATGTTCTGAATGGATTGATAGAGTTATGCTGATTGTTTCGAGGCAGAGGACAAAGTTAAAGAGGCAGAAGCTGAAGCCTTTGCAGTCCTATGAACTTTTTCTGAAGAAGAGAAGCGGGCGGTCATTGAGTCTGGAGCATTGAAGGAAAGCGATATCATCGATTTTGCACAAAAATTCAGAACTCATCCTGCCATGATTATAGGACGGTTTTATCATTAAAAACTGCTCCCTTACCACATTGGTCGAAAGTTTATTCAGCCTGTTCATTTTGACTGCTATTAACAAATCAAGAAGAATTTCTTACACTCAATCTTTGAAGAGTCGAAAATAGAAGAAAACAATACCCGCGAAATTCTTATGTTTATGAACAGTGAAGGCCGTGCTGTCGTTTATAATCATACAGGCGGGTTCTTTTATTATTTCAGCGTTTCATGCTTAACTCATCAATTGTCATAACCGGGGCTACCGGATATATCGGTTCGCAGATTGTTTTTGCACTGCTTTCACGGCTCTCCGGAGGGAGTCGCCTCAGGGTGATTGCCCGGAACAGCTCGGACTGCTCTTTTCTTGAGGGGTTGCCGGTTGATATAGTTCGCGCAGATATCATGGATTCTCTTGCCCTCCTTGAGGCTTTCAGGGGAGCCGACACGGTCTTTCATTGCGCAGGGCTTATTTCCTATACACGGAACACCCGAAATGCACTCTATGAAACCAATGTTGTCGGGACAAGGAATGTTATCAATGCCTCCATTTATAATAATGTCCGAAGACTTGTTTTAACCAGCTCCATTGCGGCCATCGGTGCTTCCGAGGATGGATCACCAGCCAATGAGTCAACCACCTTTCAGGAGTGGCAACGGCGGAATGGGTATATGGAGGCCAAGCATCTGGCTGAACTTGAGGGGTTGCGCGGGGTGGCCGAGGGGCTCGAAGTGGTGATGGTCAATCCCGGGGTCGTTATTGGCGTTGACCGCCAGAACCCCGCTTCGCTCAGCTCTTCGAACGAGGTGCTGAGGCTCATCTATGAGGGAAAACTACCGTTCTTTCCTTCGGGAGGTACCGGTTTTGTTGATGTCCGCGATGTGGCCGATGCCCACCTGGCGGCATGGGAAAAGGGGCTCTCAGGGGAGCGCTATGTTGTTGTCGGCCGCAATCTGAGTTTCCGGGAACTTTTTGGCACTATTAGTACTCTTGCAGGCAGCAGCATGGGCCGGGCTTTTATGGTGCCCGGGGCTGTCGGCCTGCTTGCCGGTTTTGGAGGAGAGCTCTGGTCGGTGCTCTCAAGCCGTCCTTCATTCATCAGCCTTGAGAGCATCCGTATCGCTTCAAGGCTTCTTGCCTACACCAGCATCCGCTCAGAGCAGGAGCTTGGTTTGTCTTACCGGGAGCTATCTGAAACGCTCAAGACTATTCTATAACCTGAAGAGACTCTCTTTCTTCAATTTTTTACATACAGATATTATGGATACTCAGAAAATTGAAAAAAAGGCCGTTACGGTTGATCCGGCAAAACTCAAGCAATTGAACCTTGCGGTCGAAGCCCTCGAAAAACAGTTTGGCAAGGGAGCGATTATGCGCCTCGGTGACGATTCAGCAGGAATGAAGGTGCAGTCGATTTCAACCGGATCAATGACCCTCGATTTTGCCCTTGGCGTTGGCGGCCTTCCCCGTGGCCGTGTTACTGAAATTTATGGACCGGAATCCTCCGGAAAAACAACACTTGCCCTTCATGTTATTGCTGAAGCACAGAAATTGGGGGGAATTGCGGCTATCGTCGATGCCGAACACGCATTTGATCCTACCTACGCCCGAAAGCTTGGTGTTGATATCAACGCCCTGCTCATCAGCCAGCCGGAATCGGGCGAGCAGGCGCTTTCCATTGTGGAGACGCTGGTGAGGAGCAATGCCATTGATGTGGTCGTTGTCGATTCTGTTGCGGCTCTGGTGCCCCAGGCGGAGCTTGAAGGCGAGATGGGCGACAGTGTGATGGGTCTCCAGGCGCGGCTTATGAGCCAGGCACTGCGCAAGCTCACCGGAGCCATCTCAAAATCGAGCTGTGTCTGTATTTTCATTAATCAGCTTCGCGATAAAATCGGCGTTGTTTATGGCAACCCTGAAACAACGACTGGCGGCAAGGCGCTGAAATTTTATTCGTCGGTGCGTCTCGATATTCGTAAAATTGCCCAGATCAAAGATGGCGAAGAGATTACCGGCAACCGTACGAGGGTGAAGGTGGTCAAAAACAAGGTTGCTCCTCCATTCCGCACGGCCGAGTTCGATATTTTGTACGGAGAAGGTATTTCGGCCATGGGTGAATTGATTGATTTGGCTGTTGAGTTCGGTGTTGTCAAAAAGGCCGGTTCATGGTTCAGTTATGGCACGGACAAGCTTGGCCAGGGACGTGAAACCGTCAAGAAGGCGTTGCGTGAAGATTCGGCGCTCTACAGCAAGATTCAGGCGCAGGTCAAGGAGCTGATGAGCGGACCTGCAGAGATTATTAACGGGTAGGCATGAAAATAGGAACAATTGAGATTGAACGGCCGGTTATTCTGGCTCCGATGGAGGATGTGACCGACCGGGCATTCCGGCAACTCTGCAAGCGGCATGGGGCCGATATTGTCTATACCGAGTTCATCAGTGCCGAGGCGCTGCGCAGGGGAGTCGAGAAGTCGCTCCGCAAGCTGAAGGTCGATGAGATGGAGCGCCCCTTTGCCATCCAGATTTTTGGCAGCAGTGTTGAGTCGATGGTTGAGGCCGCAGTTATTGCTGAAGAGTATGGCCCCGATTATCTTGATATCAATTTCGGCTGCCCGACCAAAAAGGTTGCCGGTAAAGGGGCTGGCGCGGCGCTGCTCAGGGAGCCGGAGAAGATGGCTGCTATTTCCGGGGCGGTTGTCAAAGCGGTTTCCATTCCGGTGACGGCCAAAACAAGGATTGGCTGGGATCTTGATTCGATTAACATTCTTGATATTTTGCCCCGGCTTGAGGATACCGGTATTCAGGCTCTTGCGCTGCATGGTCGTACGCGCAGCCAGATGTACAAGGGGAGGGCGGACTGGAACTGGATCCGCCAGGTCAAAGAGCAGGCGCGCATACCGCTTATTGCCAATGGCGATATCTGGACGGCCGAAGATGCTCTTGCCATGTTTGCCGAAACGGGGGCGGATGGTGTGATGATTGGCCGGGGTTCCATAGGTAACCCCTTTATTTTTGAGGCGGCAAAAGAGTTGCTGAAAACCGGCAAGCTCGTGCCGCCGCCCGATTTTCGTGCAAGGATTGAGGTTGCCATTGAGCACTTGAAGCTCTCTGTGCAGTTTAAGGGCGAAAAGTACGGGGTGCTTGAGATGCGCCGCCACTATGCCACCTACCTGAAAGCACTTCCGATGGTGTCGCGTGCACGCAACAAGCTGGTACGCGAGGATGGATGGGAGCAGGTGGTCGAGATTCTTCTTGATTACCGCGAGGAGTGCGAAGGATATGCAAGGGAGGGGAAGATTCTTGAGGGAACGGAGTGCCTCAATGACCATTCCGATAGATTGTTATTAAATTATCAAGCCAATAATATATAATAAGTTATGAGTAGTCAGGATTCCCGTTGCCGTGTGGCGGTACTTGGTGCAACCGGTCTGGTCGGTCGCACGATGATCAAGGTTCTTGAAGAGAGAAATTTTCCTGCCACCGATTTTGTCCCGCTTGCATCGTCAAGAAGTGCCGGTCAGACGGTTACCTTCAGGGGCAAGGAGTTCATTATCCGCGAACCCTCAGAAGAGGCTTTCCGTGATGTTGATATCGCCCTTTTTTCCGCAGGTGCCACCGCCAGCAAAGAGTGGGCCGTGGTTGCAGCGGCTGAAGGCGCGGTTGTTATCGACAACTCATCGGCATTCCGCATGGAACCCGATGTGCCCCTTGTTGTGCCTGAAGTCAATCCCGGAGCTATTTTCAGGGCCGACGGTCGCCCCGAACCGATCATTGCCAACCCCAACTGCTCAACCATTCAGATGGTGGTGGTGCTCAAGCCTCTGCACGACCGTTTCGGCGTCAAAAGGGTGGTGGTTTCAACCTACCAGTCAGTGACCGGCAAAGGAAAGATTGGGCGCGACGCCCTTGAAAGCGAGTTGGCGGGAGAGAGCCAGGAGCAGTTCACCCATTTTCATCAGATTGCCTTCAATGCCGTGCCGCAGATTGATGCCTTTACCGATAACGGCTACACCAAGGAGGAGATGAAGATGGTCAACGAGACCCGCAAGATCATGGGTGACAAGAGCATGAGTATCTCTCCCACCACGGTGCGCATTCCGGTCTACGGCGGCCACGGAGAGTCGCTCAACATCGAGCTTGAGCGCGAATTTGATATCGACGAGGTGCGTGAACTGCTTCGCACGTCGCCGGGTATTATCCTGCAGGACGACCCTTCGGCACGCATCTACCCCATGCCGCTCACCTCTTACGAGCGCGACGAAGTCTTTGCAGGCAGGATTCGCCGCGACTACTGGCATCCCCAGACCCTCAACATGTGGATTGTTGCCGACAACCTGCGCAAAGGCGCTGCGACCAATGCCGTGCAGATTGCCGAGGTTATTGTCAGTCAAAAGAAAGGCGAGTAAAAGTAACGGGTTGATCGTTGTCAATGGCTGACAGCCCACACCAATTGCGAGCTGTCAGTTATTCTCTTTGAAAAACTCAGAAAAGCGCATCAAGGGTAAGGTTACCGGGATGCAGCTCCTGCGACCAGGTGTTGTCGGTGATGCCGTAGGTTGTGACCATGGTGAGAAAGATGTTTTTCTTGGTGCCTGTTACCTCACGAAAAACAGTGATTTTCTGACGAAGTTCTTTGGCGTATGTGGCATCGATGGTAAACTCGGACTGTGAAAACTTCATCTCACAGAGATTGATGGAGGCATCACGCCGGTCAAGGAGCAGATCAATTTGCGCACCCGGCAATGATGACTCTTCGGTTGGCTTGTAACGCCAGGGGCCGTCGCTGGTTTCAACCATGGCAATGCCCAATGCTGCTTTCAATGCCCGGACATGCTTGAGGCAAACTGTTTCAAAAGCAAAACCCGCCCACGCTGTTCTCGCTGGGTCATTCTGACGCGACATCCAGTATCCTGCATCGACCTTTTTTTTGCCAAGAGGCTTTATCCATGAAAAGTAAAAAAAAGTGAACTCATCAGCCAGCCAGTAGAGTGAATCTTGCCCTTTTTTGCCGAAAGGAATCCGTGATTCAATAAACCCTGACTCTTCCAGCTCTTCAAGGATACGGGTAAGTCGTCCGCCGGTGGTAATTTTGGCAAGGGCGAGTATCTCGGTACGGTTTAAACCCGAGCGTTTTTTGCTCAGCAATGCAACAATCGTTTTGTGCAGTTCACTCTCATCAAAGAGCGAGGCATAAAGCTTCTCATATTCACTATGCAGAAGCCCGGTGGATGAAAAACAGACCCGATCAATAATCTGAGCCGCCGACAACCCCGGCTCTGCCTGCATCAGGTAAAAGGACACTCCACCCATTGCCATGTAGAGTTCAACCATTTGATAACGGGTGAGCTTGATTCCCCTTTTGAGCAAAAACTCCTCTGTTTCTGGAAGCGTAAAGGGGAGAAGGCGGATTTGACGGGTAAGCCGATTATGAAGCCCACCTCTTGCGCGTACAATATGCAGCAACATCCATGATGCGGCAGAACCGCAAACAACAAGGATCAAATTCTTCTGGCGGGAGCCAAAACTGTTCCAAAAATGTTCAAAGGCCGACAGAAACTTTGAGCGGGGAGTGTTGAGCCAGGGCAATTCGTCCAGAAAAAGAACCTGTTTTTTGCCATTTTTTCGTTGAGAAAAGGATTCCAGAAACCGTTCCAACTGGTTGAACGCTTCTGACCAGGATGAGGGTCGCTTGAGTTCAACCGGCATACCGGTGGATTTGGCAAGAGATTTGGCAAAATTTTTCAATTGTTCCACCAGCGTAGCCTTGTGCATACCGGTGAGTTCGAAACAGATCATCTCTCCAAAAAACTCCCTGACCAGCCAGGTTTTTCCAACTCTTCTGCGACCATAAATAACCATAAATTCAGGATCTGGAGAGAGCAGCACCCGCTCCAGAATCAGCAATTCATCCTTGCGGCCCGATATGTTTTTTTGCTCACGCGCAGAGTTTTTTTTGTTTCAGTTTTATATTTGGCCAAAGATGATAACTGTCGGATGATTTGGCCAGATATAAAATTCTTTATCTGGCCAAAGATAGGGAATATCGGCGACTTTGGCCAAATATAAAGCACTTTATCTGGCCAAAGTCGTACTCTTTTTTACTGGAACTCAACTTTTGGCCACCAACTATCTCAAGATCACCGGGGTGGTCAATCAGAAAAAAGTATAAACCTTTTTTGTTCGTTGAGTGCCATCACTGCGGTGCTGATGGCTTTTACCGTTACGCCTGAAGAGATGGGAAATTTATCCGGGTTACTGATGGAGAGTGATGGAGGGATGCTGAGGGGTTTCAGCGTCATTGAGCTCTCTTTTTGGATGAGTCTCGTCATCGCCTTGTCGGCCAGTGTGCCGGTCAGTTGTACTTCCGTTTCACGGAAGAGCGGGTTTTCGACAAGCTCCTTGATGGTGAAGTATTCGCTCTCTTTCCGGTTTTTTGTTTCCCGACATGAAAATTGTTCTATCCGGCCCTCTTTTGATTCTGTCAGGAGGAGATAGTTGCTTTCAATCTCAAGGATTACTTGCTTCTCGGCAGTAAATCTTGAAAGGTGGAGAAGAGGCAACTGCGGAGTGCCGCTGAAAATGAGTCGGCGCGAGTCAGCAAAGTGTTCTGAAACTCTGCGGATAGCTGCGGCGGGATAGAAGAGCAGCATCTTTTTTTCATGCAGTCCGTTCTGCTTCATGCCGTAGCCGGCACAGTCGCAATCGTACGCTTCGGGTTTGCTTAAAAAGTATTGCGCCTCAATCCGGCAGTATTCACGGTACTTCTCTGCGCTCGTATTGGCTGGAAAAGAGACGGGAAGGGGGTGGTAGTTTTCTGGTCCGACGCAGAGCGCCAGCTCTTCATCGGGCCACTCGTTGAGGTGGTGGTCGAGCTTTTTCAGCAGTCGTTTTTCTTTACCTGAGGCAAGGTTATGAATGCCGAGTGGCAGGGTTTTGCTCTCGATCAGGTTGTAAAGGTTTCCGCCGGATTTTGTCATGCGGACGATGGCGCACTCTTTCTGGTCGATGGCGCAGGCGATCAGGCTTGTGCTCATTATTCGAGTATGAAATATTTTTTGAGGGATTCAAGCTTTTTTTTGCCGATCCCTTTGACTTCCAAAAAGTCCTGAAATTGCAGCACTTTACCCCCTTTTGATTTTCTGAAAGAAACCAGCCGTTCGGCCATGACCGGCCCGACGCCCGGAATTTTCTGGAGTTGCTGGCTGCTCGCCTTGTTGAACGAGAGTGTGCCATTAAAGACTTTTTTTCCTGATGAGCGGTGCTCCTCCGGTTTCTTTTCAGCAGCAAGTTCCTCTCCTTCGGCCTCGGCATCCTGCAAAACATCTTCCTTGACGCTTGCCTGCTGCAGGGTGGCAAGGGCGATGAGGCTGTCGACCTCCGCTTCACGGTATCGTGCAGTTTCTGCTTTTTTAACAAGGAGATCAGCCTCCTCTGACGAACGGAGAGTAACAAGGATGCCACCAAGCAGCAGAAAGGCCAGAAGAGCGGAGACCAGGGTAATTTCAGCCTTGGTGAGACTGAGCTTCAGCGCCAGTTTTTCGAGGGGATTCATAGGAAGATGCGTTTTACCCTGGAAGAGACCGAGCAGAGGGTTTCGTAGCTGATGGTGCCAGCCAATTCGGCCAGGGTGTCAGCCCCGCTCCCCTCCCAGCCAAAGAGAATGGCTTTGTCGCCTGTTTTGACATTGTGGCGGGTGCCAAGGTCAACCATGATCTGATCCATCGTGACGGTACCGACCTGTGGGTAAGCGTTGCCGTTGATCATGACGGTGGCGCGGCTTGAGAGGGCTCTTCCATAACCATCAGCGTAGCCTGCGGCTATGGTTGCGATGGAGGACGCTTTCGGTGCCGTCCAGGTCCGGTTATAGCTGATGGTGGTTCCGGCAGGTACATTTTTGACAAAAATTACTTTTGCTTCGAATTGCATGACCGGTTTGACGTTGAGGCTGCAAGGGTTGTTTTTTGTCGGATGGTACCCGTAGAGGAGGATACCGGGGCGTACCATGTCGAGCCAGGATTGGGGTGCTGAGAGGATTGCGCCGCTGTTGGCTGCATGTTTACAAACCGTTCTGGATGAAGCGTGTTCAAATTCTGCCGTGAGTGTTGTAAAGGCGTCAAGCTGTTGCCGGGTGAATCCTTCGTCCGTTGCGCTGTTGGCAAAGTGGGTGTAGATTCCCGTCAGCTCAAGGTGCGGGGAGCTCTCTATTTGCCGGAGGAGTTCTATGGCCACCCTGGGTGGAGCACCGAGACGCCCCATTCCGGTATCAACTTTGAGCTGTACGGCAATGGTTTTGTTCTCTGCTGCGGCAATTTCCTCTGCGGCATGAATCGTCAGGCTATCGCAGAGTGTCATCTCGATGCCGTGGTGCAGGAAAAATGGAATCTGTGAGGGAAGTGGCGAAGAGAAGGCCAGAATGGTGGCCGGTTTTTTCAGCGTGCTGCCTTTTTTCAGTTCAATGGCTTCATGGATGTTTGCTACGCCGAAATCTTCAATGCCCGATTTTTCAAGCGTTGCAGCAACCCTGTGGACGTTATGCCCATAAGCATTTGCCTTGACGATGCCCATGATTCGCCTCGTTTCGCCAACTCTCTGGCGGATCAGGCGTACATTTTGGGCAAGGTTTTCGAGCGAGACAAGCGCCTCTGTCATGTTTTCAGGTGGAATTTCTTCTGCCGCAAACTCCATTTTTTTTTGATCCATAACTTGGCGGCCCTTTTTTGCTGTTACCTTGTTGTTGTAAACCCCTCGTCCTCTTTCGTCTTCGTCGTGGTTGGTGGAACTTCTTGTAAAAAAACATATTTTGTCTATGATTTTCAAACCGGAAAGGCGCTTATTCCTTGTATATTTTCTCACAGCGTCACCGAGGTATTGCGTTGTCATGTTAACTCATCTTTCAGCTACTACCATGTCGAACCACGATATATTCGGTCTTGCCGCAGAAACGCCGATGGTTCCTGTACAACAGATGGCCCGCCAAATCAGGCCAAAGGTTATGGCCAAACTTGAGTACATGAATCCGGCCTGGTCGCACTACTATCGTGTTGCCTCTGCCATTGTCAAAGATGCTGAAGAGCGCAAGCTGATTCATCCGGGAATGACCCTTGTGGACTGGACCTTTGGCAACAGCGGCATTGCTCTTGCCATGGCAGGTGTAAGCCGTGGCTACAAGTTGCTTCTGGCCGCTCCTGATAAAATATCGCGGGAGAAGCAGGATATGCTCCGCGCTCTCGGTGCGGAACTGGTGATTACCCCTTCGGATGCTTTGCCTGGAGAGCCGCGCAGTTGCATGAATGTGGCTGAAAGTCTGGTTCGGAGTATACCGAACGCCTTTTTTGCAGGCATGTATGCCAACCCTCTCAGCCTCAAGGTTCATTGCGACGCTACCGGCAGCGAGATTTTTCGCCAGACGGAGGGTCAGGTTACTCATGTTTTTGTGCCGATGATCTCCGGCGCTATGGTTTTTGGTATTGCCACTTTTCTGAAAGCAAAGAATCCTGCAATTCAGATTATCGGTGTTGAATCGCAGGGCTCCATTTATGCAGGGCTCTTCAGGGATGGAGTGCCTGGAAAACCGGCATTTTCCGAGCTTGAGGAGATTGGCTCCAGTCAGCCCTCCGCTTTTTGGGATCCCTCGCTTCTTGATGATGTGGTACAGGTAAGTGATTATGAAGCATTTAACTGCGGCAGGGAGCTTTTGCGGATGGAGGCTGTTTTTGTAGGTGGAGCTTCGGGTGCGGCAATGGCTGCTGCGCTTCGGGCCGGTGCGGCATATCGAGAGGATGATTGTGTGGTGGTGGTGATGAACGATTTTGGCGGTTATTATTTGAGCAAGATGTTCCATGATGAGTGGATGCGCAAGCGCGGCTTTTACCGCAAGGCAAAATCAGCTCTTGAGCAGATCACGGCCGAGGATATCCTGCAATTGAAAGCGCGCAGGGATCTTATTTTCGCTTATCCTGAAAATACACTTGCCGAAGTGTTTGAGATGATGAAGCAGAACGATGTCTCCCAGCTTCCGATTGTATCCTATAATGCTCCGATTGGCAGTATCAGTGAAAACAAGATTCTTTCCATTCTTATTGAAAACGACGATGCGATGAACGCAAAGGTTGTCGGTTTTATGGAGCAGCCATTTCCTGTCTGCCGGCTCGATGCAACGATTTCCGAATTATCCGATAAACTGCAGCAAAGTGCATCGGGAGTGCTGATAAGCCGGTCAGATGGACGTCTTCAATTGCTTACAAAATCAGATCTTATTGATGCATTAACCCATAAGTGATCGCCCCTGAATTATCCGGTTGTTTTTTAGGGAGGATTTCCTTAACTAAGCACTCAAGAACATTCCTCTTTTTTTTCAGGTGCGATGCACTATATTGCGCCATGAAGCCCGCAAAAAGAGATCGGAGCGAAGAGAATCGGAAATCCATACGGTTTCGAGCCGGGTTAACAACCAGCAATATAATATGAAGGTAGAGTCCAGAAAAAGACAGTTCATTTTGGAGGGTAAGATCAAGGCTTGCTTCTGTGAAGGTTGCGGCCAGATTACAGAGAAGGTCTTTGTCGGTGAATGGATGCCGAGCGACAAGCCCAGGGAGGATGATTATCTGACGCCGGTCGTTGTCAAAAAGCCAAAAGGCAGTAAAAACGGGGCTGGTGAATTGCCGCCTGCAGCAGAAAACCAATACTGGGTTCGCTGTGCCGAGTGCAATCAGGTCTATCTGCTCAAGGAGTGGCAAATACAGATTGACCGGGAGGTCAGTCCGGATGAGTTGAAAGCCGAAGAGTGCCAGGTTTATTCGCCTCATGGTATCTATGCCAAGGGTGATGCACTCTATCATCAGGCGCTTGGTGAGGTTGGGGTGGTCAGGGAAAAACAGGCGACAGGAAGTGGTGCCTTTGTTATTATTGTGGAATTTTGCAAAAGTGGCAGAAAACAGCTTCTCGAAAATGTGCAGATGAACTCTGCGAATGGAAAAAATGCAGAAAGTGTTACGGATCTTATTAAACTGAAACTTAGACGTTGATCTTTTAAAAGGGGGTGAATTACATTGGTTAGTGTGCAGATAAATGACAATGAATCGATCGATAAAATGCTGAAACGCTTCAAGAAGAAGTATGAGCGTGCAGGTGTTTTAAAGGAGTTTCGTGCAAACGCATACTTTGTCAAACCTTCGGTGGATGGTCGTTTGAAGCGCTCAAGGAGCAGACGAAGAGCGCAAAGGGCAAATGAAGAACGCAATTCATGATCATTCCCGTTCGAAACAGTTATGTTCAGGCAGCTCCTTCGCGGGAGTTGCCTTTTTTTTGTCAATACCAATCCCGTTGACTCATGAGAGTGTTCAAAGGTGAAGTTACAGCGTTACCGCCCGACAAGTCAATCTCCCACCGTGCGGCACTTATCGGCGCATTGTCGGAAGGCACAACAGAGATCACTAATTTTTCTGCCGGATTTGATAATCAGTCAACTCTCGGTGTTTTGAAAAGTGCCGGCATCACCCTTCGTCAGGAAGAGGTGGATGGAGCCTACGGCCGCCGCATCCGGCGAGTGGTTGTCGAATCAAGGGGTCTATGGAGTTTTCAGCCCCCCTCAGATCCTTTGATGTGTAATAATTCAGGAAGTACCATGCGCATGTTTGCCGGTATTTTGGCTGCACAGCCTTTTGCCAGTGAGTTGATTGGCGACACTTCGCTGATGAAGCGGCCGATGAAGAGGGTTGCCGATCCGTTGCGCATAATGGGAGTCGACGTTCAGCTTTCGCCGTCTGGTACAGCGCCTATTAGCATCCAGGGAACCAAAGAGCTGAAGCCGATTACCTACCGTCTGCCGGTTCCTTCAGCGCAGGTGAAATCACTGGTGGCTTTTGCCGCCCTCCATGCCGACGGTGAATCGAGAATTATCGAACCGGTGCGCTCGCGTGACCATACTGAAGTGATGCTCGGTCTCGAAAGTATTGAGTTCGAAGGAGAACGGGTTATCGTCGTGCCGGGCCGCAAGGTTCTTGCAGCAAAGCCTTTCTTTATTCCCGCAGATCCATCGGCCGCCTGTTTCATTGTTGCGCTCGGTCTGCTTGCACGAGGTTCGGAAATCATAATCAGGGATGTCTGCCTCAACCCGACACGGGCAGCATTTCTCGCTCTTCTGACAGAAGCCGGGGCAGGTTTGACAATTGAAAACCAGAGGGTTATCGGCGGTGAAACCATCGGCGATATTCTGGTCGATAACCACACAGGACTTGAACCCCTTGTGATCCAGGATCCGCAGCTTGTCTCGTTTATCATTGATGAAATCCCCATGCTTGCCGTTCTTTCAGCTTTTGCGACCGGCCAGTTTGAGTTGCACAATGCCGCCGAACTGAGAACCAAGGAGAGCGACCGGATTGACGCCCTCGTGGTCAATCTTCAGCGTCTCGGTTTTGATTGCGAGCAGTATCCCGACGGTTTTATGGTCAAGGGGCGCAGGATAACTCCGTCTGGAACGGTTGTGATTGAGAGTTTTGATGATCACAGGATTGCCATGAGCTTTGCCATTGCGAGCAAGGCGACAGGGTGCCCAATTGACATTTCCGATGTTGATGTTGTTGGCGTCTCGTTCCCGAACTTTTTTGAACTGCTTGAAAGTCTCGAAGCCTGATTGGGCAAAAGGGAGGTCAGCAGCGACTGACCTCTTCAAGATGGGCAAGCAGGGCGTTGTTGAATGCTTCGGGCTGCTCCATGTTTGAGATATGAGCCGCACTCGCCAGCAGAAGGAGCTTTGATCCTGCAGTGAGCGTATGAATGCTTTCAGCCGTTTCGGGCGTGATAAGCTTGTCTTCCTTCCCGCTCAGTATCAGCACAGGGCAGTTGATGGTGGCAAGAAGCGGGGTTGCATCTGAACGCGTCATGATTGCCCGCATTGCGGCGTTGATGACGGTGGCGCTTTGCTCTCGTATCATTGTGATAGCTTCTGCAGCCAGTTGCGGTTTTCTGACGGAGCTCTCGGCGGTAAAATAGTTAGGAATCATTCGTCTGGCGGCCTCTTCAGCACCTCCGGCCTCTATTGCGTGGATGAACTCCTCCCGCATTGAGCGGACTGCAGGTGTATCGGCTTCAGCCCTGGTGTCGCACAGAACCAGCGATGCGGTTTTGCCAGGGTAGAGCCTATAGAATTCAAAAGCTTGGTATCCACCCATAGAAAGGCCGACAATCGTCACATGTTCCACCATCAACGACTTGAGGAGTTGGGCAAGCTCATGGGCGTAGTCGGTAAACGTCCATTTCTCACGTTCTTCTGATCCTGCGATACCAAAGGCGTTTGGTGCAATTACAGCATAACCGGCATCACCAAGAGTCTCAAGCTGGAACTGCCACATTGCGGCAGAGAGAGGAAAGGCGTGCAGAAGCAAAACAGCGAGTTTGGTAATGCCGCTTTTTGTAAGGTTTGCGCACTGGTATGAGAGCATTACTCAGTTTTCCTTGGCTTTTGGGTATCCCTTGATCTCCCTGATAATGTTGTTGGCCTCATTAAGGATTTTTTTTGCCTCGTCACGTGCGGTGTCGATGATCTCCTGTGAGCGCGTTTTAGCATCGTTGTTGTAAGCGACGTCGTTTTCACTGCTTTCGTAGAGGTCGTTGGCCTTGTCGAGCGCAAGCTTGATTTTGCCCGAAATAATCTGCTGGGTTTCCCTTCCCTTGTATGGGGCGAAAAGCAGCCCCATGATGGTACCTGCGGCTGAGCCAAGTACAGCGCCGAAGAAGAGCCCTTTGTAAAATTTGTCCTGATGTTCCATATGGCAATAGTGTTTAGCTTTAATGAAATATATGATAAAGTCAATAATGCCCCGTTCGGTTTTTTTATTTTTTGCGCTTTTGCTGGAATAAGCAGCGTTTTTTTAGCAACGTTTAAGGATTCATTTATCATCCTTTAAGAATTCTGCTTGTATTTTGTTTAAGGTGACGAGAAAGTTGTCTTGTTGACCACGAGAGCTATAGTTTCTCCTTCATCTAAATTTAACTGGTACGATGAACACAAACAGCAGATTCTGGGCAAGTCCTTTGGCATTCGGAGTATTTCTCTTTTCAATTATTACCGGCGTTCTGATATTTATTACGCTTCTAACCGATATATCCCTCTCGACCAGCGTCTGGCTGATCTCTCTTTTCGTCATGGCGGTTGTGTGTCACACTGTTGTCAACTGGAAGCAGTTTACGTGATGCTTTTAACGAAACAGGTCAAGATCATTGGCGAGCATACGCATGATCTCTTCCCGCGACTCCACGATGCGCTCAACCAGATCAGGGCGACAGAGCACCCTGAATTTTTTGGTATAGCGTTCAAATGCAAGAATGAAATCCGACTGAAAAACCGACTCGTTCAACTCATCAAACCGCACATACTCCGACTCACATTGCAGAGAGTAGTGGATGTGCTCCGAGCGGGTCGGGTAGACCCTGAGCTCCTTCAGATCTGCGTAATCGAAAATATCCTTTTTCGATGGCGGATCAATCAGTACCTCATGTCCGTGGAGTCCGAGATGGTAGCGCTTGTTTAGAAAGCAACAGATCTCTACCTCCATGGCGCGGCGCATCGGACTGTTACTGTTATAGATGAACCATCGCTCATTCTCTTTGGCCGATTCCGGCAGGTAGGGCTGTACCGTTATTGCTCTCTTGTAGACCCGGCGCATGAGAATGTCATCAAGCAGTGCACCAAGTTGATGCCTCTTTTCCGGCATCAACTGCTTAAGTTCATGCAGTACGCGGTCATCGGCATTGCTGTAAAAGAGCTGGCGCAAGGCATCCGCAGAGAGTATTTCGTCGCCTGCAATATCCTGCAAAAGCCTGCGGAGCATTGCCGAGAGCGCCCTGCTTGTATGGTGCCAGTAAACATTGCGCATCATCATATACTTCGCAAAGAGCAGGCTCTCAAGTGGCGCAATCCCTTTTTCGGTTATGGCAAACCGATCACGTTGCGGGTCAGGCACAAATGACTCAATCAGTCGGTCGATATCGATGCTCCCGTAGGGAATGTTGCAGTGGTGCGCGTCACGCATGAGGTAGTCCATCTTGTCTGGGTCAAGTGTGCCGCTTATCAGCTTGCTGAAGCAGGTTCCCGAACTGCCCGTGATGAGCGCTATGACAGCTTCGGGTGGTACCCTCCACTCTATCTGCAGAATCTCTGCGATTGTTGGAACCCCGGGGTTTTGTTCATAGATAAAGTAGCGGCAAAGCTCCTCGTGGTGCGAAAAAACCGGTTCACCGCCGCAGAGGGGAATCTGCTCCTCGATGATGTGGGCATGGGGAAAGTGGCCGATATCGTGCAAAAGAGAGGCTGAGAGCAGTACACGGCAGTTGTGGTCGTTAAACCGGAATCGCTCATCCTGCAGGCTGAGTGCCAGGGGGTTCGTCAACATGCGTTGCAGTATCAGCTTCATGAGGTGATAGACTCCAATAGAGTGCTCAAAGCGGGTATGCGTTGCTCCGGGATAAACCTGCTGCGAGAAGGAGAGCTGCCGAATTCCCTTGAGGCGAAGAAAGGATGGGTGCGACAGAATTTTTTTTAGCGCTCCGCTGAGCGGTATATGGCCCCATACAGGAATGCGGATAAATCCGCCGTCAGATTGAAAAAGCAGGCGTTCGGCGATCATGAGGTTTTGCTTTTTGATATGGTTGCTTCGTTCAAGATACGCAAGAAAGGTAGTCTGCCAAATTGGCTGACCATTATCTCCAGGAACAACCAGACGACTGGATTCTGTTTGTAACCGCCACCCGGTCAAGTATATATGCTGCAATAAATAATTTGCAAGTTTTTAATTGAGATATATATAACTGAATACGCTGTTTCTGTTATATATAAAATGCACATAAATTATATATATGTTAAGCATGTAATATTATTAGGTGGGCTTTTTTTTTAAAAATATTTGCATGATCACTTGATTTAATTAATCTAAAATCGTAAAATAATAGCGGAATATCCAATTCGGCATATTGATGATGCGCAAATAGTACGCAGCTTGGCTTTGGTTTATGCTAAGTCTTTTTTTTATCTATTCTTTAAGACTTATCTGTCTGTTCTGATTAATTTTATTGCCAGTCAAATTAAGTTTTATTGTGTGGCAATTTAGTTGTTATCAGTTATAATATAATGCCTTGCCTTGTATTTTGAGTTTGTTCTTTGTCTGATTCTTCAGGTGTTGGCGTAATTATGAACAGCATTTTTTATCTGCATGCTCGTTGTCAATATTAAAATTTGACAAAAAGAACACAATACAGTGTTTACCTGTTGGTAGAACAAGGAAGCCATGATGGCGATAGATGTGCATAGCCCATTGCTTTGCAGGACGTTTTTTAGCCTATAGAATTTTTTAAAAAAAAATACAAATAACTAAACAACAATCATCATGACACGCATTGCAATACTTAACGCTTTCACCCGGCTATGCATGATGCTTTTGCTCATCGGCCTGAGTCTGGTTTCTGCTCCACTTATTTCTGTTGCGATAACGGTTGGTGATCACTATCGAGGTGGCATTGTTTTTTATGTGGATGGCAGTGGTGAGCACGGCCTTATTGCGGCTAAAACTAATATTCAGGGTCACTCGCGTGGAATGGCGCAAGAGCAGTTTACCTGGTATGACGCCAAAGCGGCCTGTAATACTTTTGTGAGCCACGGTTACGGCGGCTGGTTTTTACCGAATGTGTCGCAATTAAAGCAGCTTTACCTTCAGAGAGATATTGTTGGCGGTTTTGCTGACCACTTCTACTGGAGTTCCTCGCAGGATGACGGAGAGGATGCCTGGTATATGTACTTTTACAGTGGAGAGCAGAACCACGATACCAAACTGGTCAGCGGACGGGTAAGGCCTGTGTGTGCTTTTTAGCACTGGCGGCTCCGATCTTGGACAAGCGCAATAAGTTAACATGGTTAATACAGACTTCGTCAGAGCATCCCTGACCTTCCGGGCAAGTGGTTAAATGAGCCTGACGCTTCCAATAGTTGAAGAGTCGTCTCTGTTGTAAAACGAAAAAAGCCCCTGATCTTATCGTGAAGTCAGGGGCTTTTTTGGTGGATTCATCGTGTTGATCATGTTCGCACTATAAAGGCTCCACAGGAATTGGCTGTGTGGTAAGTCGAGAGTATTTTTTAAGGGTTCAGATGATAATAATTGAGCGTTACGGAGTGGCTTTTATTGCATGCATAATAGTAAATACTTTATTGCAAAGTATTTAAAGATATGATAGGCTTTACTGTATTTTGATCTCTTTATCAATAATCTGTTTTATAACAATCAATTTTTTCTGATCTTCAGAGAAAATACTCAAATTCAGAATTTCAGGGCTGTTTTGTACAATTCCATTATAAAAATCCGTCTTTCTTTGCAAAATCCGATTTGGATATTCGATTGCATGGACGTCCTCTTTCACAAAAACGGCAACGAAATCATTCCAAATGTCTATTTGATTGCTTACAAAAGATTCGAGCATGCCTGGAGAATAATTGTTTCTTTTAGCCCAAGTCACCAGCGCCTTGCCACTATCAGGATAGAAACGCCAGCAATCCACAGGGTAACGATGAAAATTGCCGTTTGATGGTGCATTCAGATAGAACAATCCGTTTGGTTTAAGTATTCGGAGAATTTCCAGAAACAAGAGCCAGAACATCTCTGAATGTTCAAATACGCTTGAACTTACGCAAACATCTATCGAACTTTCTTCAAACGGCAATGTATAGGGATCATCAAGAATGATATCTACACCTTTGCCCTCCGCAAAATCTAAACCAATGTACTTTGCCCCTTTTGGAGCGACTTCGCGAATTGAGCCATTGACATCCAGAGAACCAATTTCCACAATAACCTTTTTTTCTCCAGCGGAAATATAGGTCTTAAAAAACAAAAAGGCATTTGCCATTGCTGATGGATGCATGAATTTGAGTTTTAAAGTTTTATGGCGTAGAAGTTCTGGTTGTCGACTGATATCTGTCAAGCGTGAATTTTTCTCCAAGGTACATCTCTCTGACCACCGGGTTTGCTGCGATCTCTTCCGGCGTGCCGTGCATGAAGATGCTTCCGTCAAAGAGCAGGTAGGCGTGGTCTGTAATGGAGAGGGTTTCATGGACATTATGGTCTGTAATAAGTACTCCGATATCGCGTCTGGCAAGCCCTTCAACAATTTGCTGGATATCTTCAACGGCGATCGGGTCGACTCCGGCAAAGGGTTCGTCGAGCAGTATGAATTTTGGGTTGAGCGCCAGGGCCCTTGCTATTTCTGTCCGCCGGCGTTCACCACCTGAGAGTGCATAGCCCATGCTTTTGCGGATTGAGGTGATGTTCAACTCTTCGAGCATCATGCTGCTCCTTTCCTTTCGTGCTGCTTCTGAGAGGGAGGTGAATTCAAGCACGCTCAAGATGTTTTCTTCGACCGTCATGTTTCGGAAGACTGACGCTTCCTGGGGGAGATATCCGATACCGAGACGTGCACGCCTGTACATCGCCATGGCGGTGATATTTTCACTGTCAAGAAAAACTTCGCCCCCGTCAGGTCGCACAAGTCCTACAATCATGTAAAAGGTGGTGGTTTTCCCCGCACCGTTCGGCCCGAGAAGCCCCACAATCGTCCCCTGTTGAACCTCTATCGACGAGCTTTTGACAACTTCACGCTTGTTGTAGATCTTTTTTAGTTTGTTACAGCTCAGTGTTGCTTTCATGCCAGTGATGAAAAGGTAGTGTTGCGCTCTTATACCAGGAGGTTGATTCACCCGGGCTTGTTGATTTTTCAGGGAAAGAGAGGCGGGCGGCACAATAAAAAACGAGGCTTTGAACCTCGTTTTTTACCTGATAACTTTCTGATAACGGAAAGAGGAATGAACCGTTCAGTCTTTGAATCGTCTTTCGATATCCTTGGTCGGTTTGGCATAACCCGATTTCTTCGGAGATGAACCCCTGAAGGTGGATGAAGAGGATGAGCCACCATAAATAAATGGATAGGCATTCTTCAACAAGCGCTTTGTTGATTTGCCAACATTTTCCATGTAATCACCCATAACCCACCAGTGACCATCAATGAAGACCTCCACGAATCTGCCGTAAGCCCGTCCCCAGTTGGTAAAAACCCCGTTTATATTAACCATGGCTGCTTGTTTTTTTAGGTTTAACTACACTCTTGACGAAATCTAATAAATCCACTCGTGAAAAAAAAATATTTTATCTCAAGTATCCCTTCAGTGCGTTTTTTTGTGCGCTGTTCAGAACATGCCAAGAGAGAGCGGCTCGAAAAGTGTCATCATGAACAGATTGTTCCCGGTGAATTTATGAAAAAACTGCGTATAACTCTTTTTCGTGGATAACGTCATGTATACAAAATTCGGAAACCCAAAAAGCGAGCCATGTTTTTTTTGAGCACTTCTAACATTTTATTAACATAAACCCTTATGAAATTATATCGTTACCTTCTACTTGAGGATGGCTGATATTTTAAAATCCCAGTGTATTGTCACGATATGTTTTATATTGATTACATATTTTCTGTGTCCAGGTTCCCTCATATTCACTATGAATAAAACCCGTTTTTTTGTAATTGATCGTTGTTTTCTGGATTGCCAGACGCTTACATCCGATCTACCAATCGGGAGTGATTGGGTTTTATGCGACGATGGACATGACTGGGTTAACCGGCGATTTGGCTGGCAGGACGTTATGGATAAAGTTGTTCATTCTACCAGCGCAGATGTTGCAACGCTCCCCGTTGCGTTGGACAATAAGGTACCTCGGGTTTTTTCTTTTACTCCTCCTGATGCCGCAACCGGTGTTGCGATCGGTAGCAATCTTGTTTTGATCTTTAATGAGGATGTCAGGAGAGGTTCGGGAAATATTTCAATCCATAGCGGTTCAGTAACCGGGACACTTGTTGCAAGCTATGATGTGGCGACCAGCTCTGAGATCACGGTATCAGGCAATATGCTTACGATCAATCCTGCTTATGATCTGTTGCATAGCACGCAATACTTTGTCACCCTTGATCCTGGTTCGGTTAAAGATTTTTCTGGTAACAATTACTCTGGGAGCACAGATTACGATTTTACAACAACGAGCGCCGTCCCGATGGTGGCAGGTTCACTGGAAAGTTGGGAATATCTTGCATCCTGGTCTGATTTAATCAATTGGCTGAGTACTGATACAGCGACAGCCGCCTGGCACTACAATACTTATGCCGAAGCTGAAAATCGTTTTATCCGATTTGATGCATGGGACTATTTGGCTTCAAACGTTGATTTGATGAATTGGCTGGGAACAAATGTCGAGAAAGCATCGGAGCACTATATCTTATATGGTATCAACGAGAACCGCTCTTTTTCATTTGATGCGGCCGCCTACCTTGCGGCAAATATTGACCTGTTCAACTGGCTGGGTAAGGATTATGACGCAGCGACAAAGCATTATATTGAGTATGGCCGATTCGAGATTCAGCAAGGCTTTCGTTCTCCGTTACCGTCTCCTGTTGATACAACTGCACCGACGATTTTAAGCTTAAATCCTCTTGATGGCTCGACTGGAGCGGCTTTGGACAGTAACATTGTTTTGACGTTTAGTGAAGCAATTGAAAAAGGTTCTGGTGTTATTGAAATTCACAGCGGTTCTGCAACCGGTCCGCTTGTAGTAAGCTATAATGCCGCAACAAGTCAAAATCTTGTCATTTTAGGCAAGACACTTACCATTGATCCGACTTCAGACCTGCTGAACAATACGCACTATTTTGTCACTCTGGCCCCAGGATCCATCAAAGATCTTGCTGATAACAATTATTCAGGTACTTCGTCCTATGATTTCACGACGATACCCGATACCATACCACCGACGGTACTCAGTTTTTATCCTGCTGATTCGGCTACAGATGTTCTTGTGGACAGCAACATCGTGCTGACTTTCAGCGAATTGATTCAGAGAGGTACGGGGGATATCGTGATTCACCGTGACTTGGTGACGGGTAACGTTGTCGAAAGTTTCAACGCGGCCACCAGTCCTTTTTTGCATTTTACTGAAAATACGTTAACGATCGATCCGACTTCAGACCTTTCGAATAGTTCACACTTTTTTATTACGCTTGATCCCGGTTCGATCAAGGATCTTGCGGGCAATAGCTATGAGGGGACTTCAACCTACGATTTTACCACGGTAGCCGATACCACACCACCTCAGGTAATCCGATTCACTCCTCATGATGCAGCAGTCGATGTCTCCATAAGCAGCAACATTGTTGTGACCTTCAGTGAGACTATTCAGAGAGGAATAGGTACGATAGAAATTCATCGTGATTCGCCAACAGGCTCTGTCGTCGAGAGTTATAATGTTGCGACAAGTGGCAATATTTCGCTTTCGGAGAACATACTGACAATAAACCCTGACGCAGATCTTGCCAACGGGACGCATTATTATCTGACAATTTCAGAGGGTAGTATAACAGATCTTGTCGGAAACGGTTATCATGGAACAAGCAGTTACGACTTTACCACTGTCGTCAGCGTCAGCAGTGCGTTTAATATTTCACTTGACTATTTTGGTAATGAAGCTTATAGGACATATTTCCAGAAGGCTATAACGCGATGGGAAGAGGTAATTACAGGTGATCTTCCTGCATTCGCAGGTGTTGATGATATTTCTATTTCTGCATCAGTGATTTACATTGACGGAGCGAGTGGTACATTGGCACAGGCTGCGCCAACAGGATTCAGAACGACCTCGAATCATCTGCCTTATGAAGGTTTTATGCAATTTGATAGTGCTGATGTGGCATGGATGGCTGAAAACGGTATTTTGACAAGTGTAATAACACATGAAATAGCTCATGTTCTTGGTTTTGGATCGTCGTATTTGTGGGATTATGATGGATTTTATGCTGGCCCAGGGCGGTATACAGGAGCCAATGCACTGAACGAATATCGATCAATATCGGGTAACTCGTCTGCTGCTTATGTCCCGCTGGAAACAGGAGGAGGTCTTGGTACTGCGGATGCACATTGGAGTGAATCTGTGTTTGGAAGAGAACTCATGACAGGCTGGTCATCAAGCACCTTACCAATGCCTTTAAGCCGGATGACAATTGCTGCAATGCAAGATCTGGGTTATACGGTCAACTACAGTGCAGCAGACTCATTTTCATTGATATCTGCCGTCTCTTCTAATCTACAAGCTGAGATAGCAGGATTAGTCGATACTACTGATGGATCGATTTATACGCTTTTTTTTGTCTGAAGATGAGGTTGAGATATATCAACACTCTGCTGGGGTCGCAACTTTCAGGCACGCATCGTAAGCTCTTTGTACCCGAATGCTCCAGCAAAAAACCATACTATAAGAGATAGGTTTGATTATTTCCTAATTATCGTATAACTGACAACAGCATGGGAAAAGTAATGCCTTACAGAGGGATCTGGCCGAAGCTGCATGACACTGTTTTCATGACAGAGGGAGCTTTCGTTATTGGTGATGTTCATATTGGTGCTTTTTCAAGTGTCTGGTTCAATGCTGTGGTACGGGGCGATGTCTGCCCGATCCGTATCGGTGAAAAAACCAGTGTGCAGGATAATGCAACGCTGCATGTTACGCACGATACGGGTCCGTTGCATATAGGAAACTGTGTGACCATCGGTCATGGAGCTGTGCTTCATGCCTGCACGGTGAATGATTATGTGCTGATCGGTATGGGTGCAGTGCTGCTTGACGACTGTGTGGTTGAGCCCTGGTCGATTGTTGCTGCTGGTGCGCTGGTAAGGCAGGGGTTTACGGTGCCTTCAGGAATGCTGGTTGCCGGTGTTCCTGCGAAAGTGATGCGCCCGATAACCGATGCCGAACGACGCAATATTGAGGAGTCGCCCGAAAACTATGTACGCTACTCGCAAAACTATCGGGAAGATGAAAAACAGGCTTGAGAAAAGCGGTCTTCTTCTCTGTTTTCGCTAAATTGGGCCAGAAGTTTTTGATTGTTTCCGGGATTGCATGGCGTTTTTTTATTGCCCGGTCTTTCCCGGTTTTTTTAAACGCATCTCACGAAACACTTTGTCCTTTTATGATGCAAAACGATGTTGTTGTTATCGGCGGTGGCATAAGCGGCCTCAGCCTTGCTTATTATTGTGTGCAGGCCGGAATGAAAACCACACTGCTTGAAAAAAATGATGCGGTTGGAGGCTCGTTTGCCTCTCCCCAGTACAGTGCCAATGGAAAAAAATTCTGGATGGAACTTGGAGCACACACCTGTTACAGCTCTTACCAGAATCTGCTTGATATTGTTGAAGAGTGTGGCATGAAGGATTCGATTATTCCGCGTGCCAAAGTGCCGTTTACCTTGTTTGTGAATGGAAAAATCAAATCCATCGTCTCTCAGCTCAATATTCTGGAACTGCTTGTGTCCGTTCCGAACCTCTTTACACTGAAGAAAACCGGTTTGAGTGTCCGCTCCTATTATTCAAAAATAGTTGGGGAGAGTAACTACAATGAGGTGATTCGTCACTTTTTTAATGCTGTGCCTTCGCAGCAAACTGATGATTTTCCGGCCGACATGATGTTTAAAAGTCGGGAGAAAAGAAAAGATGTGCTGAAGAACTATACTTTTAAACATGGCCTGCAGAGCGTCGCACGCGCCATTTCCGCAAAAAGTGGCCTGAATATTTTTACCAGTCAGGATATCAATTCAGTGGTCTATAAAGATGGGTTGTATGAGATCAGGAGTGCCGGAGGTGGAGAGTATTCTGCCAAAACCCTTGTTCTGGCAACACCCTCTTCAGTTGCATCAAAGCTTTTGAGGGGGAGCAATCCTGATATTGCGAACCATCTTGGTCAGCTCAAGGCAGCCGATGTTGACTCCGTCGGGGTTATTGTCCGAAAGGAGCATGTCAAACTGAAGCCGGTTGCGGCTCTTATTTCGCCCGATGATGTCTTTTTTTCGGTGGTCTCCCGCGATACAGTGCCTGACGATAACTATCGTGGTTTTGTTTTTCATTTTCGTCCGGGCCTTGATGAAAAGACCAAAAGAAGCCGTATCACCGAAGTGCTTGGTGTCGGGTTTTCGAAGATAGAGCATACTGAAGCAAAGTACAATACGGTACCAACATTGCAGCTTGGTCACCACCAGTGGCTTGAAAAAACTGATCAACTGCTGAAGGGAAAAAAGAGTCTGCTCTTGACGGGCAACTATTTTGGTGGTATGGCTATTGAAGATTGTGTGAGCCGTTCAAAAAGTGAATTTTCCCGGCTGAAAGGTTAGGATATCGGGACCCCCCCGAATCATTTGGCTCGGGGTGAGCTTATTGTTGCATGCCTATGGAGACAACCATGAGTTTATGGAATTCGCTTCAGGGTGGTTACCTGTTGCCGGTAATAGTTTTTCTTGTTGCCCTGGTTGGTTATCGGGCAGCAAATTCACTGTTCAGTAAAGCCATAGCATCAATCCGCCGTTCGATCAGGGCCAGCATTCCCCTGGAATTGATGGCTTGGCCATTCAGAGCACTTGTTACACTGGTTGCTCTGGGTATACTTCTTCATTATCTGCCGCTCTTGCCGGATACAAGGGAGGTGCTCCATCATACCCTTCTCATTATTGCCATTATCGCTGTATCATGGTTCATCACGAGGCTTTTCAGGGTGTTTGAGCAGTTTATCCTGCAACGCTATGCCTCGAAAGTCCGGGAAAACGAATCGGCAAGAAAAATTTCCACCCATGTCAGCCTCGCCCGCAAGATACTCAACGTGCTTCTTATTCTTTTTGCTGTTTCCAGTGTGCTGATGACCTTTGATACGGTGCGCCAGGTTGGGTTGAGCATTCTTGCCTCTGCGGGTATTGCCGGTGTGATCCTCGGGTTTGCTGCACAGAAAAGTCTGACAACTTTGATCTCCGGCATCCAGATTGCCATCACGCAGCCAATCAGCATCGATGATGTGGTGGTTGTTGAAAATGAGTGGGGCCGGATTGAGGAAATTACCCTTACTTATGTGGTTGTGCAACTCTGGGACCAGCGACGTCTTATTGTACCCATTAACTGGTTTATTGATCGTCCCTTTCAGAACTGGTCGCGTACTTCGCCGGAGTTGCTCGGCACGGTGTTTTTCTATACGGATTATACCGTAAATCCTGAAACGCTCCGTCATGAGCTGGAGCGGGTACTGGCGTCAACTCCTCTCTGGGACGGTCGTGTAGCGAAACTCCATATTACTAATATCACCGATAAGTCGGTCGAGATACGGGCGCTTGTCAGTGCAGCGAACTCCTCCAATGTTTGGGAGTTGCGTTGTCTGGTGCGTGAACAGTTGATTGAATTCATCAAGAGCAACTATCCCGGATGGCTCCCGAAACTGACAATGGAGATGGATCAGGGCAAAATACCCCGCGAGCCATAAAAAAATGTGATATTTGCCCTTTTTTCCATAGTTTCGCCCACCCATTACGATCGTTGTTGATCTCTGTTGATGGAGTGAACTGGATGTGAGCCGGGTTGTAAAGAGACAAATATATTTGATCAGTTAAAAAGGAGGAGTGCATGGCGCAGGCAAAAAAAGGGGATACCGTCAGGGTTCACTATACAGGAACGCTTGATGACGGTACGATGTTCGACACATCGGCTGATCGCGAACCACTGGAGTTTACGGTGGGTGAGGGGCAGGTCATAACCGGATTCGATATTGCGGTCCTCAATATGGCTCCCGGAGAGAAAAGGGTTTCGGTCATTCCTGCCACTGAGGCTTATGGAGAGCACAGCACAGAGCTGGTAACCGATGTCGATCGCGAGCGGTTTCCTGCTGATATGGAGCTTGAAATTGGCCAGCAGCTTCAGGTCGGGCTTGCCGATGACCAGCAGGCCATTGTGATGATTGTGGATATCAGTGATACTGCCGTGACGCTTGATGCCAATCATCCGCTTGCAGGTCAGCAGCTCACCTTTGAGATTGAGCTTGTCGAGATTCTTTGAGACGAGAGGCAGGGGAGCCGCTTTGCTCTCCTGCCTTCTGCTTCCATCCCCTTCTCAGTGCACAGAGCATGAAATGCATGGGTCGTAAGAGCGAACCGTCATTTCGCAGAGTTGTTCAATCTCGCTGTCATTTTTCCCCTCCCTGAGCGCCTGCTTTGCAAAAGCATGACTTGTTTTTACCATCAAGGGGGAGTTTCGAAGAACGTCGTACCCCCGAACGCTGAAAGGTCGTGACGATGAAGTGCGCAAGGTCGAATACATCTGCAAGGAAGAAATCTCGGCATAGCCAGTCTCAGCCAATTTGCCTGAGATCGGATAAGTGAGGGGATAAGTGGGTGAACTATGAGAGGCTCATCTTTGCTTCTTACAGATTGTGCGAAAGACGATATGCGTCATTATAATTGGCAGTTGCTTGAAAATCTGGTGTATTCTTTTTACATACAGGTATAGGTCTTGCTGTAGGCTTTTCTTGTTTCAGGCAGATCCTTCCAAACATTGTTTAACCAAAGGCGATATGCGCGGGATCATACCTTTTTTGACAATTGTCACTTGCCTTTTGTTTGGCGCGCCGAGCTTGTTCGGCCAGTCTCAAATGGAGATGAATACTGTTGCCGAAACTGGCTTTCTGCAAGCAGATGCGCGATTAAATTCTGTCTATAAAAAGCTGCTTTCTGCGAAAGCGGACGACAAGGAATTCTGTGAGAATCTGAGACAAGCCCAGCGGGCCTGGATTACCTTTGTCGACTTTCACATGAAGACGCTCTTTCCTCTGAAAAAAGGTGAAGATCCAAGAATAGAATATGGATCGATATACCCTCTGGAATATTATACCGAGAAGTCTGCATTGTTCAAAGAAAGGATCAAGCAACTCAAGAGTATCCTGGAAGGTGGGCCATAAACGGTCGAACCATTCAGGAATTGCAACTTAAAAATCCGCAGTATAGGCGGATCCATCTAATTATTGTTAGGCGATAAAAACAGGAGAACATGCGAAATGCCAATCATATCAATGTTTTACGGAATCATTATCCGTTAGTATTTTCTTGATAACAAACATCACAATACCCCGCACTTTTATGCGAGATAAGCGGAATTTGAATTACACCACTGTGAGGTCTGGTATGTTTTGGGATGTAAAAGCGGTCAAACCGTTATCTGATTATCGCATTTATGTTGAAATTGAAGATGGCCGTCAGGGTGACTTTGATATGAAGCCTTACCTTGACCGCGGTGTCTTCCGGGAACTTAAAGATGTGCATTATTTTAATCAGGGAGGTATTCTTTTTGGTGCTGTTTCTTGGCCGCATGAACAAGATATTGCGCCGGAAATTCTCATTGAAGATATGGTTCCGGTTGAAACCATTCCTGACAATGCATTGCACACGGACGCTTCGCGCTAATGCGCTTGCACTGGTCGCTTCGTCGTTGGGTAACCAAAAGAGGAGGTGTGGCGTACGAGACGACCTTCTGTGTTACCCCGGGTTACACCATTCCCACTGGTACGTTATCGATGGTTGATGTGATCGGGAGATAGATGGGGGCAAGCGAGATGATGCATCCCTGCCCGATTGGTTGTTTCAGTGTTTGAAGTACCTCGAAATGGCGAATGGTCTCTTTTCCCGGACTTGCCGATTTTTTTATTTCGACCGGATAGAGCGTGCCGTCCTGATAAATGAACAGATCAGTCCGGTCAGCAGCATGACGGGGAATTGTTGACTCGCTTGCAGGAAAAAGATCTCAATTGTTCTTGTTTTGTATGGCATAATTCGGCTAATTTTATTATGGAGTATAAAAATAGCCGAAAAAAACAAAAAGGTGCAACAGGTAAGAGCCCCCCTAATGCACCGAGCATGAAATGCAGGGGTCGTATGACCTCACCAGCATGACACAGAGCTTTTCAGTCTCACGGTCGGTTTTCCCTTCCTTCACGGCTTCGGCGGCAAGCGCATGCAGGTCGTAATGGATATTGGCGTTGTTCTGGGTTGTCGGGATGATGCAGTCAGCTTTGACCACCTTGCCGTTATCGTCCGTTTCTAGGTGGTGGTAAAGGACGCCTCTCGGAGCTTCGACAGCACCGGTTGCTGCACCTGCCTTCGGTTTGTATGACGTCCTGATCTCCAGCAGGTCGTCGTCGAGCAGGAGGTCGATGAGCGTTTCGGCATTTTCGAAGATGTGGTGGCACTCAACGAGCTGGGCGATGTTGTTCATGAACGGGTTGTGGCAGACCGGTTCGAGGCCGAAGGAGGCGGCGACCTCGTGAGCATGATGCCCGAGCAGCCTGGAATTGTTGTTGAACCGGGCAAGTGCGCCCGCTGCAGAGGACTGGCGGCTTAAGCGGGTGAACTTCGATGTCGAGAAGTCGACGAGGTATTCGTTGGTCATTTGCAGGTAGTCGTTCTCATCGCGGACGACTCCATCGGTGGATACCAGGTCGCCGCCGATGAACGGATAGTCTTTGCCGTTGCGAAGTGAAATGAACTCGGTTTCCCGCACGAACTCCGGAATCGTGAGCGTCCTGAAAAAGTCGGTGGCCTTGTCGAGGGCTGGCCGGCGTTTCATGATCATCTCCTTGAGCTCTTTCAGGCGCTGTTTCGAGGGAGCCTTGCTCACGCCACCCAGCACGAGGCTGACCGGATGGGTAGCCCGACCGGTGGTGGCGATGCTCATCTCGTTACCAAGCTCCTTGAGCGAGAGCCCTGCTTTCACGATTTCGGGGTGGGAATGCAGGATCGGAATCGCGCTCGGCATGTCGAGAAAGTCAGGCGCAGCAAGGAAGAATAGGTGCAGTGCATGGCTCTGGAGAGTTTCTCCGTGCATGGCCAGGAGCCGGATCGCTTCTGCCGCTTTTGGTGGTTCGATTTCCATGGCGCGTTCGAGAGCCCTGATGCTGGCCAGCGAATGGCTGATTGAACAGATTCCGCAGATGCGGGAAGTGAGGAAGGAGGCCCGTTCAGCGCTGACACCCCTGAGCATCATTTCGAAGAATCTCGGGGTTTCGATCACCTCCCATGTCGCATCCGCGAGCTTTCCCTCTTTCACCGAGATGTGAATGTTGCCGTGCCCTTCCACCCTCGGGAGGTGGTGGATATCGATGTTGAAATCAACTTTCATGGTCGAGGTAATCAGCAAATCCGTTGTAGAATGTCAGTTTTTCCCGCATCTCGTCCTGGCTGAGCCCCTTCTCTTTGACGAGCTGGAGGAAGGAGGAGAAGTTGATGTCATCGGCTGGTCCGCGGCAACCGAGGCAGGCGGTTTTGCCCGATGGGCATACAGCATCGCAGCCCGCCCTGGTGACCGGCCCGAGGCACACTTCTCCGAGGTCGAACAGGCAGGTATTGAGTCGCTGTTTGCAGTCAACGCAGACCGGGTATTTCGGCAGGTTGTTCAGGGAGCGCGTCACAACACCGACTACGATTCGCTCCACCTCTTCCTTGGAGACCGGACAACCGGGGACCATGAAGTCTACGGAAACGATATCGCTGATTTTCGTTGAGGGCATCGTATCAATCTTTTTGTCGCCATAGACACCTTTGATGGCTTCCCCCTCAGGAATCCTGTTCTTGAGGCTGTTTACGCCGCCGAAGCAGGCGCAGGAGCCGAAAGCGACAAGCACGCTGGCCTGTGCGCGGATCGCCTTGAGCCGCTCGATTTCGTCGCTTCGTGTGATGCTCCCCTCGACGAGGGCAATGTCGTAGTCGTCGTGCTGTTCCGAGGATATTTCACGGAAGTTGCGGACATCAAGCAGTCCGAGGAAATCAGGCAGGGTCGATTCCTTGTTGGCCAGTTGTAGTTGGCACCCTTCGCAGCAGGTGAAGTCGAACGAGCCGATCTTCATTTTGCCGATTTTGAAACCGAGATGGTTCATAAGATTCTCCCTAAATCGCTTCCTTGAGGTTCATGACCGACCAGTAGTCGAAAACAGGACCGTCCAGGCAGGTGAAGGTCGATCCGACCATGCAGCGGCAGCACTTGCCCATGCCGCAGTGCATCCTGCGTTCGAGGGAGACAAACATCCGGTTCATCGGAATGCCTTTTCCGTCAAGGTAGTTGCAGACGAACTTGAACATGACGGGCGGACCGCAGACGATGGCGAACGTTTTCTTCGAGTCGAAGGAGAATTCGTCGAAAAGTGCCGTGATCATTCCTGTCCGGCCTTTCCAGGAATCGTCCGGTTTTTCAACGATGGTCATCAATTGGACGTTACTTACCTTCTGCCATTCCTCGAACTGGTAGCTGAAGAGAAGCTGGGACGGTTCCTTCGCGCCATAAAGGAGATGGACATTCTTGTACTTGTCCCTGTGATTGCTGATCCAGTAAAGTGGCGCGCGCACCGGGGCTATGCCGAGCCCCCCGGCAACCAGCAGTACGTTGCTGCCCTCCATCGCCTCCATCGGGAATGCGGTGCCGAAAGGTCCCCTGATGGAGACGATCGCTCCCTGCCTGGCTTCGAACATGGCCGATGTCACGTGACCGGCCTTTCGGATGCAGAGCTCGATAAATTCGTGGTTGCTGTTGTCGCTCGAGATGGAGAGCGGGGCTTCCCCGTATCC